>NZ_JBEOWY010000030.1:0-70621 GCF_040296285.1 Kitasatospora sp. NPDC002227
CGGCAGTGCCGGTGGCCTCACCATGATCGATCAGACTCCTTCAAGCAGCAGGACCCGCAACAAACGAGCCCCGCCACAAAGTCTGACGCGCGACACGACGAGTTCGACGCCCTGGTCCAGGAGCAGGGTGGCGGTGGAGTGCCGGAGGTCGTGGAACCGGATGCGGCGTACGCCGGCCAGCTTGAGTAGCGTCGCGAAGCGCCGGTTGAGGGTGCTGGGTTCGACTGGGTGTGCGGTGCCGGGAGCGGTGAAGATGTAGCCGCGCGGGTTCCAGCGCAGTCCTGCAGTTTCGTGTTCGGCTTCCTGCTGTGCCCGGTGTTCGCGGAGCAGGCGGAGGCAGGCTGCGGGCAGGGCGATGCGGCGCTCGGAGGCGTGGGTCTTGGTGGGGAGAAGCACCAGACCGTTCTCGCGGGTGCGTTGCAGTGTGCGGCGGATCGCGGCTGTTCCGGTGTTGAGGTCGAGGTCTTCCCAGGTGAGGGCGAGGAGTTCGCCCCTGCGCAGTCCGGTGTGAAGGGCGAGGTGCACCACGGGGTGGAGCGGGTGACTGCGGGTGACGTCGAGCAGCTGGCGGGCCTCTTCGGCGGTCAGGGGCTCGAACCTGCGGGGGCGGGGTGTGCCGAGTCGGACATTGCGGGCCAGGTTGCGGGGGATCTCCTCTTCCTGAACGGCGTGCTCCAGTGCCGTCTTCAGCACGGTGTGGATGTAGGTGATGGTGAGCGGGCTCAGGTATCGGCGGCAGCACCGGTTGACGGCGCAGCAGCGCTGCTGGTCGGTGGTCCGCTTGTGGTCGGTGCGGCGGGTGCAGCACTGACAGCGGGTGCGCAGGCTGTCAAGGGCGCGCGCCCTGCGCGCGCCGCTGCCCCGGCCGTGGCGGCCGGCGCCGGGCGTGCGGGCTGGCGCCCGGTCCCGGCGCGACCGCCCGGCCAGGGGCAGCGAGGTGACGCAACGCCAGAGCCCCGGCAGGGCTGTCGGTCAGCGGGCTGGCGCTGGTGCAGGAGCTTCCGGTGGGATCACCGCCAGTGCCGCTGCCGCTACCCGGGCCAGGTCCCGAGGAAGGCTTGCTGGCCATGGGCGGCGAAGGCTACTGCGCCGATCGCGGAAGTCCGGCTGCCGCCGGACCCGGGCCTTGGCGGCCCTTTCCACGCTCCCTTCGTGCCGTTGGCTGGCTACTCAGTCCTATCGGACGCCCAGCCCGCTCCGTCCCCGCGACGGCTTCCGACTATCGCCATGGTTTAGACCATTGACAGCAACACTGACGGCAACAGAGGCGGACAACGGCACACTTCCACGGACCTCAGTGGACCGGTAGATTGCCGCTCACCTGCGAAAAGGCAGTCAGGAAGGGGGCGCCTATCACACGTACTATGTGCTGGCAGGCGCCACGCCAGTCCTCGTCCACAACTGTGGGGATAAGGTTTGGGAGCCGTTCCGCGAGGGCGTCGACCACGCCGACCAGGGAACCCTTCCGGCACATGCAGGAATTTCGCCTGGATCCTCTCTCGGTGCGGGTGAATATCACTTCATCGTTCACCAGGATGGTTCCCTGCGTGCTATGCAGAACGAATCCATGTGGGATCTCAATCCGGGTGCCGGACACACATCCCTGGGTAATCGTAAAGGGGTGCTCATGGCAGGCACATTTGATGTCGATGCAAGCGGTGCAATTTCCAGGATCGACAACTTCTCCGGCCATTACCGTCCGACGGAAACTCCGGGGTTCACCCCCTTGATGGATGTCACTCGCGGAGCCTTCCAGCGGCACGGTTGGGACTTCGCTGACCACGCCTGGGATTACTACGCCGGGCCGCCTGGTCTCTGAGGTAAAACATGTTTGCTGGGGGTGGTCTCGTGAGGCTGCCCCCAGCGGGCTTGAAACATCCGAACGGCTACTTCTCTCGATGCGGTGGTGCTGATGGACCTTCCGATCTACGCTGATAGCGGTGTGCTCCTGGCTCGTCTCGTGCGGAGTCAGGAAAACGGTCTTCCACACGACACCGGTCTTCCCGTGGGCGAGCTGTCTCCGATTCCTGGAGGCCAACCCCCGACGGAGGAATTCCTCCACCAGCTTGCAGAGCGGCTTGGCATGCAGAGCCATGACCTCTTCCTCATTGCGGGTCTGACCATTCCGGATGGCGCGATGCTCTTCGACGAAGAAGCTGGTCGTGAGCTCCCCAAGCTGGTGCAGCATGCACTCCGATTGCCCGCGCCCGACAGGCAGCGGCTACGTGATTTTGCCCAGTCCCTGGCTGAGGTGCCGCCGCAAACCGTCCCTCCCAAGAGGCAGCGCCCTTATGAGCAGTACCCCCCGGGATTCGGTTCGCTCCTTGTGCGCATGCTTGCCCTCCGGAATCTGGGATGGTCCTCTGCGGCCAAGGTGATGTACCTGATGTCCGGGGTCTACCTGTCGGCTGCGACCATCGGCGCGGTAGGGCGTGGAGTTAAGGAGCTTGACACTGAGCTCCTCAATGGCTTCGCAGTCGTGCTCGGCATTCCGGTCACCGTCCTGGCCTCCTTGACCGGTGTGCACCAAGCGGCAGGCCGCAGGCGTTCGCCGGAGAATATCGACACGGCCGCCCTGCTCTGGGATGTGCGGCATCTGACTGCGGGGCAGGTGCGGGAAGTATCGAACTTGGCAGATGTGTTGAGTCAATGATGATGTGAATCGGACGTTGCAGACGCCCCTCGTTCAGGATCAGTGCAGGCGAGGTAATGTCTGGGTCGGCAGGGCGGCCACACGAAATTCTTGCGAAGGATAGGGTCTGCCTCTGCGTGTCTCGACCGTACGATCCCTCAGCTACGGGGGGAAATTGGAAGTAAATCAGCGGCCTTTATTTCGGGGATGCTATAGGGGGGAATGGCCCCGTGAATTATTCCCCGACGGTGTGCATCTGCTACAGAGCTGGGCCCCCTCCGCGAGAATTCGGAGGGGGCCCAATTGGTCTTTGACGGCAGTAGCTGACGGCAACGTCAGCGGACAGGTGTTGCGCAGGGCAGCGGGTTGTCGCCGTCGTCAGGCTGGTTGGCGGTCCCGGTGGGGTTGTGGAGCGTGCGGCCGAGGAGGTCGATGGCGTCCCGCTGGAGGCGGAGCCGGACGTGGGCGTAGACGGTGGCGGTGACGCCTATGTGGGCGTGTCCAAGGAGTTCTTTGATCACGACGAGTTCGACACCTTGCTCCAGGAGGAGCGTCGCGGTGGAGTGCCGTAGGTCGTGGAAGCGGATGCGGCGGAGCCCTGCTCGGTCGAGGAGGGCGCGGAAGTGGCGATTGAGGTTCGCGGGATCGATCGGCCCTCCTGCCGGCGTGCTGAAGACGAGGCCGTTGTCCTTCCAACCCTCCGCTGTCGCCTCACGTTCACCTTCCCGTGCTTCACGGCGTTCCCTCAATGAGCGGATGCACTCGCCGGGGAGGGCGATGCGGCGTTCGGATGCCCGGGTCTTGGTGGGTAGGGCGGTGAGCCCGCCGGTCTGGGTGCGCTGGAGGGTGCGGCGGATGCTGGCTGTGCCCTTGTCGAGGTCGAGGTCTTCCCACTGGAGGCCGAGGAGTTCGCCCTTGCGGAGTCCGGTGTGGAGGGCGAGTTCGTACAGCGCGAACAGGCGGTCATTGCGGGCGGTAGCGAGCAACTGGCGGGCCTCATCTGCCCTGAGCGGTTCGAAACGACGGGGGCGCGGCGTACCAGTGCGGACGTTGCGGGCCACGTTGCGCGTGATCTCCTCCTCGCGGACGGCGTGCTCCAGGGCGGACTTGAGGACGGAGTGGATGTACGCCAGCGTCAGCGGGGAGAGCCGCTTGGAGCAGCACGCTCCGGCGGCGCAGCAACGGGACTGACTCACGGCGGGCGTCGATGCCACGTGCGCAGCACTGGCAGGTGGTGCGGAGCTGGTTGAGCCAGGTGCGGACGTCCTTGGCGGTGAGCTTGGCGAGCTTCTTCTTGCCCAGGCCGGGGATGAGGTGCTGCTCGACGCAGGCGGTGTAGCGGGTGTGGGTGTTCTCTCGGAGGTGGTGGATGGCGACGGCCTCCAACCAGTAAGTCAGGTAGGCGCTCACGCTGCCCTGCACGGACGGAACAGGGACGCCGCGGTTGCTGGTGGCGATCTTCTCAGTCAGTTTGGCCAGGGCTTCTTTGCGGGTGGTGCCGTAGACACGGACGCGCTTGCGGGTGTTGCCTGGGGCGAGGACATATCCCGCTGCTTCCCAGCGGCCGTCTTTGCGCTGGTAGACGGTCCCGTCGCCGTTGGCGCGGACGCGACGGGAGGAGGTGGCGTCGCGGGGCGTGGTCATCAGGCGGCTTCCTGGTCGAGGCGGGAGTGGATGAACTCGGTGAGGGCGTGGGTGGGGATGCGGCGGGCGCGGCCGAGGGTGATCGAGGCGAGCTGCCGAGTGCGGAGCAGGTCGTAGACGGCGGAGCGGCCGAGTTGGAGGCAGGCCATGACCTGAGGAATCGTCAGCAGGTGTTCGCTCATACCCGGTCCGGGGAGCAGAGCGGTCATGAGGAGCCGCCTTCTGCGGCGAACTGCCGCTCCGCTTCTCTGCGGTGCCGGACGGCGGCGGCGAGGAGTTCCGCGCCGGGGCTGTAGCCCGAGCCGTGGTAGGCCCAGTGGCCGATGACGAGCGTCGTGCTCGGGTCGAGGTCGGGCAGGCCGGCGTGTGTGCGGGCCCGTTCGGTGCGCGAGGCGCGGCGTCGTCGCGCAGTTGGCCAAGGGTGACGGAGTAGCAGCGTGACTTGGTGGAGAAGTGGCCCTGGAAGCCGAGCATGTGCGCCCACTTCCAGAGCTTGAGCTCGGCGAACTCCGGGCGCTTGCCCAGCTCCCAGCAGGTGCGGATCATCTGCCGCACGTGGCGTTCGACGGCGAGGCGGGGCAGCGGCCGGGCCTGTCCGGTGCCGCCGCAGGCGGTGCACGTGAGCGGGGTTCCGCGGCCAGTCAGGGTCATGCCGCGTCTCTGGCAGGGGCGGCAGAACAGGGCGCGGTCGAGAGCACCGGATGAGTCGGCGGACTTTGTGGCGTACTTGGCCGCGTAGGCGGCGACCGCGTGATCGGTGAGCTCGGTGTCAGTGCCGAAGGCGGCGATCTCACGCACGTCGAGCTGCTCGCCCCAGGCGAGTTCGCGTTCCCCGACCGCGTCCGAGACGACGCTGATCGAGACGCGGGTGGCGGCGGCCCGGATGGCGTCGGCGAGCAAGGTCACGGTGGCGGACGAGGGCGGGGGCTGGGTACTGCCGTCCGGGCCGTCGAGACGGATCACGGCGTGGAAGTGGACCAGGCCGCGCTTCTGGTACTCGGCGACCTTGGCGAAGGAGACGCGCAGCACAGCGCGGGCCGCCTTCTGTGTCACGCCGAGCCGCGCGGCGATCTCGCGGCGCAGGTAGATCGTGAAGTGCGCCCAAGGCTCCGGCGTGGGCGTTGAACAGCACCGCGCCCGGATAGTCGTAGGTCTTCGGGTCCAGCGGCGTGCCAAGCCCGGCTCGCTGGCGACGCGGTTCGCTGTGGATCAGCCAGTGCGCGACATCTCGGCCTGCGTCGCAGCTCGTCTGGCGGCCGCCGCTCCGTCCGTGCGGTTCGACCGATTGGAGGCCGAGGCGCTGATCCGGCACGCCCTTGGTGAGGAGACCGTCTTCCTGGCCGGGATCGACAGCTACCGGGCAGTGCGGATTCGGGCCTGGCCGGAGTTCGGGTTCATCCGGGAGGGGAGCTGATTCCCGACCAGGTCACGAGCCTGGTGGTCGAGGCGGAGGACTGGGTGGAGAGCAGCGGTGTCGAGCTGATCGGGACGATGCGGGGCACGGGCCGTCCGTAGCCGTGCGCGGCTGACGGCACCGGTGGGTGCTCCGCCGTGTCGTTGCGGGGCCGGGGTGGGGTGGGGCGGGTAGGACTGGGGCGTCCTGGTGTGTTGGGGTAGTTACGGTGCGTAGGTGGGAGTCCGGGAGTGGCTGCTTATCTGGGTGAGGCCGAAGGCGGCGCGGCGCTGGGGGCGGCGGGGGAGGAAGTGGTGCTGCCTTCGGGGGAGTTGGTGGCGCTGGCGCATGCGTACGGGGTGGACAGTACGTATGACGCGGGGAACGGGCCGGTGGTGGTGGCGCCGGGGACGTTGGTGGCGGTGCTGGGGGCGCTCGGGGTGGCGGCGGGCAGTGCGGAGGAGGTGCGGGAGAGTCTGGCGCGGCACCGGGCCGAGGCGGCCGGGCGGCTGGTGCCGGCGTGTGTGGTGGTGCGGAGCGGGCGGCGGACGGCGGTGGACGTGCCGGCCGGGGCGCTGCTGAGTGTGGAGCTGGAGGGGGGCGGGGTCTGGACCCTGCCGGCGGGGAAGTCGCACTGGCTGCCGGCGGATCTGCCGCTCGGGCGGCACCGGCTGAGGGTGAAGGCCGGGGGTCGGGAGGAGGGTGCGGCGCTGATCGTGGCGCCGCAGCGGCTGCCGGAGGTGGGCCAGCGGGGGTGGGGGTTCCTGGCGCAGCTGTACTCGGTGCTGTCCGAACGGTCCTGGGGGATGGGGGACTTGGGGGATCTCAAGGAGCTGGCGCAGTGGTCGGGGAGCGAGCTGGGGGCGGCGTTCCTGCAGATCAACCCGCTGCATGCCGGGATGCCCGGGGTGCCGTCGGACCCGTCGCCGTACCGGCCGTCGTCCCGGCGGTTCGCCGATCCGGTGCACCTGAGGGTGGAGGCGGTCCCCGAGTACGCCTACGCCGAGCGGGGGGAGATCAACGAGCTGGCGGAGAAGGCCGCGAGGCTGCGGGAGGAGGTGCTCGGGCATGACGGGCTGATCGACCGGGACGCCGTGTGGAGCGTGAAGCGGCAGGCGCTGGAGATCCTGCACCGGGTGCCGCGCGGGGTCGGCCGGGAGGCCGCGTACCGGGCGTTCGTGGCGCGGGAGGGCGAGTGGCTGGAGCAGTTCGCCGTCTACCAGGCGCTGGCCGAGGTGCACGGGAGTGAGTGGCGGCGCTGGTCGAAGGGCCTGCAGAGCCCGAGGAATCCGCAAGTGGCGGCGGCCAAGGCGGAGTTGACGGAGCGGATCGAGTTCCACCGCTGGCTCGCCTGGCTGGTGGACGAGCAGCTCGGGGCGGCGCACCGGGCCGCGAAGGACGCCGGGATGAGCGTCGGGCTGATCCACGACCTGGCGGTCGGGGCGCACCCGGACGGTGCGGACGCCTGGGTGCTGCAGGACGTGCTGGCGGACGGGATCTCGGTCGGGGCGCCGCCGGACGCGTTCAACGCGCACGGGCAGGACTGGGGGCTGCCGCCCTGGCGGCCGGATGCGCTGGCGGAGTCGGGTTACCAGCCGTACGCGGAGCTGCTGCGGGCGGCGGCGCGGCATGCCGGGGCGATCCGGATCGACCATGTGATGGGGCTGTTCCGGCTGTGGTGGGTGCCGGCGGGGAGTCCGCCCACCGCGGGGGCGTACGTGCGGTACGACGCCGAGGCGATGCTCGGGGTGCTGGCGCTGGAGGCGCACCGGGCGGGCACGTACGTGATCGGGGAGGACTTGGGGACGGTCGAGCCGGGTGTGCGGGAGGAGCTGGCCGCGCGCGGCGTGCTGGGGACGTCGGTGCTCTGGTTCGAGCGGGACTGGCAGGCGAAGGGGGCCGTGCTGCCGCCGGAGCGGTGGCGGGCGGCCTGTCTGGCGACGCTCACCACGCACGATCTGCCCAGTACGGCGGCCAGGTTGAGCGGGGAGCACGTCGAGCTGCGGGAGCGGCTGGGGCTGCTGGCACGGCCGGTGACTGAGGAGTGGGCGGAGGCGGTCAACGAGCTGGCCGAGTGGAAGGAGGAGCTGCAGAAAATCGGCCTGCTCGGGGAGGGGGAGGAGCTGAGTGCGGAGGCGCTGTACGGCTTCCTGCTGGCCACGCCCGCCGAGCTGGTCGGGGTCTGGCTGCCTGACGTGGTCGGTGACCCGAGGCCGCAGAACCTGCCGGGGACGTGGGACCAGTACCCGAACTGGCGGCTGCCGGTGGCGGACCGGACGGGGACGCCGCGGACGCTGGAGGAGATCGCCGGGGCGCCGGGGGTGGGCAGGCTGACCGAGCTGCTCAGGACGGCTGCGCCCGGAAGGCGGACCCCGGCGAGCGAGGGGCGGTAAGGGGCCGGTACCTTGGGAAACGTGGACAAGAGGAACGCTTTGCGCGCCGGTGCGATCACCGCAACGGCCACGCTGATGATGCTGCTGTCGTCGCCCGCCATGGCCCTGACCCGGGACGACGGCGACAACCCGGGCTCGGGTCTGAGCGTGGCCCAGACCCTCGGCCTGTACGTGCTCGCCCCGATCGCGCTGTTCGTGATCATCGCGGGCCTGACCGCGCTGCCCTCGCTGGGCAAGGGCAAGAAGAAGTAACACCGGTCGCCGGTTGAGCGCCGTCGGAGCTGACACCAGCTCCGGCGGCGCTCAGTGCTGTCCGGGGGCGAGATAGGCGCTGAGCCCCGGGGTGTGGCGGGTGGTGCCGTCGGGGAGCACGGCGAGCGCCTCGGTGCCCGGCCGGGTGGCGGCCCAGGCGAGGGCGCGCGAAGGGCCCATCGCGAAGGCGGCGGTGGCCCAGGCGTCGGTGCGGGAGAGCCGACGGCCGGTCAGGGTGAGGGAGGCCAGGCCGGTGGCCGGGCGGCCGGTGTGCGGGTCGAGGATGTGCGGGCCGCGTTCGGCGGTGCCCGAGGTGGCCACGGCGAAGTCGTGGCCGGTCAGCACGGTGAGCAGGGTGCCCGGGCGCAGCGGGTGGGCGATGCCGATCCGCCAGGGGCCGCCACTGGTCTGGACGTCGCCGCCGCCGGTCACGCTGTGGTCGGTCCAGCCCGCGGCGGCGAGCGCCCGGGAGGCCTCCTCGACGGCCCAGCCCTTGACCCAGCCGCTCGGGTCGAGCCGCCCGGCGGGTCGGTCCGTGAACCAGCCGTCGGTCTCGGCCGCCACCTCGCGGCAGCGGGCCAGGACTTCGGCCACCTCCGGGTCGCACTGGGCGAGCGTCAGCTCGGCCCGCTCGAGGCGGGATATCTGGCTGTCGGGCCGGTAAGTGGAGAAGACCTCGTCGATGCGGTGGAGCCGGGCGAGGACCGCGCGGAGCACGTCCCCGAGGCCGGGAGTGTCGCCGGGGCGGCGGATCGCGAAGGAGAAGACGGTGCCCATGACGGGTTCGGCATGTCGGAAGACCGGGGGTTCCGTCATGTGAGGCCGGCCTGGTCGAGGGCGCTCTGCAGGGAGCGGGTGTAGCCGTCGCTGGTGTAGGTGGCGCCGGAGACCGCGTCGATCCGGGCGTTCTGGGCGGCCAGGGCCTCCTGGTTGAGCTCGGGGAGGGCGTAGGTGTTGATCTCGCGGTCGCGGTGACTCTCCGCGGGGTACTGCAGGACGTCGACCTTGGTGATCTTGCCGCTGTCGAGCGTGACACGGACCTGGACCGGGCCGTAGCGGGTGTCGATCGCGTTGCCGGTGACGACCCGTGAGGCGGCCGAGGCGGAGGGGGAGGGTGCTGCGGCTGGCGAGCTGCCGGACCCGGTCGCGGTGGAGGGCGAGGACGGCGCCGAGGCGGCCGCGGAGGGGCTGGTGCCGGAGCTGATGACCTTGGCGACGGTGCTGTTGCCCGGGCCGTCGTGCGGCTTGAGCGAGAGCAGCAGGACGATGCCGGCCACGGTGGCGGTGCCGGTGACGACGGCTCGGCGCACGGGGACTCCTCAGGTACGGAGGATCAACGGGGATCAGAAGCTGAAGGACTCGTGGTGGATGCGGCGGACGCCGGCGGCGCGGAGTGAGCGCACGGCCTCGGCGGTGAGGGCGTCCGGCCCGCAGAGGAACACCTCGTGCCGGGCCAGGCCGGGCACCAGGCGGGCCAGGGCGCGGCCGAGGTCGCCGACCTCGGCGCGGCTGCCGAGCAGCTCGTGCACCCGGGCCCCACGGGCGGTGGCGACGGCGGCGAGTTCCGCGCGGAAGAGCACGTCCTCGGGCCGGCGGGCCCGCTGGACCAGGGTGACCTCGCCAGGAAGGGTCTCGAAGAGCGCGCGCAGCGGGGTGATGCCGACGCCCGCACCGAGCAGCAGGACGGGTGGTCCGCCCCGGCGGCGCCCTCGGACGGGAAGCGGGGCGTACGGGCCGCTGCCCGGCAGGCCCGCCCCGGCCATGGCCGGCACGCGGGCCGGGGCGGCCGCGGTACGGGCGGGCAGGCCCGGGGTCGTGCGGTCGGTGGTGAGCCGCCGGGCGGTGAAGGCGCCGTACGGGCCCTCGGCCAGGACACGGGTGCCGAGCGGGAGGCGGGCGAGGGCCGCGCTGTGGGAGCCGAGCGACTTGACCGTGAAGCGGAGGAAGTCGGGGTGCGGCGGGGCCGAGAGCGAGTACGGGTTGGCCGCCCAGCGCAGGCCCGGCGTCTGGAACTGCAGGCGGAAGAACTGGCCGGCCTCGGCGTGGAGTTCGTCCAGCCGTCGGCCGGTCAGGAAGACCGAGACCACGCCCGGGCCTTCCGGCCGGATCTCCGCCACCCGCAGCCGGTGCCGCCGGTCGTGCCGGAAGGGGACGAGAAGGCGGTACCAGCCGAGGAGGGCGGCGGTACCCAGGTAGAGCAGGTACCAGAGCGCCCGGCCGGGGCCGTCCCCGAGCTGGGCGCCGTTGGCCAGCTGGTGGCCGAAAGCGAGCGCCACGGCGAGGTAGGTCGCCAGGTGGAGGTAGTACCAGAGCTCGTAGGAGAGGCGGCGGCGGGCCGCGGCGGCCGAGACGGCGCCGACCCCGAGCAGGAGCAGGGTGCCGAGGGTGGCCTTGAGCATCTCCGGGTAGTCGAAGACCAGCCGCACTCCCTCGGCGAGCAGTCCCCGGCCGTCGGTGAGCGCGTAGCCCCAGGTGATGGTCAGCAGGTGGGCCAGGACCAGCCCGACCATCCACCGGCCGCCGCGGGCGTGCCAGCGGGCCAGCCGGTCGGCGCCGAGCTCGCGTTCGAGCAGCGGGATGCGGGCCATCAGGAGCAGCAGCACCGGAGCGGCGTACCCGGCCAGCAGGCCGGTGATCTGTCCGGCCCCGGTCAGCCAGCCGGCGGCGCCCCGGATCGCGGGGGTGTCGCGCCACCAGAGCGCCAGCACCCCGGCGGCCCCGACGCCGATGGCGGCGAGCGCCACCGAGGGCAGCGAACGGCGGATCAGTGAGATCATCGGGCGGCCTCCGTTCTGGTGGGTGGACTCTTGTGGGCAAGTGGGGCCACCCTTGCATCGGAAGCTCTCAATTGCCTATGAATGCCATGGCATGCCGATGAGAGATCGGGAGCAAAAAGCCAGGTCAGAGTGGGTGCAGCCGTGATTTCGCGCCCGAAGTGATCTCAGTGCATTCTCATCCCGACCCGCAGAATGAACGGTCCCCACAGCAACCGACCAGGATGGGCAGCCCATGGACACCGACCTCGCCACCGAGCCCTGGCGGCTCCTGGTCGTGGACGACGAACCCGACCTGGTCGAGGTGCTCTGCGGCGCGCTGCGCTACGAGGGCTGGGAGGCCCGGGGCGTCGCCGACGGACCGGCGGCGGTCGAGCTGGCCGCCGAGTGGCGGCCGCACGCCGTGGTGCTCGACATGATGCTGCCCGGGATGGACGGCATGGCGGTGCTGCGCCGCCTGCAGGCCCGCCAGCCCGAGCTGCGGGTGCTCTTCCTCACCGCCCGGGACGCCGTGGAGGACCGGATCGCCGGGCTCGCGGCCGGCGGGGACGACTACGTGACCAAGCCGTTCAGCCTGGCCGAGGTGGTGGTCCGGCTGCGCGGGCTGCTGCGCCGGGCCGGGGCGCAGGTGAGCCCGCCGAGCAGCTCGGTGCTCATCCTCGGCGACCTCAGCCTGGACGAGCAGTCCCGCGAGGTGACCAGGGGCGGCGAGGCCGTCGAGCTGAGCCCGACCGAGTTCGCGCTGCTGCGGCACTTCCTGCTGCACCCCCGGCAGGTGCTGAGCAAGGCGCAGATCCTGGAGGCGGTCTGGTCGTACGACTTCGGCGGCCAGGCGCACGTGGTCGAGCTGTACGTCAGCTACCTGCGCAAGAAGCTCGACCAGGGCCGCCCGCCGATGATCCACACCGTCCGGGGCGTCGGGTACGTGATCAAGGCGGCGGGGTGAGGCGCGTCCTGGTGGCGCCCCGGACGCTGCGGGCCCGGCTGATCGCCGGAGTGCTGGCGCTGCTGGTGCTCGTCTGCGGCGGCATCGGGCTGGTGACCACGGCCGAGCTGCGGCACTTCCTGGTCGACCGGCTCGACCAGCAGCTGAGCGACACCGGCGGCCGGTACGCGGCCAGCCTGGAGCGCGCGGCGAACCCCGGGACCGACCAGCGGGACCGCAGCGACACCCGGGCCCAGGCGCCCGGCACCTTCGGCGCGCGGCTGCTGCACGGCGTGGTGACCAACGCCGGGGTGGTGGACGGCGACGCCGACGACGTCGGGGTCGAGGCGGGCGACGTCCCGGCGGACACCGACGACCTGGTCAGGCTCAGCGACGCCGACCAGCGCGCGCTCGCCGCCCTGCCGGTGGGTGGCTCCGCCCGGAGCCTGAGCCTGTCGGCGCTGCGGGGCTACCGGATGCAGGCCGTCGCCGGGCGGGACGGGGACGTGCTGGTGACCGGGCTGCCGTTGAAATCGGTGGACGCGACGGTGCACCGGCTGGTCATGGTCGAACTGGTGGTCTTCGCCGTCGCG
This sequence comes from Kitasatospora sp. NPDC002227, assembly GCF_040296285.1. NCBI lineage: Bacteria > Bacillati > Actinomycetota > Actinomycetes > Kitasatosporales > Streptomycetaceae > Kitasatospora > Kitasatospora sp. NPDC002227. The sequence goes on from NZ_JBEOWY010000030.1 coordinate 12,607, forward strand.
CTGGCGGCGGCCGGGGTGGCCGGGGCGCTCTGGGTGGGGCTGGCCCTGCGGCCGCTCGGCCGGGTGGTGACGGCGGCCGAACGGGTGAGTGCGCTGCCGCTGGCCAGCGGCGAGGTGGAGCTCTCCGTCCGGGTGGAGGACGACGACCCGCGCAGCGAGGTCGGGCGGGTTGGGGCGGCGCTCAACCGGATGCTCGGGCACGTGGAGGAGGCACTGGCGCAGCGCCAGACGGTCGAGGAGCGGCTGCGGTCCTTCGCCGCGGACGCCGGGCACGAGCTGCGGACGCCGGTGGCCACCGTGCGGGGGCATGCGGAGCTGGCGCTGCGGCATCCGGGGCCGTTGGCCGAGGACGTACGGCACTCGCTGACCCGGATCGACGCCGAGACCCGGCGGATGGGGGCGATCGTGGAGGACCTGCTGCTGCTCGCCCGGCTGGACGCGGGGCGGCCGCTGGCCCGGGGGGAGGCGGATCTGACCCGGATCGCGCTGGACTGCGCCTCGGACGCCCGGGCGGCGGGGCCCGGGCACCGGTGGCGGCTGGAGCTGCCGCCGGAGCCGGTGGTGGTCGCCGGGGACGAGGATCGCCTCCGGCAGGTGGTGGCGAACCTGCTGGCCAACGCGGCGGCGCACACGCCGGAGGGGACGGAGGTCACGCTGCGGCTGGCGCCGCGGGGTGACGGCGCCGAGCTGAGTGTGAGTGACACCGGGCCGGGGATCGAGCCGGAGCTGGCGGAGCGGGTGTTCGAACGGTTCGTCAGGGGGGACCGGTCGAGGGCCCGGGCCACCGGGTCGACGGGGCTGGGGCTGGCGATCGTGCGGGCGGTGGTGACGGCGCACGGGGGGACGGTGGAGCTGACGAGCCGTCCGGGGCTCACCACGTTCACCGTGCGGCTCTGACGGCAACCAAAGCAGGGGCGCGAGGAACGGCGCGCGCAACCGTCCACGCGGTGGAGGGTTGGTCGCGCAGTTCCCCGCGCCCCTGGTGGTGCGACTAGCGGTCGGCCTGCTGGGCCTTCAGGGCGCGCTCGACGCCCGCACGGGCCTCGATGACCATGCGGCGCAGGGCCGGGGCCGGGTCGGCGGCGGCGAGCCAGGCGTCGGTCACGTCCAGGGTGGACTGGCTGACGTGGTAGCTCGGGTAGAGGCCGACGATGATCTGCTGGGAGATCTCGTGGCTGCGGGTCTCCCAGATGCCCTTGACCATCGAGAAGTACTTCTCGATGTACGGCTGGGTCAGGTCACGGTGCTCGGCCTGGTTGAAGCCGCCGATCACCGCCTCCTGCACGTAGTTGGTGAGCTCGTCGCGCTCGACCACGGAGGCCCAGGCCTCGGCCTTGGCCTCGGCGGTCGGGCGGGCCGCCAGGCAGCTCGCGGCGTGCTCCTGGCCCGCGGCGGTCTTGTCGCGCTCCAGCTCGGCGTCCACCTCGGCCTGGCCGGCCTTGCCGGTGGCGACCAGGCGGGCCAGCAGGGCCCAGCGCAGCTCGGTGTCGACGGCCAGGCCGTCGACGGTGACGCCGCCGTCCAGCAGGCCGGCCAGCAGCGCGAGCTGCTCGTCGGTGCGGGCGACGACGGCCAGGGCACGGGCCCAGGCGAGCTGGTGGTCGGAGCCGGGGGCGGCGGTCCGCAGGTGCTGCTCGCTCGCGGCGGCCCAGGCCCGCAGGCCCTCCTCGCGCCACGCCGGGTCGGCGTAGAGCTCCAGGGCCAGGCGGACCTGACGGTGCACCGACTGGACGACGCCGATGTCGGACTCGCGGCCGAGGCCGGAGACCGCCAGGGTGAGGTAGTCGCGCGTGGCCAGCTCGCCGTCGCGGGTCATGTCCCAGGCGGAGGCCCAGCACAGCGCGCGCGGCAGCGAGTCGGTGAAGGCGCCGAGGTGCTCGGTGACGACGGCCATCGAGGCCTCGTCCAGCCGGACCTTGGCGTAGGAGAGGTCGTCGTCGTTGAGCAGCAGGACGGCCGGGCGGGCCTTGCCGGCCAGCTGGGGGACGTCGGTGCGGGCACCGTCGATGTCCAGCTCGATCCGCTCGGTGCGCACCAGGGCGCCGTCGACCAGGTCGTACAGGCCGACCGCGATCCGGTGCGGGCGCAGCACGGCCTCGCCCTTGGCGCCGGCGGGCAGCGCGGGGGCCTCCTGCACCACGGTGACGGCGGCCATGGTGCCGTCGGCGGCCAGCTCGATCTCCGGGCGCAGGATGTTGATGCCGGCCGTCTCGAGCCAGGCCTTCGACCAGGTCTTGAGGTCGCGGCCGCTGGCCTCCTCGAGCGCGCCGAGCAGGTCGCTCAGGCGCGTGTTGCCCCAGGCGTGGCGCTTGAAGTAGGCGCGCACGCCCTCGAAGAAGGCGTCCTGGCCGACGTACGCCACCAGCTGCTTGAGCACCGAGGCGCCCTTGGCGTAGGTGATGCCGTCGAAGTTGACCTGGACGTCCTCCAGGTCGTTGATCTCGGCCATGATCGGGTGGGTCGAGGGCAGCTGGTCCTGCCGGTAGGCCCAGGTCTTCATCTGGTTGGCGAAGGTGGTCCAGGAGTGCGGCCAGCGCGAGCCCGGGGCCTCGGCCTGGCAGACCACCTCGGCGAAGGTGGCGAAGGACTCGTTCAGCCAGAGGTCGTTCCACCACTCCATGGTCACGAGGTCGCCGAACCACATGTGGGCCAGCTCGTGCAGGATCGTGGCGGCGCGCGACTCGTACGAGGCGTCGGTGACCTTGGAACGGAAGACGTACTGGTCCCGCAGGGTGACGGCGCCCGCGTTCTCCATCGCGCCGGCGTTGAACTCCGGGACGAAGAGCTGGTCGTACTTGGCGAACGGGTACGCGAAGTCGAACTTCTCCTGGAAGTAGTCGAAGCCCTGCTTGGTGACCTCGAAGATCGCGTCGGAGTCGAGGAACTCCTTGAGCGACGGCCGGCAGTACACGCCCAGCGGCACGTGCTGCGAGCCGTTCTCGTACGCGTCGAAGACGCCCACGTACGGGCCGGCGACCAGCGCGGTGATGTAGGTCGACATCCGCGGGGTCGGCTCGAAGCTCCAGACCTGGGTGGCGTCGTCGCCCTCCGGGGTCGGGGTGGGGGAGTTGGAGACCACGACCCAGCCGGTGGGGGCCGTCACGGTGAAGGTGAAAGCGGCCTTGAGGTCGGGCTGCTCGAAGTTGGCGAAGACGCGGCGGGCGTCCGGCACCTCGAACTGGGTGTAGAGGTAGGTCTCGCCGTCGACCGGGTCGACGAAGCGGTGCAGGCCCTCACCGGTGTTGGTGTAGGCGCAGTCGGCGACCACCCGCAGTACGTTCTCGGCCCGCAGGCCGGGCAGCGCGATCCGGCTGTCGCTGAAACTGTCCAGCGACAGCCGCTCGCCGTTGAGCTCGATCTCGGCCACGCTCGGGGCGACCAGGTCGATGAAGGTGGACGCGCCCGGCGTGGTGGCGGAGAAGCGGACCTCGGTGGTCGACCGGAAGGTGCCGCCCTCGCGGGCCCCGCTCAGGTCGAGCGTGATGTCGTACGCGTCCACGTGCAGGAGCTCGGCCCGGGTGCGGGCCTCCTCACGGGTCAAGTTGGTGCCAGGCACTCGCAGGACTCCTTCGTCAAGACTTGAGATGAGTCGCATCCTCCCACGCCGCCGCACGGCCAAGTCGCGTGGTTTCGGCCAAGACGCCATTCTGAGCCTGGGCAGAGGTTCTGCAACGATCCGTGTTCGGTCTTGACGGGGGATCGGGCCTTGGGCGGACCATAGGGTTCAGAAGTTGAAGCGTCCTCCGGAGGCTTCACACAGGCTGTACTCAGACCTTGCACACGTGGCCGCAATGGCGCGGCAGGGGCGCCCCGAGCGCCCTGGGAAGGTGGAACATGTCGACGGACACACCGGGCTCGCAGTCCTCGCTGCACCGGGCGAACCTCGAGCGGGTGCTGCGCGCCGTACGGATGGCGGGCTCGCTGACCCAGGCCGAGATCGCCCGCAGCACCGGGCTCTCCGCCGCGACGGTGTCCAACATCGTCCGGGAGCTGAAGGAGAGCGGCACCGTCGTCGTCGCGGACACCTCCTCCGGCGGCCGCCGGGCCCGCAGCGTCTCGCTCAGCGGGGACGCCGGGATCGTGGTGGGGGTGGACTTCGGCCACACCCACCTGCGGGTGGCGGTCGGCAACCTGGCGCACCGGGTGCTGGCCGAGGACAGCGAGCCGATCGACGTGGACGTCTCGGCCAAGCAGGGCTTCGACCGGGCCGAGGCCATGGTGGCGCGCCTCCTGACGGAGGCCGGATTCCGCCCGGACAAGGTGATCGGCGTGGGCCTGGGCGTGCCCGGCCCGATCGACCAGGAGACCGGGGCGCTCGGCTCCACCGCGATCCTGCCCGGCTGGACCGGCATCACCCCGGGCCAGGAGCTCTCCCAGCGCCTGGGCATGCAGGTGTACGTGGACAACGACGCCAACCTGGGCGCGCTCGGCGAGCTGGTCTGGGGCGCCGGGCGCGGGCTGGGCGACCTGGCGTACATCAAGGTCGCCAGCGGCGTCGGCTCCGGCCTGGTGATCAACGGCCAGATCTACCGGGGGCCGGGCGGTACGGCGGGCGAGATCGGGCACCTGACGCTGGACGAGTCCGGGCCGATCTGCCGGTGCGGCAACAGGGGTTGTCTGGAGACCTTCGTCGGTTCGCGTTATCTGCTCAACCTCTTGAACGCTAACCATCCGGACGGGTTGACCCTCACCAAGGTCGTGCAGCTGGCCCAGCAGGGTGACCTCGGCTGCCGCCGGGTGATCGCCGACGCCGGCCGGCAGATCGGCACGGGCGTCGCTACGCTCTGCAACCTGCTCAACCCCCGCCGGGTGATCCTCGGCGGTGACCTCGCCGAGGCCGGTGAGCTGGTACTTTCCCCGATCCGGGACTCCGTGGCCCGGTATGCGATCCCCTCCGCGGCGCGGCAGCTCTCGGTGGTTCCGGGCACGCTGGGTGGTCGTGCGGAGGTGCTCGGGGCACTCGCGCTGGTGATGAGCGAGATGGGCGAATCGGGCGCAATCCGGCAGCCGGGGGCTGCCACCGCGGTGGCCGGCTGAGCTGTTCGAAGGGTGTGGCCGGGGCTGCGCAGGTCTCGGTCACGCCTTCAGGAAGATAACGAAAAGGTTCGGATCTTTGGGAGGCCGGTTTTACTTATTGACGACAAGCGAGCAGGACGGGTTGACTCCCTTCCACCTCGCCGCGATGTTGCGGCTCTGTCAGGGAGGCACCCCCCACCATGAACGCAATGATGCGTCGCGTTGTGATCGGCACCGCCGCGGTCTCGATGGCCCTGTCCATGGCCGCCTGTGGCAAGGCCGGTGGCGACAAGAACGCGGCCTCGGCCGCCCCGTCCGCCGCCGGCGGCGCCAAGTCCATCGGCCTCCTGCTCCCGGAGAACGCCACCACCCGGTACGAGCAGCTCGACAAGCCGCTGATCGAGGCTCAGGTCAAGGCCGCCTGCCCGGACTGCACCCTTGACTACGCGAACGCCGCGGGCAGCGCCGCCACCCAGGCGCAGCAGGTCTCCACGATGATCACCAAGGGCGTCAAGGTCCTGATCGTGGACGCCGTGGACTCCGCCGCCATCAAGTCCTCGATCCAGGGTGCCGTGGACAAGGGCATCAAGGTCATCGCGTACGACCGCCTGGCCCAGGGCCCGGTCTCGGCCTACGTCTCCTACGACAACGAGAAGGTCGGCGAGCTGCAGGGCCAGGCCCTGCTCGACGCCCTCGGTGCCAAGGCCACCCCGACCGCCAACATCGTGATGATCAACGGTGACGACGCCGACCCGAACGCCGCCATGTTCAAGGCCGGTGCCCACAAGGTCCTCGACGGCAAGGTCAAGATCGCTTACGAGCAGAGCGGCCTGTGGAAGGACACCGTCGCCAACCAGAAGGTGACGGCCGCCATCACCCAGCTCGGCGCCGCCAACATCGCGGGCGTCTACAGCGCCAACGACGGCATGGCCGGCGGTGTCGCCACCGCGCTCAAGGGCCAGAACATCAACGTCCCGGTCACCGGCCAGGACGCCGAGCTCGCCGGCCTGCAGCGCATCCTGGCGGGCAGCCAGACCAGCACCGTCTACAAGGCCCCCAAGCCCGAGGCCGAGGCCGCCGCCAAGCTCGCCGTCGACCTGCTGAACGGCAAGGCCGTCACCGACACCGCCACCGCGAGCTCCACCAGCGGCTCCGGCGACAAGGTGCCCTCCCTCCTGCTGACCCCGGTCTCGGTCACCAAGGCCAACCTGAGCTCCACCGTCATCGCGGACAAGCTCTACCCGACCGAGAAGATCTGCACCGCCGACTTCGCGGCCGCCTGCGCCGCCGCCGGCATCAAGTAAGCAGCACCGGTACGGGCGGGGGCCTTCGCAACGGGCCCCCGCCCGCCCGCCGTCCCTGCCCGGACGGCTCTTGAAACACAGTCATCGACCGCGCCCGGGACGGCGCGGCGGCCACCCTCGGCACGGGGTGGAGCAGGAGGAGTTGGTTCACGTGACAAGCGCACCCGTCCTGGCGCTGCGCGGCGTCTCCAAGCGGTTCGGCGCCGTGCAGGCGCTCACCGACGTCGACCTGGAGGTGCACGCCGGAGAGGTGGTCGCCCTGGTCGGCGACAACGGCGCCGGCAAGTCCACCCTGGTCAAGACCATCGCGGGCGTCCACCCGATCGACGAAGGCACCATCGAGTGGGAGGGCAGGCCGGTCTCGATCAACCGGCCGCACGACGCCGCCGCCCTCGGCGTGGCCACCGTCTACCAGGACCTCGCGCTCTGCGACAACCTCGACGTGGTCGGCAACCTCTACCTCGGCCGCGAGCTGCGCCGGGCGGGCGTGCTGGACGAGGTGACGATGGAGCAGAAGGCGCGCGAGCTGCTCTCCACCCTCTCCATCCGCATCCCCAGCGTCCGGATCCCGATCGCCGGCCTCTCCGGCGGCCAGCGCCAGGTGGTCGCGATCGCCCGCGCGTTGATCGGCGAGCCGAAGATCGTCATCCTGGACGAGCCGACCGCGGCGCTGGGCGTCGAGCAGACCGCCCAGGTGCTCGACCTGGTCGAGCGGCTGCGCGAGCGCGGCCTCGGCGTCATCCTGATCAGCCACAACATGGCCGACGTGCGGGCGGTGGCCGACACCGTCGCCGTGCTGCGCCTGGGCAAGAACAACGGCTCCTTCCCGGTCGCCGAGACCACCCACGAGACGATCATCGCCGCGATCACGGGCGCCACGGACAACGCCGTGACCCGTCGTCAGGCGCGCACCGCTGCGGAGGCGGCCAAGTGACCACCGAGACCGACACCCCCGCCACGACGCCCGCCGTCGACCCCCGCTTGCTCGTCCGCGAGGAGGGCCTCAAGGGGTACCTGACCGAGTTCAAGCGCAAGGTGCGCGGTGGCGAGCTCGGCTCGCTCCCGGTCGTCATCGGCCTGGCCATCATCTGGATCGTCTTCCAGACCCAGGACAGCCTGTTCCTGACGGCCGCGAACCTGTCGAACATCGGCTTCTTCCTGTCGGCCACCGGCATGATCGCCCTGGGCCTGGTGTTCATCCTCCTGCTCGGCGAGATCGACCTCTCGGTGGCCTCGGTCGGCGGTCTCTCCGCCTCGGTCTTCGCCGTCCTGGCGGTCAACCACGGGATCAACCCGCTGCTTGCCGTTGTGCTCGCGGTGGCCGGTGGCGCGCTGACCGGTGCGCTGCACGGCTGGTTCTTCGCCAAGGTCGGCGTTCCGGCCTTCGTGGTGACCCTGGCCGGAAACCTGTTCTGGAACGGTCTGATGCTCTCGCTGCTCGGTGACAGCGGCACCATCAACGTCAAGGACGAGGGCTTCCTGCACATGCTGGGCCAGCGTTCGTTCCTCCTCGACTCCGACATCGCCGGCGCCTACATCCTGGCCACGCTCGCGGTGGCCATGATGCTCGGTGGGTCGCTGCTCGACCAGAGCCGCCGCCGCAAGGCGGGCGTGCCGTTCCGGCCGACCAGCGAGATCGTGGTCCGCTCCGGCGCGCTGGCCGTGCTCGCCTTCGCCGCCGCCTTCATGTTCAACCAGGCGAACGGCGTGCCCACGGCCCTGGTGATCTTCCTCGGCCTGCTCGCGGTCTGTGACTTCGTGCTGCGCCGCACCCGGTACGGCCGTCAGATCTTCGCGGTCGGTGGCAGCATCGAGGCCGCCCGCCGCGCAGGTATCAGCGTGCCGTTCGTCCGGATCTCGGTCTTCGCGATCTCCAGCGGCTTCGCCGCGCTCGGCGGTCTGTTCTTCCTGTCCCAGACCTACACCGCCAACCTCGGCGGCATCGGCACCCCGAACCTGCTGATGATGGCGATCGCCGCGGCCGTCATCGGCGGCACCAGCCTCTTCGGTGGCCGAGGCAACGTCTGGTCGGCCCTGCTCGGTGGTCTGGTCATCCAGTCCATCCAGACCGGCCTCGACCTGCTGAGCATGAAGACCTCGGTGGTCTACATGATCACCGGTGCGGTGCTGCTCGCCGCCGTCGTGATCGACTCGCTCTCCCGCAAGACCCAGAAGGCCTCCGGCCGGGGCTGACGCCCCGCCCGAGCAGCGGGCCCCCGGACAGCCGTCCGGGGGCCCGCGTGCGTTCAGGAGCTGGGCGGCGGGCTGGGCGGCGTCGGGTCCGGGCTCGGTGTCGGTGCCGGGGTCGGCGTCGGGGCCGGGGTGGGCTTCGGCGGGGTCGGATCCGAGACCGGGGCGGCCGGTGGGCTCGCCAGCGGGATCTTCTTCGCGTCGGCGAAGGCCGGAGGCGCGGAGCCGAGGTCGGAGACGGTGGTGACCACCACCCCGTCGGCGTCCGGCACCCAGTTGCTGGTCTTCGACTGCACCACGACCGTCTGGGTGTGCGGAGCCCCGTCGCAGGTCACCAGCACGGGTGACACCCGGGTGGCGCCGAAGGCGACCGAGGACGGGTCGGCCGGGTCCGTCTGCTCCACCGAGACGTTGAGCGACTTCTCGCCCGCCGGGGCGTCGCACGTGTAGCTGACGTCCACGTGGACCTTGCTCGGGATCTTCGGGTCCAGCGTGGCCGTCCCGATCCCGATCACCGTGGCCGCCGAGGCCGGTACGGCCGCCACCAGGGCGCCCGTCGCGACGGCACAGGCCGCCACGGCGGCCCTGACTCTGTGCTGCATCCTTGCACTCCTCCGCTCACGTACCGCCCCCGTGACCGAGTGTCGAGGCGGAGCAGGGGCGGCGCAGTCCGGAGCGGCCGTACGGTGCAGCGGGCCCGCTCAGCCCCGGGCCGCGCCGTGGAACGCCTCGCTGAGGTACGGCAGCCGCACCAGCCCGTCCACCGCGTGCCGCTCGGCCAGCTCGCGGACCTGGTCGAGGAAGGCCGGGCCGACGGCGGTGACGGCCCGCTGGGCCTGGGTGGAGGAGGAGCTCATGGTCACGAGCCCCTCGACCGTCAGGGCCTGCTCCCACCGGCACTCGTGCCGCGCCACCTGGCCGAACACCGTGGCCAGCTCGCCGGCCACGTCGATCGACCGGTAGGTGCGGGTGTAGCCGGGGGAGCAGGCCTCCAGCAGGTCCTCGTACGCGGCGGCGAAACCGCCCCGGCCGTGGTCGCGGTTGTTCTGGACGATCAGGCAGAAGCCGCCCGGCCGCAGGGCTGCGGCGGCGGCCCGCAGGTAGGCCGGGCGGTCCAGCCACTGGTAGGCCTGGGCGGCGAGCACCAGGTCGAGGCCGGTGAGGCGGCCGAGGTGCTCCTCGGCGGTGCCCTGGGCCCAGTGCACCCGGGGGAACTTCTCCCTGCCCAGGCGGATCATGTCGGCGGAGATGTCCACGGCGTGCACGGTGCTGCCTGCCGGGAGCAGCGGGAGCAGCGTCTCCAGGGCGATCCCGGTGCCCGCGCCCGCGTCCGCCACGGTGAGCGGCCGGCCGGTGGGCAGCAGGGCGAGGGCGGCGGAGAACAGCGCGGCCGGGTAGCGGGGCCTGGTCCGGTCGTAACTGTCGGCAAGGCCGTCGAACTTCGGCACGGTGCTCACGCTCCGGTGGACAGGTGGGCCGGGGAGCGGATGCCCCCCGGCCCACCGTACGCCGCGTCAGTTCAGCTGCTGGGCCTGGTGGATCAGGTGCTCGGCCTGGCGGGTCAGGTCGTCGGCCTGGTCGGCGCTCAGCCGGCCGTGGTGGAAGGCGGCCGCGTCGAGGAGGCGGGCGATCCGCTGGGCGAGCCGGTCGCGCTGGGTGCCGAGGGCGGTGAGGCGGTCGGTGGCGGCGTGGTAGGCCGCGTCGCCCGGGGTGTCGGAGGTGATGCCGGTGGTGGCGGCCCGCAGGGTGGCGGCGGCGAAGGTGCCGACGCCCGCGTCGAGCTGCTTGTAGGCGGCGGCCAGGCGCTCGTACGGGCGGAGCGAGCCGGCCAGGCCGTGCGGGAGGGCGTCGCGGGTCAGGTACTCGGTGAGCACCCGGCCGTCCGAGACGTACGGGTCGTGCAGGCCGAGCAGGGCCAGCATGGTCGGCCGCAGGTCGGTGTGGTCCGACCAGACGGTGTCGGTGCGCCCGAGGTGCTTGACGCCGGGGCCGGCCAGGCCGACCCAGGTGGTGTCGATGTCGGAGGCGAAGTCGCCGTGGTTCCAGGCGAAGGCCGGGCCGAGGTAGACGCAGGGCTTCGAGCAGTCGCCGCCCGCGGCCGTCACGTAGTAGTCGGGGTCGGCGAAGGAGGTGAAGGTCGGGGTGCGCAGCGGGTCACCGGTGACCATGTGCAGGATCTTCATCTCGGCCTGGTCGGCCAGGTACTGGGAGATCGTGTCGGTCTTCCCGCTGATCGGGTTGGCGGCCGTCACCTTCGACCAGGCCCGCTCGAAGGCCCGGGTGGCCGGGTCGTCCGCGCCGGGCTGCCCGTTCAGGTAGAAGTTCGGCGCCGAGTCGGAGTGCACCTGGAAGGGCGTGGTGACGCCCTGCTGGGTGGCCAGCAGGCCGCGCGCGTTGGCGTTGACCTCGCCGATCTGCCGGTAGGTGCAGGGCACCGTCACCCCGTCGCAGCCGGCCGGGCTCGGGGCGCCGCCCACGAAGTGGTCGTTCTCGTCGGCGGTGACCACGAAGAGGGTGTTCTCCGGGGTGATGCCGTCGCGGTCCAGGCGCTGGAAGAAGGTGGCGAAGGCGTCGTCGTAGGACTTCAGCTGCTGGACGTACCCCGCCTCGCCCGGCCCCCAGGCGCCGCTGGTCGCGCCGTGCTGGTCGTGGGCGTCGGAGATGTAGGCGTAGGTGACCGGGATGCCGGCCTCCTGCATCTGGGCCACGTAGCCGAGCGAGTTGTCGGCCGTCATGGCGTCGAAGCCGGGGAAGCCCGGGTTGCCCTTCGGGTCGGTGATCGGCTTGCCGGCGGTGGAATTCACGGCCGCCGCGCCGGCGATCACCGGGTCCACGGCCTTGGCGCCGAACAAGGCCTGGTAGCCCTGGTAGCCGCCGGGCTCGTCGGGCAGCTGGTCCGGGCTGGTGGCGCCCTTGGCGCAGACGGCGGAGTGCTGGGCGCAGTGCACGCCGATGCCGACGAAGTCCGCCTGGGCCCGGGCCGGGTCGGACTTGGCCTCGGCAGCCTCGGGGGAGGAGGCACCGAAGACCTTGTTGATGTCGACGGTGGTGTTCTCGAGGATGGTGTTGGCGGCGGAGACGGCGCCGAAGTCGCAGCCGGCCTTGGTGTAGGCGGCCCAGGGGGCCGGGGCGTTCTTCCCGTCCGGGCCGACCATGGTCGGCGCGCCGTCCGCGGGGGTGGGCACCGAGGCGTCCGCCACACCGTCCGTCCAGTAGGCGAAGCTGCCCGCCGGGTTCGTGGTGCCGTCCGGCTTGTAGTAGCGGTACGAGTTGGAGACCGCCTGGCCGTGCCGGTCGCCGTACAGGCCGGTCAGCGAGGTCAGGATGTCGTTGCCGGTGTGGGCGATCAAGGGGGTGTGGTGGTCGCCCGAGAGGGTGCCGTTGCCCTGGAGGAAGCTCAACAGGTGCGGCATCTGTTCGAGGTCGGACGGTACGTTCGGGTTGTCCCGGGTCAGGTGCACGTTGTCGAACTGCAGGTAGATGACATGCCGGTAGTCGCTACCGGGAGTGGTGAGGGCGCACCCGGCGGGGTGCGGGCGGTGCTGTGCGTCGAGCGCGTTCGCCGGGCCTGCCAGGGCTAATCCCAGGCCGAGCGCCAGGGACAGGGCCGTCACTCTGTGCTTTCGCATCCTGTTGCCTCTCCGATGACGAGGGGTGTCACGGGTCACGACTGCGCGAGGCTCCCACAGTTGGGGTGGCCGGAACAGGGTGAAGGCGGCAGCTGCCGGTGAAGGGGCGGTAAAATCGGCCTTTGGCCGAGGCGGGGCGCCCGCGACTGTTCGGCCCCCGGCCCGTGTCCGGAACCCGGACATTAGACTCGACCAGTCCCGGTCTTCCGCAGCCGCGGGGGAGCCGGGGCGCCGAGGGCGCGGAGCCCTTGTCGGGCACACGGCCCGGGACCTTTGAACGAGGAGGAACGGGTGGCGCTGCTGACCCGCATTCGGGGACCGCGCGATCTCGACCGGCTCACCCCGGCACAGCTGGCCGCGCTGGCGGAGGAGATCCGCCGCTTCCTGGTCGACGAGGTCTCCAAGACGGGCGGCCACCTCGGCCCGAACCTGGGCGTGGTCGAGCTGACCATCGCGCTGCACCGCGTCTTCGACTCGCCGCGCGACCGCATCCTCTTCGACACCGGGCACCAGTCCTACGTCCACAAGCTGCTCACCGGCCGCCAGGACTTCTCCCGGCTGCGGATGAAGGGCGGCCTGTCCGGCTACCCGTCCCGCGCCGAGTCCGAGCACGACGTGATCGAGAACTCGCACGCCTCCACCGTGCTCGGCTACGCCGACGGCCTGGCCAAGGCCAACCAGCTGCAGGGGCACCACGACCGCCCGGTGGTCGCCGTGATCGGTGACGGCGCGCTCACCGGTGGCATGGCCTGGGAGGCGCTGAACAACATCGCCGACGCCAAGGACCGTCCGCTCGTCATCGTGGTCAACGACAACGAGCGCTCGTACTCGCCGACCATCGGCGGCCTGGCCAACCACCTCGCCACCCTGCGCACCACCAAGGGCTACGAGCGCTTCCTGACCTGGGGCAAGGACGCGCTGCAGCGCACCCCCGTGGTCGGGCAGCCGCTGTTCGAGACGCTGCACGGCGCGAAGAAGGGCCTCAAGGACTTCATCGCCCCGCAGGGCATGTTCGAGGACCTCGGCCTCAAGTACATCGGCCCGATCGACGGGCACGACCTGGTCGCGCTGGAGTCCGCCCTCACCAAGGCGCGCGGCTTCGGCGGCCCGGTGATCGTGCACTGCATCACGGAGAAGGGCCGCGGCTACCGCGCGGCCGAGCAGAACGACGAGGACCGCTTCCACGCCGTCGGCGTGATCCACCCCGAGACCGGTCTGCCGATCAAGAGCGCGGGCAAGGACTGGACGGGCGTCTTCGCCGACGAGATGGTCGCGATCGGCCGGGAGCGCAAGGACGTGGTCGGGATCACCGCCGCGATGCTGCACCCGGTGGGCCTCGCGCCGTTCGCCAAGGCCTTCCCGGACCGGATCTTCGACGTCGGCATCGCCGAGCAGCACGCCGCCGTCTCGGCCGCAGGGCTGGCCACCGCCGGGCTGCACCCGGTGGTCGCGGTGTACGCCACCTTCCTCAACCGGGCCTTCGACCAGGTCCTGATGGACGTGGCCCTGCACAAGCTGGGCGTCACCTTCGTACTGGACCGCGCGGGCGTCACCGGCGCGGACGGTGCCTCGCACAACGGCATGTGGGACATGTCGATCATGAACCTGGTGCCGACCCTGCACCTCGCCGCCCCGCGTGACGCGGACCAGCTGCGGGCCCAGCTGCGCGAGGCCGTCGAGGTCGACGACGCGCCGACGGTGGTCCGCTACTCCAAGGGCGCGGTCGGCCCGGCCGTCCCGTCCCTGGGCCGGATCGGCGGCATGGACGTGCTGCGCGAGGCCGGCGAGGACCGGCCGGACGTGCTCATCGTCTCGGTCGGCGCGCTGGCCCCGCTCTGCCTGGAGACGGCGGAGCTGCTGGCCGCCGAGGGCCTGAGCGTCACCGTGGTGGACCCGCGCTGGGTCAAGCCGGTGGACGAGGCGCTGCCCGGCCTGGCGGCCCGTCACCGGGTGGTCGTCACGGTCGAGGACAACGGCCGCGCGGGCGGCGTCGGCTCGGCCGTCGCCCAGGCGCTGCGCGACGCCGACGTGGACGTGCCGCTGCGTGACTTCGGCATCCCGCAGGAGTTCCTGGACCACGCGACCCGGGACGAGATCATGGCCGAAATCGGCCTGACGGCTCCGGCGATCTCCGCGAAGGTGGCCGCGCTGGTGGCCAAGCAGGAGCGGGTCGAGGTCTGACCGCCCATCCGGTTGGCGGCGTTATGTCCGCTTGGCAGGGGCGTGTCTTCGGACACGCCCCTGTGACATTGTCAGATCATCGTGCCAAAAGGCGGGACCGCGGCCGTCCGTGGCCGGAACGCCGGGTAGGTTGTCAGGCGTGCCGAATTCCGATCTCCGCTCCCGCGCCGCCGCGTGGCAGTCCCGGCTGCCCGTCTCGGTCCGGACGGGGTACTGGACCCGGGTCGTCCCGGTGCTGGCCCTGCTCGCCACGCTGACCCACGTCCCCTCCTTCCTGCGGCCGGTGTGGAGCCCCGACGAGGGCTTCCTCGCCACCCAGGCCCGGATGCTGGCCGACGGCGGCGTGCTCTACGACACCGTGGTGGACCGCAAGCCGCCGCTGCTGCCCTGGCTCTACGAGGCCTGCTTCGCCGTCTTCGGCTCGGCCTCGCTCTGGCCGCTGCGCACGCTGGCGATCGTCGCCCACCTGGTCACCGCGATCCTGCTCGCCTCGCTCGCCCGCGGGCGCTGGGGGGACAGGGCAGGGGCGGCCGCAGGAGCGCTCTACCTGCTGGTCTCCATCGGGCTCTCCCCGGAGGACACCCAGGCGGCCACCTTCGAGGTCTTCATGCTGCCCGCGATGGTCGCGGCCTTCCGGTACGCCGAGCGGCGGCGCTGGCTCGCGGCGGGGATCGCGGTGGCGCTCTGCTCGCTCACCAAGCAGACCGGCGGGGCGGTCATGCTGCCGGTGCTCTGGATGCTCTTCCAGGACGCGCGGCAGCGCGGCGTGCGGTGGCTGCCGGCCCTGGCCAAGATCGGCTTCGGCTTCGCGCTGCCGATAGCGCTGGTCGCCGTCATCCTCACCAAGCCCAAGGGCTTCCTCTTCTGGGTGGTCACCGGCAGCGGGGACTACGCCTCCCTCGGCGGCTCCCTGCTCCAGATGACCGGGCGGGCGCTCGGCAACTCGGCGATCCTGCTCGGGGCCGGCCTCGGCTTCCTGCTCCCGCTGGGGCGCCGGCTCTGGTTCGCCCTCCGGCACCGGCCGCTGGCCGTCGCCGCCGGGTCGGAGCACGGCTCGACCTCGGACCTGTGGATCTGGCTGCTCTCCTCGGTGATCGCCGTCTCGACCGGCTTCCACTTCTTCGGGCACTACTACCTGCAGCTGATCCCGCCGCTGGTGCTGCTCGGCGTCGGCGCCGTCGCCACCTCCGCGATCAGCTGGCGCCCGGTCGCTCTCTACACGGCCTTCGCCGCCACCGTCTTCTGGTCCCTCGCCCTGTTCTGGCCGGGCCAGCGCCTCACCCACACCACCGAGGTCGCCACCTCCGTCGCCGACCAGACCACCTCCAAGGACACCGTCCTGGTCTGGGGCATGCACCCCGAGCTCTACTGGCTCGCCGACCGCCGCCCCGCCTCCCGCTACCTCACCGCCGGCTTCCTCACCAACTTCAGCGGCGGCAAGGACGGCCAGCAGGTCGGCGAGCAGTTCAGCGTCTCCAACGCCTGGCAGACCTTCGACCAGGAACTCGCCAAGAACCTCCCCGAAATCGTCGTCGACGACTCCGGCCGCGCCCCCTACCAGCCCGAGTTCGTCCCCAAGATCGAGAGCCTGCTCACCACCCGCTACACGGTCGTCGGCATCTACGCGGACACGGTCATCTACCGCCTCAAGCACTGATCGGGCCACTTGCGGGGAATTGGACCGGGACTCCGCTCCCGGCGGTGGATAGCCTCGGGGCACAGTCGATCTTTGGAGACCGCCGTGCACCCCGAACTCGCAGCTGACCTCGACCGGTTGCCCACCCTGCTCGAGGAGACCAGGCAGCGGGCCGTCGCCTTCCTGGGCGGGCTCGACGAGCGCCCGGTGATCCCGGCCGTGGAGTCGCCGGAGCCGGTGTCGCTGCCGGTGTCGCTGCCGGCCCATGGCGGGGGGCTGCGGGCGGCACTGGCGGAGTTCGCCGAGCGGTGGGAGCCGGGACTCTCGGGCAGTGCCGGGCCGCGGTACTTCGGCTTCGTCACCGGGGGCGCGACCCCGGCGGCGCTGGCCGGGGACTGGCTCACCGCGGCGGCCGACCAGAACTCGAACTCCGCCCTGGACCCGACGGGCCAGCGGCTGGAGCGCGAGACCGTCGGCTGGCTGCGCGAGCTCTTCGGGCTCTCGCCCGCGCACAGCGGCACCTTCGTGAGCGGCGCGACGATGTCCAACACCGTCGGGCTGGCCCTCGCCCGGGAGTGGCTGGGCGAGCGGCTGGGCGTGGACGTGGCCGAGGACGGCGTCGCGGCGCTCGGGCCGGTACGGGTGCTCTCGGGCGCCGCGCACTCCAGCGTGGCCAAGGCCCTGTCGGTGCTCGGCCTGGGGCGCTCGGCCCTGCGGCCGGTGCCCACGCTGCCCGGGCGGGAGGCGGTCGACCTGGCCGCGCTCGAGCGGGCGCTCGCCGAGGCCGACGGCCCGTGCGTGGTGGTGGCCGACGCGGGCACGGTGAACACCGTCGACTTCGACGACCTGCGGGCGATCGCCGCGCTGCGCGAGCGGTACGACTTCTGGCTGCACGTGGACGCGGCGTTCGGCGCCTTCGCGGCGCTGGTACCCGAACACGCGGAGCTGGTGGCGGGCCTCGATCTGGCCGACTCGGTCTGCATCGACCTGCACAAGTGGCTGAACGTCCCGTACGACAGCGCGGTGCAGTTCACCCGCCGCCCGGATCTGCAGGCGCGGGTCTTCCAGAACGCCGCCGCCTACCTCGGCCCGCTCGGCGTGCACCCCGACCTGGTGCACCTCACCCCGGAGAACTCGCACCGGCTGCGCGCCCTCGCCGCCTGGTTCACGCTGCGCGCCTACGGCCGGGCCGGGCACCGGGAGATCGTCGAGCGCTGCGTGGCGGGGGCCCGGGCACTGGGGGAGGCGGTGACGGCCATCGAGGGCCTGCGGCTGCTCGCACCGGTGCGGCTCAACGTCGTCTGCTTCACCCTGGCGGCCGACCCCACCCCCGAACGCCTCGCCGCGCTCGCCGCCGAGCTGGCCCCGGAGGCCTTCCTCACCCCGACCAGGTACGCCGGACAGCCCGCCCTACGGGCCGCGTTCAGCAACTGGCGGACCACCGAGGCGGACGTCCGACGGACGGCGGCCGCGCTGGAGCGGGCCGTCCGGAGGCTGTGAGCGCTGCTCAGATCCCCAGCCGTCGGCGGCCGCGACGGTAGCGGCGGTGCAGGCTCTGCACGGCGGCGAACTCGGCCATCCGGTTGGCCAGGGTCAGGCGGTACTTGACGCGCAGCGGGGCGGAGAGCTGCTGGAGGTGGCCGGTGCCGATCGACCGCAGCAGGATGCTGACCTGCTGCTGGTACGCCTGGCGGTAGGCGCGGTCGCCGTCGAGGACGGACTCGAAGAGCAGCGGGAGCTCCTCGGTCAGGGTGTTGCGGTCGTACGCGGGCAGGTGCTCGCGCAGGCTCGGCTCGGGCTGTGCCAGCAGCCAGGCGCGGACGAGTTCGATCGAGCGGACCCGGTCGACCACGCCCCGGGGGTCGGTCCGCCGCTGGGTGATCGACAGCTCGCCGTCCTCGCGGACCCGCCAGTGGTAGACGGGCTCGGCGAGGACGTCCACGCTGGTGGCGAGGTAGTGGTGCGGCACGCTCACGGGCGCGTCCTCGTACAGGATGCCCTCGGGGTACTCCAGGCCTGCGCCGTCGAAGAACTTCCGGCGGTACACCTTGTTCCAGGCCGTCCGGTCCGCGACCAGGGCCGGGAACTCGGACACGCTGGTCCGCAGCCTGGTCCGCCCGAAGATCTTCTGGTGGGCGGGCGAGGGGGAGAGGCCGGCCCGGCGCAGGCGCAGCGCGTTGCCGGCGGCGAAGTCGGAGCCGGTCTCGTCCAGGGTGGCGGTCATCAGCCGGTACGCGTCCGGGGGCAGGGTGTCGTCACTGTCCACGAAGGCCAGGAATTCGGCCCCCGGGTCGGTGTGCCGGTAGCCGGTGTTGCGGGCCGCGCCGAGCCCGCGGTTCTCCTCGTGCCGCACGAGCCGGAACCGGGAGTCCCGGGCGGCGTGCGCCTGCGCGATCGCCACGCTCCCGTCGGTGGACGCGTCGTCCACCAGCACGCACTCGAAGTCCGCGAAGCTCTGACCGGATATCGAGTCGAGGCACTCCTGGAGATAACGGTCCACGTTGAAGATCGGAACGACCACGGAGAGGCGAGGGAGCATGGCTGTACCGGCCGCCTTCTGACTGGGGGTACGTGACGACGGAGCTCGTGCACCGTACGAGCCCGCGGCCTACACCCGATGAACTCGAGCCGTCCCCCGAGCGGAGGCCGCACGGCCGGTGGGCGCCACGGATCGACAGCACGCCGAAGCGCCGGAACCCTGGTGGGTTCCGGCGCTTCGTCAGCTGCCTTGCGGGGTGGGTCAGGCCGGGATGGAGGCCAGGCCCGGGGCGAGGAAGCGCTTGCCGTTGACGCGCTCGGAGACGCCCTCGCGGTCGAGGTACGGGGTGATGCCGCCGAGGTGGAAGGGCCAGCCGGCGCCGGTGATCATGCACAGGTCGATGTCCTGCGCCTCGCCGACGACGCCCTCGTCGAGCATCAGGCCGATCTCCTGGGCGACGGCGTCCAGGGCACGGGCCCGGACCTGCTCCTCGGAGAGGGCGGTGTCGCCGAAGGTGAGGAGGGCGAGGACCTCGGGGTCGAGGACCTGCTTGCCGTCCTCCCAGATGTAGAAGCCGCGCTTGCGGGCCTCCACGACGCGGGCCAGGTTCTCGGAGACGGTGAACCGCTCCGGGAAGGCGCCGTGCAGCGTCTCGGAGACGTGCAGGGCGATGGCCGGGCCGACCAGCTCGAGCAGCGCGATCGGGGACATCGGCAGGCCGAGGGGCTCGACGGCCTTCTCGACCGTCTCGAAGGAGGTGCCCTCGTCGATGATGTTCTGGATCTCGCCCATGAAGCGGGTGAGGATGCGGTTGACGACGAACGCCGGGGCGTCCTTGGTCAGCACCGCGGTCTTCTTCAGCTTCTTGGCGACCGCGAAGGCGGTGGCCAGCGAGCCGTCGTCGGTCTTCTCCGCGCGGACGATCTCAAGCAGCGGGAGGATCGCGACCGGGTTGAAGAAGTGGAAGCCGACGACCCGCTCGGGGTGCTCCAGCTTCGAGGCCATCTCGGAGACCGAGAGGGAGGAGGTGTTGGTCGCCAGGATGGTGGTCGGGGAGACCACGGCCTCCAGCTCGGCCAGCACGTTCTGCTTGACGCCCATCTCCTCGAACACGGCCTCGATCACGAAGTCCGCGTCACCGAAGGCGACGGCCTTGTCCAGGTGCCCGGAGACCAGGCCCTTGAGCTTGTTGGCCTTGTCGTTGCCGAT
The DNA here is from genome assembly GCF_040296285.1 of Kitasatospora sp. NPDC002227. Taxonomy (NCBI): domain Bacteria; kingdom Bacillati; phylum Actinomycetota; class Actinomycetes; order Kitasatosporales; family Streptomycetaceae; genus Kitasatospora; species Kitasatospora sp. NPDC002227. The sequence continues at coordinate 32,251 of NZ_JBEOWY010000030.1, forward strand.
CCGGCCCTTGGCGAGCAGCTTGTCGATCTCGCCGTGGACGTAGCCCACGCCCTTGTCGATGCGCTCCTGGTCGATGTCGGTGAGGACGACCGGGATCTCCATGCGGCGGGCGAACAGCAGCGCCAGCTGCGAGGCCATCAGGCCCGCGCCGACCACGCCGACCTTGGAGACCGGGCGGGCCAGCGACTTGTCCGGCGCGCCGAAGGGGCGCTTGGCCCGGCGCTGCACCAGGTTGAAGGCGTAGATGCCGCTGCGCAGCTCGCCGCTCATGATGAGGTCGGCCAGGGCCGCGTCCTCGGCGTCGAAGCCGGCCTGCAGGTCCTGGTCCTTGACCTGGGCGATGATGTCGAGCGCCTTGTACGCGGCCGGAGCGGCCCCGTGCACCTTGGCGTCGGCGACCATGCGGCCCCACAGCACGGCGTCGTCCCAGGCCTTGCCGCGGTCGAACTCCTCGCGCTCGACCGTGACGTCACCCTTGAGGACCTTGGCGGCCCACAGGATCGACTGCTCCAGGAAGTCGGCCGGCTCGAAGATCGCGTCCGCGATGCCGAGCTCGAACACCTCCTTGCCCTTGAGCTGCTTGTTCTGGCTCATCGAGTTCTCGATGATGACCTTGACGGCCTTCGCCGGACCGATCAGGTTCGGCAGGATGGTGCAGCCGCCCCAGCCGGGGACGAGACCGAGGAAGACCTCGGGCAGCGAGAACGCCGGGACGCCCGCGCTGACGGTGCGGTAGGTGGCGTGCAGGCCGACCTCGACGCCGCCGCCCATCGCCGCGCCGTTGTAGAAGGCGAAGGTCGGGACGGGCAGGGCCGCGATCCGCTTGAAGACGTCGTGACCGCCCTTGCCGATGGCCAGCGCGTCGGAGTGCTCCTTGAGCACCTCGACACCCTTGAGGTCGGCGCCGACCGCGAAGATGAACGGCTTGCCGGTGATGGCGGCGGCGACGATCTTGCCCTCGGCCGCCTCGGCCTCGACCTGGTCCAGCGCCTCCGCCAGCTTGGCCAGCGAGCCCGGGCCGAAGGTGGTCGGCTTGGTGTGGTCGAAGCCGTTGTCCAGCGTGATCATCGCCAGCTTGCCGGCCTGCAGCGGCAGGTCGAGGTGGCGCACGTGGGCCGTGGTGACGACCTCGCCGGGGAAGAGCTCCGCGGCGCGCTTGAGCATCTCGGTGGTGGTCACTTGGTCCCCTCGAAGTGCGGGTTCTCCCAGATGACGGTCGCACCCATGCCGAAGCCGACACACATGGTGGTGAGGCCGTACTGGACGTCAGGACGCTGCTCGAAGCGGCGGGCCAGCTGGTTCATCAGGCGCACGCCGGAGGAGGCCAGCGGGTGGCCGAAGGCGATGGCGCCACCGTACGGGTTGACGCGCTCGTCGTCGTCCGCGATGCCGTAGTGGTCGAGGAAGGCGAGCACCTGGACGGCGAAGGCCTCGTTGACCTCGAAGGCCTGGATGTCGTCGATGGTCAGACCGGCCTTGGCCAGCGCCTTCTCCGTCGCAGGGACGGGGCCGATGCCCATGACCTCGGGCTCGACACCGGCGAAGGCGTAGGCGACCAGGCGCATCTTGACCGGCAGGCCGAGCTCCTCGGCCACGTCCTCGGCGGCCAGCAGCGAGGCGGTCGCGCCGTCGTTGAGGCCGGCCGAGTTACCGGCGGTGATGTTGCCGTGCGGGCGGAAGGGGGTCTTCAGACCGGCCAGGCTCTCCATCGTGGTGCCCGGGCGCATCGGCTCGTCGGTGGTGGCCAGGCCCCAGCCGGTCTCGCCGGCGTCGGGGTTGGTGTTCCGGATCGAGATCGGCACCAGGTCGGGCTGGATGTCGCCGTTGGCGTAGGCCTTGGCGGCCTTCTCCTGCGAGCGCACCGCGTACGCGTCGCAGCGCTCCTTGGTGATGTGCGGGAACCGGTCGTGCAGGTTCTCCGCCGTCATGCCCATGAACAGGGCGGACTCGTCGACCAGCTTCTCCGAGACGAAGCGCGGGTTCGGGTCCACGCCCTCACCCATGGGGTGACGGCCCATGTGCTCGACGCCACCGGCGACGACGACGTCGTACGCGCCGAAGGCGATGCCGCCGGCGGTGGCGGTGACGGCGGTCAGCGCGCCCGCGCACATGCGGTCGATCGAGTAGCCCGGCACGGACTTCGGCAGACCGGCCAGCAGGGCGGCGGTGCGGCCGATGGTCAGACCCTGGTCGCCGATCTGCGTGGTCGCGGCGATGGCCACCTCGTCGATGCGCTCGACGGGCAGGTTCGGGTTGCGGCGCACGAGCTCACGGATGCACTTGACGACCAGGTCGTCGGCGCGGGTCTCGTGGTAGATGCCCTTCGGGCCGGCCTTGCCGAACGGGGTGCGGACGCCATCGACGAAGACGACGTCCCTCGCGGTACGAGGCACGGGGGCTCTCCTCCCAGGGACCAACAGGACGTAGTGCGCAGGGTGCCGCGAACAGGTAAAGCGGCGCTGCATCACGGCCATGCTACCCGCCGGTAACCAAGCTGCCTAGGACCCCCTGCCGGATGGCTAGTGACGTGCACCACGAGAACCACCAGGGGCGCGGGGAACAGCGCGAGTGCGGAAGACATCGGCCTTGAGCCTTCCGGCTTCGCGCAGTTCCCCGCGCCCCTGGACAGTGCAACTGACACTCTGCGGGCCGGTGCGGCCTGGTGGCGTGTTGGCCGCGCCGTTCCCCGCGCCCCTTAGTGGTTGCTCTCCTGCCAAGCGGTGACCATCGCCGGGGCGACCAGGTCGACCTGCCACTGGCGGGCGCCGAGGGCGCGCAGGGCGGCCGCGACCGAATCCGCGGTGTGGTCGGCCGGGGGCTCCCAGCAGACGCGGCGGACCAGGTCGGGGGTGATGAGGTTCTCGGCCGGGAGGCTGTGGGCCTCGGCGAGCTCGGTCACGGCGGCGCGGGCGGCGGTGAGCCGGGCGGCGGCGGCCGGGTCCTTCTCGGCCCAGGCGCGCGGCGGCGGCGGGCCCTCGTGCGCGGCGGTGGCGGGCGGCAGCTCGGTCTCGGGGATCTCCCGGGCGCGCTGCAGCGCGGCCATCCAGGCGTCCAGCTGACGGCGGTTCACCCGGGGGCCGAAGCCGGCCACGGCCTGCAGCGCGGGCGCGTTCAGCGGCATGGCGAGCGCCGCGTTGACGATCGCGGCGTCCGTGAGCACCCGGCCCGGCGAGACGTCCCGCTCGCGGGCGATCTTGTCCCGGGCGAGCCACAGCTCGCGGACGGCCGCGAGCTGGCGGCGGCGGCGGACCTTGTGCAGCTGGGAGGTGCGGCGCCAGGGGTCCACCCGGGGGGCGGGCTTGGGGGCGCCGGCGATCGCGGCGAACTCCTCCAGGGCCCAGCCGAGCTTGCCCTGGGCGTCCAGCTCCCGTTCGAGTGCGTCGCGCAGCTCGACCAGCACCTCGACGTCCAGGGCCGCGTACCGCAGCCAGGGCTCGGGCAGCGGGCGGGTCGACCAGTCGACCGCCGAGTGCTCCTTGGCGAGCGAGAGGCCGAGCACGTTCTCGGTCATCGGGCCGAGGCCGACCCGGGGGAAGCCCGCGATCCGGCCGGCCAGCTCGGTGTCGAACAGGGTGCGGGGCTTCATCCCGACCTCGGAGAGGCAGGGCAGGTCCTGGGTGGCGGCGTGCACCACCCACTCGGTGTCGGCCAGCGCCTCGCCGAGGGCGCTCAGGTCCGGGCAGGCGATCGGGTCGATCAGCGCGGTGCCCGCGCCGGCCCGGCGCAGCTGGATCAGGTAGGCCCGCTGGCCGTAGCGGTAACCGGAGGCCCGCTCGGCGTCCACGGCGACCGGGCCGGTGCCCGCGGCGAAGGCCGCGACCGTCTCGGCGAGCGCCGTCTCGTCGGCCACGACGGGCGGCAGCCCCTCCCGCGGCTCGAGGAGCGGGACCGGGGCTGTCTCTTCTGGGATGGCTGCTACGGCGTCGGTCACCCCCCAAGAGTACGACGGCACCCGCTCCCGGGAGTGTTGTAGGACAGGTCAGATGGTGTCCGGACATATGCCGGGGGCGAAGACCGGTGCCCGGAAGGGCCTCTGACGGTGGCAGGCCGCGGCAGTGGGCAGAGGAAACGTTCCTCCGCCCACTGCCGCGGCCTGCCGACCAGGGGAGTGGCGGGCGGACGCGCAGCGGCTTCAGTGGATGATGCCGGTGCGCAGCGCGACGGCGACCATCCCGGCGCGGTCGCCGGTGCCCAGCTTGCGGGCGATCCGGGCCAGGTGGCTCTTCACGGTGAGCGCGGACAGGCCCATCGCGACCCCGATCGCCTTGTTCGACTGGCCCTCCGCGACCAGTCGCAGCACCTCGACCTCGCGGCCGGACAGCTCGCGGTACGCCTGCGGCTGGGCACCCGGCACCGCGCCCGGGGCCCCGGGGGCACCCGGCGCGCCGACCGCGCCCGGCATGCCCGGCCGGCGCATCCGCCCGGCCAGCCCGCCCGCGCCGATCGGCAGCCCGGGGCGGCCCGGCATCGCGACGTTGGTGCGGGTGCCGGTCACCACGTAGCCCTTGACACCGCCGGCCAGCGCGCTGCGCACGGCACCGATGTCGTCGGCGGCGGAGAGGGCCAGGCCGTTGGGCCAGCCCGCCGCGCGGGTCTCGGCCAGGATCGTCAGGCCCGAGCCGTCGGGCAGGTGGACGTCGGCGACGCAGATGTCCCGGGGGGTGGAGACCCGCGGGCGGGCCTCGGCGATCGAGGAGACCTCGATGACGTCACGGACGCCGAGGGCCCACAGGTGCCGGGTGACGGTGTTTCGGACGCGCGGGTCGGCGATGACCACCATGGCGGTGGGCTTCGTCGGACGGTACGCGGCCACGTTTGCGGGGTGTTCCAGAAGGACCGACACCAGGGCTCCTTGGGGGAGTGGCGGACGGCTGCTCCCGTTCGCCTCCACCGGCCGAGGGGGCGGTCGGCGGCTGGGGCGGTCGGAGAGTTCCGCGTGTGGAAAGGGTCACTGACACCTTCGGCATCATCCGTGCCCGGCTTTAGCGAAAGATCACGATTTAGTGAGTAACAATACGGACAAATCGCGCAGATGACTGATACGACATGCCCCCGAATCGCACGGAATCGACCGTGACAGGGCATAGGTGGTCAGAACCGGACAGGGAATTGACGCAGAGCGCCGCCCAAGTCACCCACCGTCAGCCCTGCGGGTGGCACTGCTCGCACACGGGTGTACCGGGCACCCCTTCCGTGGGAGCGTGCGGGTGCGTCAGTGGGAGCGCGGGCGGCGGCGGGCGGGCATCGGGACCACTCCGCCGAGTGACGGGCCGTCGGGGAGCGGGAGCGGCAGGGTCGGCGGCAGGCCCGCGCAGATGCACAGCAGGTCGCCCCAGGCGGCCAGGTGCCGCTCGAAGCGGCCGTCGGCCGGGGTCCAGGAGGCTCGGATCTCGATCTCGGTGGAGGAGTCGCGGGCGGCGAGCGCGCCGAAGTAGTGCGAGGCGGCGTGCGTGACGGTGCCGCCCGGCTCGGCGTAGCCGGCGCCGTGCGCCTGCAGCGCGTCGGTCAGCCAGGCCCAGCCGACCTCGGCCAGCATCGGGTCGCCCGCCATCTCGGGCTCCAGCTCGGCCCGACTGAGCGTCACCACCCGGAAGTCGCCGTGCCAGGCCTCCTGGCCGGCCGGGTCGTGCAGCAGTACCAGCCGGCCGTCGGCCAGCTCCTCGCCGTCCACCTCCACGGTGGCGGTGACGGCGTAGGCGAAGGGCGCGAGCCGGCGCGGCGCGGGTTCGACGGTGAGCTGCACCTCGGGGCGCAGTCGCGCTCCCGCGAGCGCCTCGACCGCATTGCGGAACTCGATCGGCGCCGCATCCTTGCCCGTTCCGCCACCCTGTGCGGGGTGCCCGCCGACCGCTGCCATGAGCTGAAGCGTAGGTCGGCCGGGGCCGCTTTCCGAGCATCCGCCACCCGCGTGGCGTGCCGCCCGCTTCGAACGGGTGTGCAAATCGGGACGTACCCGTCAGATCGGTCGCGCGGCCCGAGCAGGGCGCAGTGCGGACCCAGGCGGCGCGATTCTGTAAGAACCCACGAGCGGCCGCGGACGGGGTGCCGAGCGGCGCGTGCGAAGATTCGGGTTGTGAGTGAGACTTCCGCAGCCGCAGCCCCGTCCGGTCAGACCCCCAGCGAGGGCGGCGCGCGCCGTGGCGCCGCGTACGACTCCGCGTTCCTGCGCGCCGCGCGCCGGGAGCCGGTGCCGCACACGCCGGTCTGGTTCATGCGCCAGGCCGGGCGCTCACTGCCGGAGTACCTGAAGGTCCGTGAGGGCATCCCGATGCTCGACTCCTGCATGATGCCGGAGCTGGTCAAGGAGATCACCCTGCAGCCGGTGCGCCGCCACAAGGTGGACGCCGCGATCTTCTTCAGCGACATCGTGGTGCCGCTCAAGGCCGTCGGCATCGACGTGGACATCAAGCCGGGCATCGGACCGGTGATCGCCGACCCGATCCGCACCGTCGAGGACCTGCAGCGGCTGCGCCCGCTGGAGCCGGACGACATGCCGTACATCACCGAGGCCGTCGGCATGCTGGTCGAGGAGCTCGGCGCGACCCCGCTGATCGGCTTCGCCGGGGCGCCGTTCACCCTGGCCAGCTACCTGGTCGAGGGCGGCCCGTCCAAGAGCCACGAGAAGACCAAGGCCATGATGTACGGCCAGCCCGAGCTGTGGGCCGCGCTGGTCGACCGGCTGGCCGACATCACGGCAGCCTTCCTGAAGATCCAGATCGAGGCCGGCGCCTCCGCCGTCCAGCTCTTCGACTCCTGGGTCGGCGCGCTGGCCCCCGACGACTACCGCCGCTCGGTGATGCCCGCGAGCAGCAAGGTGTTCGACGCCGTGGCGGGCTACGGCGTGCCGCGGATCCACTTCGGCGTGGGCACCGGCGAGCTGCTCCCCCTGATGAGCCAGGCCGGGGCCGACGTGGTCGGCGTCGACTGGCGGGTGCCGCTGAACGTGGCCGCCGAGCGGGTCGGGCCGGGCAAGGCGCTGCAGGGCAACCTCGACCCGGCCGTGCTCTACGCGCCCACCCACGTGGTGGAGACCAAGGCGCGCGAGGTGCTGCACGCCGCCCAGTCGCTGGGCGGCAGCGGCCACATCTTCAACCTCGGCCACGGCGTCATGCCGAGCATGGACCCGGATGCGCTGACCAGGCTGGTCGCCTTCGTGCACGAGGCCACCGAGCGCTGACCCTTCCGGTACGGCGGGCGGCGCTCAGCCCTGGGCGTCGTCCGTCCGCTCCGTGTGCCGCTTCGCCGGCAGCCGTCGGCGCACGGTCCAGAACAGCGTGGCGAGCCCGGCGGCCACCAGCAGGAACGGCGCCGCGGCCGCCAGGACGACCACGATGCCGCGCAGCACCGTCAGCAGGACGTGCCCGCCGCCGGCGAAGGCACCGCCGACGGCGGCCCAGAAGCCCTTCTCCTTGGCCTTGGCCGGTACGGCCGGGGCCGGGGCGGCGGTGGTCAGCTGCAGGGTGACGGTGGAGAGCGCGACCTGACCGCCGAGGTCCTGCCGCTGGCGCTGCAGCGACTCCAGATCGGCCTCCCGGCGGCTGAGTTCGGCCTCCAGCGAGACCACGTCGGCCAGGCCGGTCGCGTTCTTCATCAGCTCCCGGATGCGCTCGACGCTGGCCTGCTGGCTCTTCACCCGGCTGTCCAGGTCGACCAGTTGCTGCGTCAGGTCCTGGGCCTGGCTGCGCCGGTCGAGCACCTGGCCGAGCCCGGCCAGCTGGTCCAGCGCCTGCGGGAAGCCCGCGGTCGGCAGCTTGAGGACCAGCCGGGCGGAGGCCTGCCCGCCGCCCTCGGCGGACTGCACCTGCTCCTCGGCGACGTACCCGCCGGTGCCGGGCACGGCCAGCGCCTCGGCGCTGGTCACCGCCTTGGGCACGTCGGCGACCCGCACCGACAGCTGGGCGGTGTAGCTGATCTGCCGGGTCTCGACCGGGGCCGTGGCGCCCTTGCCGGCGCCCGCGGCCGCGCTCGGATTCACCGTCGCGGGCTGCCCGCCCGCCGCTTGCGGCGCCTGGGCGACGGCGGCCGCCCCGTGACTCGACGCGCCGTCCTCGGAGCTGCACCCCGAGAGCAGCACCGCCGCCGCCAGTACCGCCCCCGCCGCCGCTCTCCGTCTTCCGTACGCCATCCCGGTTACCCCTCCCCGTGGTGAGTCGCCCGTGCCCGGGCACGACCATTGGACGGTGCCGGAGCGCGGGCGGCTCCCTCGGAGCGATCTCAACTCGGTTACGGGTTGGCCACCTTGGTGCGCAGGAAGTCCTCCCACGTCCGGCGGCCGACCGCGCGCTCGGGGTTGGTCAGGCCGCCGGAGCGCAGCGCAGCGCCGAGGCGGCCCGGGAGGGGGACGGGCAGGACCAGGCGGCGGTGGCCGGCGGCCCTCAGCCAGCTGCGGGTGAGGGCGAGCAGGTCGTACACCTTCGGCCCGGCCAGCTCCGGGGCGTCCCCGGCGGGCTCGCCCAGGGCCAGCTCCAGCAGGCGCTCGGCCACCTCGCCCTGGTCCACCGGCTGGCAGCGGGCGCCGGAGAGCATCGGCACCACGGGGGACTTCGCCAGCGCGCCGAAGGCCGAGTCCAGCAGCTCGGGGAACTGGGTGGCCCGCAGGTTGGTCCAGCCCAGGCCGGAGGCCCTGAGCAGCTGTTCGCCGGCGAGCTTGACCCGGTAGTACGGGAACGGCACCTGGTCGATGCCGACGATCGAGATGTTGACGACGTGCCCGACCCCGGCCGTTCTCGCCGCCGCGATCAGCTGCTCGAAGGCGGGCAGGTCGTTCCTGTAGCGCTTGGCGTCGGTCGCGCAGTGGATCACCGTACGGACCCCGGCGAAGGCCTCGGCCAGGCCCTCGCCGCTCAGCAGGTCACCGGTGCACCAGCTCACGCCCGGGGTGCGGGGCGGCTCGGCCCGCCGGGTCAGCGCCCGGACCGGCACCCCGGCCCGGCGCGCCCGCTCGACCACCTCCCGGCCCAGCACGCCGGTCGCCCCGGTCACCAGGATCACGTTGCTCTCCATCGCCGTCTCCTCCCTCTGGCGGGTCTCTTCGGAGGGAGGAACCGGGCGGCTTCGCGATCTGTGACAGCTACCCGGTCTGGGCGGCGAGGAAGGCGAGCTTGTCGGGGTTGCGGAGGATGCGGATACCGGTGATCCGGCCGTGCTCGCCCTCCACCGTCGCGGCCGCGGTGAGCTGCCCGTCCTCCCGCGCCAGAACCGTCGCCGCGCCGTTGACCTCGGCGAACGCCAGCTCGAAGCCTTCGCCGAAGCGGGCGAGCACCCCGAGCAGGAAGCGGGCCACGTTGTTCGGCCCGTACACCGGCCGGATGGCCGCCCGGACCTTGCCGCCGCCGTCCGACCAGGCGACCACCTCCTCGGCGAGCAGCGCCTCCAGCTTGCCCAGCGAGCCCTCGGCGGCAGCGGCCAGGAAGCTCTGCAGCAGCTCGGTCTGCGGCGCCGGGGCGGAGTCGAAGCGGGGGCGGCCCTCGGCGAGGTGCTGCTTGGCCCGCCGGTAGGTCTGCCGGGCGCCCGCCTCGGAGACGTCGAGCACCTCGGCGATCTCCCGGTGGCTGTACTCGAAGGCGTCCCGCAGCACGACGCAGGCCCGCTCCGCCGGGGTCAGCCGCTCCATCAGCACCAGCACCGCGAGCGACACCGAGTCCCGCTGCTCCGCCGTCTCCAGCGGTCCCAGCACCCCGCCGTCGGTGCGCACCGGCTCCGGCAGCCACGGCCCCACGTACCGCTCACGCCGCACCCGCGCCGAGGTCAGCCGGTTCAGGCAGAGGTTCGTCAGCACCTTCGCCAGCCAGGCCGACGGGTTGGAGATCTCCTCCCGCAGCGCCCCGTGCCACTTCAGGTAGGTGTCCTGCACCGCATCCTCGGCCTCGGCGGCCGAGCCGAGCATCCGGTAAGCCAGTGAGAACAGCCGAGGCCGCTGCGCCTCGAACTCCAGAGCCATGTCCACGGACGGCACGATATCCGGCGTCCCGGCTGGCTACGCTGGGCGCATGAGCTCGATGCCTGAGTGGATGTACCCGCCCCGTGAGGAGGGCTGGTACGCAGAGGATCTCGATCGTCTCACCGAGGCGCCACGCCACACCGAGATTGTCGACGGAGCGCTGGTCTTCATGATGTCCCCCCAGCGGTCCTGGCACAGCCGGTTGGTTTCCGGCCTGACTTTCGCCCTTGAGGCTCAGGCCCCGGAGGAGCTCGAGGTCGAGCGTGAGATGACCATCCGCCTCGATCGCAAGAACCGCCCCGAACCGGACCTCGTAGTCGCCGATGCCGAGTACCGGCGGCGCCGTACGTGGTTCGAGCCGGACGAGGTGCTGTTGGTGGTCGAGGTCGTCTCGCCGGAGTCCGAGGACCGGGACCGCAGGTCCAAGCCACTTCGGTACGCCGAGGCGGGGATCCCGCATTACTGGCGGATCGAGCTGGAGGACGACCAGGTCGTTGCGTACGTCTATGAACTCGATCGAGTCTCCGGCGCATATGGCCCGCCGGTGCCGCACCGAGGTCGGCTGGAGTTGCAGGTGCCGTTCCCGGTAGTCGTGGAGCTGGACCGGTTGGAGCGGCGACGGGGGAATTGAGGGGAAGGGTGTGAGCTCTGCGAGACTCGGGGCATGGCTGAGTCGCATGTCGTGGTGATCGGTGGGGGTATCGCGGGGCTGACCGCCGCGTGGGCGGCTCGGGGGCGGCGGGTGACGCTGCTGGAGGCGTCCGGGCGGCTCGGGGGGAAGCTGTTCGGGGGTGAGGTCGGCGGGGTGCGGGTGGACCTCGGGGCCGAGTCGATGCTGGCCAGGCGGCCGGAGGCGGTGGAGCTGGCCCGGGAGGTCGGGCTGGGGGAGGAGCTGGAGCCGCCGAGCACGGCGAAGGCGGCGATCTGGAGCCGGGAGGCGCTGCGGCCGCTGCCCGGCGGGCAGTTGATGGGGGTGCCGGGTGACCTCGCGGCGCTGGCCGCCTCGCAGGTGCTGTCGGCGGAGGGGCTGGCGCGGGCGCAGGACGAGCGGGCGACCGAGCCGTTCGAGGAGGACGTCGCGATCGGCCGGTACGTGGCGGACCGCCTGGGCCAGGAGGTCGCCGACCGGCTGGTGGAGCCGCTGCTCGGCGGGGTGTACGCCGGCCACGCCGACGAGATCTCGCTGCGCGCCGCCGTCCCCGCACTGCTGCCGATCGCCCGCTCGGGCGCCCCGCTGGTCGAGGGCGTCCGCGAGCTGACCGGCCGTGCGAGCGGTGGCGGTCCGGTCTTCCAGGGCCTGCGCGGCGGCCTCGGCACCCTGCCGGAGGCCGTCGCCGCCGCCTGCCGCGCGGCCGGGGCGGACCTGCGCACCGACAGCCCCGTAGAGGAGCTGCGCCGCACCCCCGAGGGCTGGCGGGTCGTCACCAACGGCGAGACGCTGCACGCCGATGCGGTCGTCCTGGCCGTCCCGGCCCCGGAGGCCGCCCGCCTGCTGCGCACCGACGCACCGGCCGCCGCCACCGAGCTCGACCAGGTCGAGTACGCGGGCATGGCCCTGGTGACGCTGGCCTTCCGCCGCGCCGACCTGCCCGGCCTGAGCGGCAGCGGCTTCCTGGTGCCGCCGGTGGACGGCCGCGCGATCAAGGCCTCCACCTTCTCCAGCAACAAGTGGGGCTGGCTGGCCGATTCGGCCCCCGACTCCTTCGTGCTGCGCACCTCGCTGGGCCGTCACCGCGAGGAGGCCGCCCTCGACCTGCCCGACGAAGAGCTGGCGGCCCGCTCGCTGGCCGACCTCGGCCAGGCCGTCGGCCTGCGGGCCCGCCCGTACGACACGGCCGTGACCCGCTGGCGCGGCGGGCTGCCGCAGTACCCGGTGGGGCACCTCGACCGGGTCGAGCGGATCCGGCGCGCGGTGCGGTCGGTCGGCGGACTCGCCGTCTGCGGGGCGGCGTACGACGGGGTGGGCATCCCCGCCTGCGTGGCGAGCGCGCGGCGGGCCGTCAACGAGCTGTTGACCCCGGGGACGGGGGCAGAGGTGGCAGCAGGGACAATGAAGGCATGACTGAGAACGTTGCAGAGCAGGCGGCCGAGCAGCCCGTGAAGAAGAAGGCCCGTGACCTCAACCAGGTCATCCGCTACACCATGTGGTCGGTGTTCCGCCTCAAGGGCGCGCTGCCCGAGGACCGCACCGCACTGGCGGCCGAGGTCGACGCGCTGTTCGAGCAGCTGGCGGCCAAGGACGTCACCGTGCGCGGCACCTACGACGTCTCCGGCCTGCGCGCCGACGCCGACCTGATGGTCTGGTGGCACGCCGAGGACTCGGACGACCTGCAGGAGGCGTACAACCGCTTCCGCCGCACCGCGCTGGGCCGCGAGCTCGAGCCGGTCTGGTCGAACATGGCGCTGCACCGCCCCGCCGAGTTCAACAAGTCGCACATCCCGGCGTTCCTGGCGGACGAGCACCCGCGCGAGTACGTGTGCGTCTACCCGTTCGTGCGCTCCTACGAGTGGTACCTGCTCCCCGACGAGGAGCGGCGGGCGATGCTCGCCGAGCACGGCAAGATGGCCCGTGGCTACCCGGACGTGCGGGCCAACACGGTGGCCTCCTTCGCGCTCGGCGACTACGAGTGGCTGCTGGCCTTCGAGGCGGACGAGCTGCACCGGATCGTGGACCTCATGCGTGACCTCCGCCCGTCCCGGGCCCGGCTGCACGTCCGCGAGGAGGTCCCGTTCTACACGGGCCGCCGCAAGCCGGTCGCGGAGCTCCTCAACGGTCTGGTCTGAACGTAGAAGGTGCGCCACCCGAGGACGGGTGGCGCACCTTTCTGCTCAGCGCCTCTGCTCAGCGCCCCCGCGAGAAGAGCATCGGCAGCTTCGCCGCCTCGAAGGCCGCGTACTTGCCGCCGCCGAGCAGCTGGAACTTGACGCCCTCGCGGCCCTCCGGGCGCTCGTACTGCTCGGGCAGGTAGCGGTTGTAGTGCTCGCTCGCGCGCTGGAAGAAGCGGGAGCGGTCGCCGCGCGGGACGCCGCCGGAGAGGTTGAGCAGGAAGAGGTAGTGCCGGACCATCCGGCCGAACAGGTGCGGCTGCACGCCGTCCAGCTGGGTGCGCTCGGCGAGCAGGGCGAAGCTCTGCTCGTAGCGGTCGAAGACGTCGAACTGGCTGCCCTCGGGCGAGCCGGCCGGGTGCTGGGTGAGCTTGCGGCGCAGCTGGACGCAGTCCCACTTGAGGACGGCGAGCTGCTCGGCGGCGATCATCGCGCGGTGGACGGTGGCGACCTCCTCGTGCAGGCCGTCCGGGAAGGACAGCTGCTGCGCCGCCCAGAACTCGCGCCGGAACAGCCTGTCCCACGCGTACGCGGGCGCGCCGAACAGCTCCGGCTGCTGGACGGGCGCGAAGGGCTGCGGGCGCTGCTTGGCGAGCAGGTCGGCCGCCGCGCCGGGCAGGCAGCGGCCCTGGTGCAGGCGGGTGTGGCCGAACAGCAGGAGGTCCGGCCGGTAGGCCTCCGCGAGGCGGTCGGCCATCGCCTGCAGGGTGGAGCCGAGCATGAAGTGGTCGGCGTCCAGGAAGAGCAGGTAGTCGCCCCGGGCGCGCTCGGCGCCGGCGGTGCGGATCCGGCCGATGCTCTGCAGGCCGTCCAGCCGGACGGCTGTGACCCGGTCGTCCTTCCCGGCCCAGGAGTCGACCAGGTCGGCCGGGCACTCGGCGGCCTGGTCACGGACCAGGACGACCTCGACGTCCTTGAAGGACTGGCTCAGGACGGACCGCAGGCATTCGTCCAGCGACCCCTGGCGGTCGTGGGCGGCGACGATGACGCTGATCAGTGGCGATGCTGGCACGGAGGTCGAAGCTAGGGGCCGTGGCGCCGCCGCGTCCAGCATGCTCATGCAAACTGCGGGACACCCTCACGCCTCCTTCGCAGCTGTGGGCACTGCCTCAGCCGCGCAGTGCCTCCCGCAGGCGGGGATCGGCCAGTGCCGCGGGGCCGACCATGGCCACGGCGGTGAGGAGCTCGCGCTCGGCGTCGTCGCCGAGGCCGTGCTGGTCGGGGATGCGGACGCTGCGCAGCACCTCCTGCCCGGCCGGGGTGGCCCAGCGGGTGTAGGCCTGGACGTCCACCCGGGCCATCAGGAGGGTGCCGGTGGTGAGGATCAGCGGCAGCGAGAACCAGGCCACCGCCGCGCCGGCGTCCCCGCTGTTCGGGGCGGACAGGGCCAGCGCCGCGCCGAACATGACGACGGTGAGCAGCAGTGCCTGCCGCACCTGCCGGACGGCCAGCAGGGTGCTCTCCCGGACGCCCAGCGGGGTGGCCAGGCCGGCCATGGTGAGCCGGCCGCCGATCTCCTGGACGGTCGGGTGCTCGACCAGCTCCTCCTTGAGCTCCGGGGTGCGGCACTGGCCCTCGGGGCCGACGGCGGCGATCAGCGCCCGCTCCAGGCGGCTCCGGCCTCTCGGATCGACCACGGTGGTCCAGCCGGTGTGTGCCAGGTGCAGCCGCCCCCGGGCGGTCATCAGCACCAGCACCAGGTCCACCACCCGGATCGGACCGCCCGCCAGGTACGCCGTCTCGTACAGGCCGATCCCGATCGCCTCGGCGGGCTCGGCCCGCTCCAGCCAGGCCAGCGAATCAGCTGTGGCCGCTACCCGCACCAGCCGGAGACAGGAGAGCACGGCGGCAAGGCAGGCGGGGATCAGGAAGAGCAACCACATGGGCTTTTTCTAGACCTACCTCGGCCGGAACGGACCACTTTGCCCGCGCACGATACCGAACTGTGACCGGCGGACCGTTTCAGGAGCCGCAGCTGGACCCACAGCCGCTGTGGCCGCCACAGCTGTGTCCACCGCAGCTGTGCCCGCTGTGCCCGCCGTGCCCGGACGAGCCGCCGCTGTGCGAGCCGCCGTCGTGGTGAGAGCCGCCGTAGTGGCTGCTGGAGCCGCAGCTCGCGGTCGAGCGGGAGTCGGCGCACCAGATGGCCGTCGCGTTGTCGTAGCCGACGCCCGAGGAGTTGAGCGTGCCGGAGCCGCGGACGGGCCCGGCGGCGTCGGCCAGCAGGGCGGCGCGCAGCGAGGCGTCGGTCAGGGAGTCGGGCCCCTTGAGCGCCATCCTGCCCAGGGAGACCGCCTCCTCGGCGGTGATCGCGGCGAGCGCGGCGCCGCCGGTCAGCGCGAGGGTCGGGCGCCAGGGGGCGCCCTGCCGCATGAGGGTGAGCTGCCGCAGACCGGCCGGGGTGATCCGCCCGGAGCCCGGGCCGGAGGCCGCGTACCAGAACAGGCCGAGCAGGAAGAGCCCGGTGAAGGCGAAGACCGGCGGGGTGCTGGTGCCCTGCCCCGGGGCATCCACCCAGTGCACGGTCGCCAGGACGCCGAGCACCAGGGTGACCAGGAGCGCGGCCACCAGGCACCAGCGGGCCGCGACGACCCGGCGGATCAGCGTCGGCCGCCGCATCAGGCCCCGGTCGGCGAGCCGGTCGCCGATCAGCTGGACGTGCTCGCTGCGCATCATCTTGGCCCGCAGCACGTCCAGCCGCTCCCGGCGGCCGGGCCCGGCGGTGCCGATCAGCACCGCCTCGATCTCGTCCCGGGGCTGCCCGTCGGTGACGGTGGCCTGGCGGTCCCGCGAGACCACCAGCCGGCCCTCCTGCTGCATCCGGACGATCACCGTGTCCGCCACCCGGGCCGGGCCGCCGGCCAGGAAGGCGGTGTCGAGCAGCGGCAGCGCCCGCCCCGGCAGGCCGCTCGGGTTGGGCACCCGGCGCAGCCGGTACCGGGCGGCGGAGACGTCGAGCCCGGTGCCGAGCACCAGGACTGCCGCGAGGACGAAGAGCGAGTACCACATTGCTACCCCCGTGAATTGAGTCGATCGGTGTTGGGGCCGGTCAGGCCGTCCGCCGCCGGGCCCACCGGCGGCGTCCGCCCGGCGGGGCGAGCCAGGCGGTCAGGGCCGGCCGGTGCGGTTCGGTGCCGGGCTGGGCCAGCGCCCAGGCGGCGAAGGCCCGGGCGTCGGCGCGGTAGCCGCCCTCAGGCGGGTGGAGGGCGGCGTAGCGGAGGAAGAGCGGTCCGTACGCCGGGCCGAGCAGGCGGGCCGGCTCGGGTTCGACCCGGGCCACCGTGTCCCGCCGCTTGGCCGCCAGTCCGGCCGCCTGGCGGCGGACCTGGGCCGGGTCGAAGCCCGCGGGTACGGGTGCCCCGCCGACCAGCGCGGCCAGCAGCTCCGTCTGCCCCCGCCCGAGCCGCTCCCGGGCCAGCACCAGCTCGGCGTCCCCGTCCGCCCGGACCACGTACTCCAGCCGCTCAGACATGCCGCACCTGCGGTGCGCGGCTCAGCACCGCGCGGACGGCGCCGAGTTCGGCGGCCAGCTCGTACGGCGGCGGGAAGTTGTCGTCCCGCTCCAGCAGGACGCCGGGCGGCGCCGTGCGGGCGCACAGCTCGGCGAGCACCGCCAGCACCGGCTCGCCGACCGGGTCGGCGTGGGTGTCGTGCCAGACGCCGTCCAGCAGCCGGCCGCCCGCGATGTGCACGTAGGCGATCGCCTCCAGCGGCAGCCGGTCGAGCTCGGCGGCGATGTCGAGGCCGAGGTTGACGTGGTTGGTGTGCAGGTTGGCGACGTCGATCAGCAGCCGTACGCCGGTCCGCTCGACCAACTCCGCGAGGAACTGCCCTTCGGTCAACTCGTCGTCCGGCCAGGCGAGCTGGGCGGCGACGTTCTCCAGGGCGAGCGGTACGGGCAGCTCGGCCTGGGCGATCCGGATGTTCTCGGCCACCACCAGGAGGGAGTCCCGGGTGCGCGGGACGGGCAGCAGGTGCCCGGCCTCGTGGCCGCCCGCGCGGACGAAGGCCAGGTGCTCGGTGACCAGGGGTGCGCCGAGCGCCTCGGCGGTGACGGCGAGGCGCGCCAGCCGGGCCCGGTCGGGCTGCCCGGCGTCGCCGAGGCCGAGCGAGACGCCGTGCGGCACGACGGTGACGCCGCGCTCGCGCAGCACCCGCAGCGACTCGGGCAGCAGGCCGGCCCGCAGGCCGTCGGGGCAGAGGTTCTCTGCCACCACCTCGACCCAGTCCAGCCCGGGCAGCCGCTCGACCGCGGTGTCGATCTCGGCCCGCCAGCCGATGCCGACACCCAAGGCGGGTGCGGGCCCCGCGAAGTTCCGGACCATCGTGAACGCCCCCTCTCCGGCGGTCTCCCGGCGGGGTCGGGCACCCTGCCCGCCCCCGATGCTGAGAGTGTCGCCCCGGGCGGTCGTTGCCAACCCGCGCCCGGCAATCTCAGAGCTGAACTTGAGCTTTAAAGGCGGGCAGCCAGGGCGGGCGGGAAAATCAGGAGCCCAGGGGCGGCGGCCCGGGTTAGCGTCCGGAGCATATGACTCTGCACATCCGTGATTTCCGGCCCGCCGACGCCGAGGCCGCCGCCGACGCTTACCAGGCCGGCCGCGGCCACCTGTTCATGACGCCGCAGGGCGTGCTCTGGACGGCGACCAACGCCGAGGCCGGGCAGCACTTCCGGCTGCTCCTGGCCGAGCTCGACGGCCGGGTGGCCGGCTCCGCCCGGGTGACGGTGCACACCGACTCGAGCGTGCCGGGCCAGGGCTCGGCCAACGTCAGCGTGCTGCCAGCGGCCCGCGGCCGCGGGGCCGGCCGCGCCCTGCTGGCCGCCGCCGAGCAGCACCTGACGGCCCATGGCGTGACCACCGTGCACTCCTGGGTGGACGACACCCCCGAGGCGCTCGCCTTCGCCGGGGCCCGGGGCTACCGGAAGGGGCGTCAGGCGCACTTCGCCCGGCTCGACCTGACCGGTGAGCTGCGGCCGGTGCCCGCGCTGCCACCTGGCGTCGAACTCCGCACGGTGGCCTCCTTCGCGGCCGACCCGTCCCCGATCTACCGCCTGGACGTGGCGGGCACCGAGGACGAGCCGGGCGAGGTCGACGCGGCCGGCCAGGAGTACGAGAGCTGGCTGGAGGAGGTCTGGCGCCACCCCGAGCAGGACCACGAGCTCGCCACGGTGGCCCTGGTCGACGGCGTTCCGGCGGCCTTCAGCGCGGTCCGCACGGACGGCGCCACCCGCTACTGGTCGGCCTTCACCACCACGGCCGCCGCCTTCCGCGGCCGCGGCCTGGCCAAGCTCGCCAAGACCGACTCGCTGCACCGCGCCCGCGCGGCCGGTCTGACGCAGGCGTACACCAACAACGACGACTCCAACGCGCCGATGCTCGCCGTCAACGCCTGGCTGGGGTACGAGATCTGCGCGAGCGAGTGGCAGTTCACCCGGGAGCCGACCGGCTGACGCGCACGCACGAATGCGGCGGGAGACCACTGAGGTCTCCCGCCGCATTCGTTCTCCGGCCGGTGTTACTCGATGACGAGCTCGACCGGGATGTTGCCCCGGGTCGCCTTGGAGTACGGGCAGACCTGGTGGGCCTGCTCGACCAGGGCGCGGGCGGTGGCGGACTCCAGGGAGTCCGGCAGCTCGACCCGCAGGACGACGGAGAGGCCGAAGCTGGTCTCGTCCTTGTCCAGGCTGACCTCGGCGGTCACGGCGACCTCGGAGGTGTCGACCTTGGCCTGGCGGCCGACCAGGCCGAGGGCGCTGGCGAAGCAGGCCGCGTAGCCGCCGGCGAAGAGCTGCTCGGGGTTGGTGCCCTGACCGTTGCCGCCCAGCGCCGGGGGCATCGCCAGCTGCAGGTCCAGCTGGCCGTCGTTGCTCACCGTGCGACCCTGGCGGCCGTTGGTGGCGGTGGCTACGGCGGTGTACAGCGCGCTCATGAGATCCGTCCTTGCTGTCCGGTGGGGTTCTCGACGTCCACTATGAGAGCACACAATTCAATTGCGCACAACTGAATGGCGCCTGAGGTAGCCTGGAACCATGAGCGAGGACCTGTCGGCCGTCGAGCCGAGCGCCGAGTGGCTCCGGCTGGACAACCAGATCTGCTTCGCGCTGCACGCCGCCTCGCGCGCTTTCAACGCCCTCTACCGCGACGCGCTGCAGCCGCTGGGGCTCACCTACCCCCAGTACCTGGTCATGCTGGTGCTCTGGGAGGACGGCGAGCTCCCGGTGAAGCGGATCGGCGAGCGCCTGCGCCTCGACTCCGGCACCCTCTCCCCGCTGCTCAAGCGGCTGGAGGCGGCCGGACTGGTCCGCCGCGAGCGCAGCGCCGCCGACGAGCGCTCGGTGACCGTCCGGCTCACCTCCGAGGGTGCCGCCCTGCGGGCCCAGGCCCTGCAGCTGCCCGTCCGGGTCACCGGCGCCACCGGCCTGGACCTCGCCGAGATCGTCGAGCTGCGCCAGCGCCTGGAGCAGCTCACCCGGGCCGTGGACGCCTCCGCCCTGGACGGGCCGGGAGTGGTCTGCGGCTGACGGAGGCGTCAGGGCAGCAGGACCGCCTTGCCGCGGTTGCGGCGGGCCTCGAGGTCGGCGTGCGCCTGCGCGGCCTCGGCCAGCGGGTAGCCACGCCACTCGGGCAGGGCCAGTCTGCCGGCGGCGGCCAGCCGGGCCAGCTCCGGCAGCGGCTTGTAGTCCCGGTCCCCGCTGCCGTCGCTGAAACGCACCCCGTGCTCCCGGGCGGCCCCGTCGGCGATGGTGATGACCCTGGCCGGATCGCCGGTCAGCGCCACCGACTCCGCGAGGACGCCGGCCCCGGCGGCGTCGAGGACGAAGTCCACCCCCTGCGGCGCCGCCGCCCGGACCCGCTCCGCCCAGCCGTCCCCGTACCGGACGGCGGTCGCGCCCAGCGCGGTGACCTGCTCGAGGTCCCGCTCGGCGGCCGTGCCGACGACGGTGACCCCGCGGGCGGCGGCCAGCTGCACGGCGATGGAGCCGACCGCGCCGGCCGCGCCGTGCACCAGGAGGGTCCGGCCGCGTTCGACGCCCAGCTGGGCGAGGACGCGGAACGCGGTGCGGCCGACGGTGACCAGCGAGGCGGCGTGCTCCCAGGACAGCTCCGCCGGCTTGGCCGTCAGGTCTCCCAGCAGGGCGTACTGGGCGTACCCGCCGCCGCCGTTGGTGGTGCCGAGGACTTCGTCGCCCACGGCGGCGTCGGCGCCCGCGCCCACCGCGTCGACCACCCCGGCCGCGTCCAGGCCCAGGACGGCCGGGAAGCGGACCGGGACGGCCTGGGCCATCAGGCCGGAGCGGAGCTTCAGGTCGAACGGGTTCACCGAGGCGGCCCTGACCTTGATCCGGACCTGCCCCGGGCCCGGCTCGGGCAGGGGCAGTTCGGCGGGCCGCAGCACCTCGGGGGCGCCGTACTCGGAGAAGGTGATCGCGATGGGCATGGTGACTCCCGGGGGTCGGTGGTGCGGCATCTGCTGAGACTCACTCTGCCGTCGCCGGGGCGGCCCGCCGCGTGGCCGCGCCGGTGGCCCGAGGCGGTTCAGGCGCCGAGCACCGGGTAGTCGGTGTACCCGCGGTGGTCGCCGCCGTAGAAGGTCGAGCTGTCCGGGGCGTTGAACGGGCCGCCGGCGGCCAGGCGGGCCGGGAGGTCGGGGTTGGCCAGGAAGAGCGCGCCGTAGGCGATCATGTCGGCGGTGCCGTCCTCGACCAGCTTCAGCGCCTGCGGTCCGGTCGCCTCGGGGTGGGTGAACGGGTTGAGGACGAAGACGCCCGGCCAGGCCTTGCGCAGCCGGTCGGTCAGCTCCCGGTCCGGGCCCTCCATCAGGTGCAGGTACGCGAGGTCGAGCCCGGCCAGCCGCTCGACCAGGGCCTGGTACGTCTCACCCGGGGCCGGCTCGCTGATGTCGTTGTACGGGTTCCCGGGCGAGATCCGCAGGCCGACCCGGTGGCCGCCGACCGCCTCGGCCACGGCCGTGACGACCTCGACGGCGAAGCGGGCCCGGCCCTCGGCACCGCCGCCCCAGGCGTCGGTGCGCAGGTTGCTGCCCGGGGCAAGGAACTGGTGGATGAGGTAGCCGTTGGCGCCGTGCAGCTCCACTCCGTCGAACCCCGCCTCGATCGCGCCCAGGGCCGCGTCGGCGAAGTCGGCGACGGTCTGCCGGATCCCGTCCTCGGTCAGCTCCTCGGGCGTCACGAAGTCCTTCGGCCCCTCGGTGGTGAACACCTGGCCCCGGGCGGCGACGGCCGAGGGGGCGACCGGGGTGAGGCCCTGGGGCAGCAGGCTGGGGTGGCCGATCCGGCCGGTGTGCATCAGCTGGGCGAAGATCACGCCGCCCGCGCGGTGCACGGCGTCGGTGACCAGGCGCCAGGCCCGGACCTGACCCGCCGTGTGCAGGCCGGGAGTGTTCGGGTAGCCCTGGCCGACGGGGGAGGGCTGGATGCCCTCGGTGACGATCAGGCCGGCGCCGGCGCGCTGGGCGTAGTACTCCGCCATCAATTCGGTCGGCTCCGCGCCCGCACCGTACGCACGGCTGCGGGTCATCGGTGCCATCGCGATGCGGCTGCTCAGGCGCTTGCCGCCCAGGACGATCGGGTCGAATGCAGTGGTCATGGTCTCTTCCCTCGTGACGAGTGGCCGGCTGATACCTGTTCGAACAGGTAAATCCAGCGAAGGCATTCCCGGGCTTGAATGTGACCTGCGTCACTGGGCTGATGTGGGGAAATGACGGGAGAGCCGCATGGTGATCGCCCTCGCACGGTAGTTTTGGTTGACCGATCAGGGAGAGGTGGGCCAGATGGCCAGCGTTCCGGTACCGGCCGCCGCGGGCGGCGGGCCCATCAGCCATGCGATCTTCCGGCTGGCGCGGCTGCACCGGATGCACGCCGGGCAGCTGCTGCGCCGCCTCGGCCTGCACCCGGGCCAGGAGCTGGTGATGATGCAGCTGTGGGACCTCGGAGCGCAGCGCCAGGCCGACCTGGTCCGGCTGCTCGACTCCGACGCGGCCACCATGACGCGGACCGTCCGGCGGCTGGAGCAGGCCGGCTTCGTCCGCCGCCGCCCCTCGCCGACCGACCGGCGGGCCGCCCTGATCGAGCCGACCGCGGCAAGCCACGCGCTGCGCCGGGAGGTCGAACAGGCCTGGAGCCGGCTGGAGGAGCTCGTTGCCGCCGACCTGTCCGAGGGGGAGCGGGCCCAGGCCCTGGAGACCCTGGAGCGGCTGGAGCGGAACCTCGCCCAGGCTGCTGTCGACGGCTCTGCGCCAGGGTGGCAGGAACCGGCCACCGATCGCTCGACTTCCGTCTCAGCTGATGACTTTGACGAGCTGTAGTGCCTGAATGAATGCGCCCTGCGCGGCACCGTCATCGAAGGGACGCACCAGTGAAGCCACTCCGCTACCTGCTCGCCACGACTGCCACCGCCGGAGCCGTGCTGCTCGCCGCAGTGCCCGCCTCGGCCACCACGACGGCCACCTTCACCGGGACTTCCGGTGGCAAGGCCAACTCGGGTGCGGCGGTGCAGTACGCCTACATCAACGCGTACAACGTGGCTGCCGCGAACGGCTACCCCAGAGCGCAGTGCTCGGCCGGCGGGGTCGACTGGGTCGACGGCAACCCGGTGGACGGCTGGTTCGCCGAGGTCACCGTGGTGTGCAGCCACTGACCGGGTGAGCGTGGCGGCGGCCCGGTGCCCGCGCACCGGGCCGCCTCGGTCTCAGGCGATCTCGACGCCGTGGGCCCGGGCGAGGCCCTCCAGGCCGTCGGACCAGCCCTGGCCGATGGCCCGGATCTTCCACAACTCGGGGGAGTCGGGCGGCTGGTGGCGGTAGAGCTCGGCGACCAGCATGGCCGACAGGCCCGGGTCGGCGGGCGGGGCGAAGGACCAGCCGGCCCCGTCGGCGGCCTGGACGGTCAGCTCGGGGGCCTGGAGGTCGGCGCAGGTCAGACCGGAGTCGGTGTCGATGTTGATCGAGACCGCGATCCGGCGGACGGAGGCCGGCAGTGCGGCCAGGTCGACGGTGCCGGTCTCGACCGCGCGGCCGTCGAGCAGGGTCTTCTCGTCGAGCCGCACCACGCCGCCCTCGGCCTCCCGCTGGTGGTAGAAGACGAAGTCGGCGTCGCTGCGGACCAGGCCGTCGGCGCCGAGCAGCAGCAGCGTCAGATCGGCGTCCGCCCCGGCCGGGTCGAAGGCGAACCGGACGGACACCGGCCGGTCGGCGGCCGACAGGGCCTCGTTCGCGCCGGGCGCCAGCTCGACGGGCGGGGCCGCCGGTGCCGCTGGGGTCACCGGCTCCGGCAGGGGGATCGGCACGTCCACCAGCGTCGGGGTGCGGACCACCACGGGCATGGCGGCCATGGTGGGGGCGGCGGCCACGGCGGTGGCGCTGGGTGCGGGGGCGATCGGGGAGTCAGGGGCCGCGGTCGGCGCGGCCGGCGTGGTGGGGGTGAGGGGCGCGGGCGTTGCGGCCGGTGCGGGGCCGCCGAGGCGGCCGGGGAGACCGTGCTCGCGGAGCAGCCCGAGCAGGGTGGCGCCGTCCACCAGGGCCAGCGGCTTGCCCTCCACCCAGCGGCGGGAGTCCGGGCCGAAGGTCGCCGTGGTCACCAGGATGCCCCGGTTGGCGCCGTGGTGGAGCCGGGTGGCGTCCAAGTCCCGGACGGCCGTCGGGTCGACCCGGCTGCGGTAGCGCTTGGCCTGGATCACGATCAGACCGCCGGTGATCGGGTCCGGGTCCTCCGCGATGACGTCCACGCCCTGGTCGCCGCTGCGGGCGGTGGTCCGGGTCAGGTAGCCGCGCCGCCGGAACAGCTCGGCGATCAGCTCCTCGAACTCCAGCGGGTCCATCGTGAAGAGGTCCGGATCCTCCTCGCCGGGCACCGGGTAGCTGCCGACCTGCTCGGCCCGCCGGTCGGCGCGCACCTCCTCCAGCCGCTCGGGGCGGGCGCTCAGGCGACCGCGCAGGGCGTCCACCAGGCAGTGGACGGCCTCCACCCGGGCCAGGTCCACGGCCAGGAAGGCCGCTCGCTCGACCGTCACCGAGACCAGGCAGCGGCGCTCCTGGCGGCCGGTGGCCGGGTCGATCGCCTCCACGCAGCCGTTGAGGACCACCGAGGCGAGCAGCCGGCCGGTGTCCGCCCGGAACAGCTCGGCCAGCACCCGCAGCACCGACTGGGCCAGCAACTCCCGGTACAGCGACTTGCGTTCGGCCGCCGAGCGGGCGACCTCGGTCTCCCGGTCGTCCGTCCTCACATACCGCACGCGGGCCGCGGCCGGCACGATCTCCTGGTCCGGCAGCTGCCAGTCGACCACCAGCTGCCGGGCTGCCGCGTCCCAGGCGACCACGCCGTCCGAGGGGAAGCCCTCCGGCCAGTCCGTGCGCCAGCGCAGCGCACCCTCGAACAGCTCGACCACGGCCTCGGCATCGGCGGCCCCGGCGGCGGCCAGCTGGACGGCGCGGGCGGCGCGGTTCGCGGCGTGGCGGCGATGCGCTGTCGCCCAGGCGTCGAACTCGGCCCGGTACTGCGCGAGTTGGGTCAGCCGCTGCTGGTCGGCGGCCTGCGCGGCACGCCAGTCGTACTCGAACCGGGCCCGGGCGTGCGCCGACTGCTCCTCGTACTGCCGCTGGTTGCCCGGGTGGTACCCCGGCGGAGGCGGCGGCACCTGGTACCAGGCCGGGTCCGGCATCGGCACGGGCACACCCAGCGGTCCCGGATCGAACGGCGGCACGTCATCCGGCCCGCCGCTCAGCCCGGTGGCCAGCACAGCCCTCAACTCGGCCACCCGGGCATCGAGTTCGGCCGTCCGCCGGGCGGCGTCCGCCTCCCGCCCCTGCTGGTAGGCGCGCAGCGCCTCCTTCTCGCCCTGAGCCGCCGACCGCTGCGCCTCCCGCTGCTCACGCTCGTGCTGCCGCTGCGCGGCCACCGCGTCCCGCCGCTGCTCCTCCTGCCGCAGCCGCTGCTGCCGCAGCGCCTCCGTCACCATGCCCGTCACTCCGGCGCCGCGCCGCCTCGCCACTGCAGTCTCCCCTTGATCGGCCCGGTGCTTAGCATGCACCATCCGGGTGCAACCGGGCGCAGAGACCGGGGGCAGCCCCGGGGTGCGACTGTCCGGGGGCGGCTACTCGGTGGCTGTGGCCAGGGACAGGGCAGCCTCGCGGACGTCGGGGAGGGGGTGGCGGCGAAGGGCGCGCAGGCGGGTGCGCCACTCGTCGGGCCAGGTGGTCCGGGTGCCGAGTGCCTGGGTGAGGGCGACGGCGAGCAGACCGCCCGCGTGGTCACCGTCCGCCGTGAGCCGCTCGGCCGCGTGGAGCAGCGCGAGCGGGTCGCCGGGGCCGCGGGCGGTGGAGAGCCGGTGGCGCAGGGTCTCGGCCGTGCGCGCGGCGAGGGCGGGGCGGTCGGTGTGACGGCCGGCGAGTCGGCGCAGGGCGGTGAGCAGTTCGGCCGGCGGTGCCTCGAGGGCGAGGGCGGTGGCGGACAGCCGGGTGCCCTGGGCCAGGAAGTCACTGTCGGCGCCGAGCAGTTCGGCGGCGCTCAGGGCCGCCGTCCGGTAGCCGGGCTCGCGCCGCATGGTCACGGCGGTGGTGAGCCGCGCGACCAGGTGGTCGACCCGCTGCCGGGCCGGCCGGTCCCGCTCCGCCTCCGCGTCCGGGTCGCCGGCGTCGGCGGCGACCAGCTCCCCGAGCGCGGCCAGCAGCGGCCCGGCGCCGTCGGGTGCGGCGGCCAGCGTCACCAGCCCGTCGGCCGCCGAGCGCCAGGCGGTGCGGTTGCCGAGGTCGACGGCGCGGGCCAGCAGCAGCCCGGCGGCCTCGGGGTGCCAGGGCGCCCAGCCGGCGAGCAGGCCGAGCGCCGCGTCGGCGGTCTCCCGGTCCTCGCTGCGGGTGACCTGCCCGACCAGCCGGGCGTAGCGCGGCCGGTCCTCCTCGCGCAGCTCGTACGGCCGGGCCCGCAGCAGGGCGGCCTGGCAGACCGGCGGGCCGTCGGCGGCGTCTTCGAGCAGTTGCCAGGCGGCGGGCGAGCGCAGCAGATCGACGGCGACGGTGACGCAGGCAGCCTGTACGTCGCGGTGCTGGCCGGGCAGCCCGAACGCCTCGGCGAGGAGCTCGGCCGCTGTGGCGACGGGCAGGGTGGTGGCGGCGAGCCGGACGAGCTCCTTGCGGCTGGTGACCTTGGCGGTGGGCGCACCCTCCCCGGTGGGGAACAGCGCGGTGCGCAGCACCTGCTCCAGCTCGGAGGGCCGGACGAACCTGGCCGCCCGGGCGGCGGCGTACAGCGCGACCCGTGCGCGGTCGTCCGCCGCATGGGCGAGCAGCAGCGGCAGGGCGTCGGCGGGCCGGTCGGCCCACACCAGGGCGCCGAGGGCGGCCTCGCCGAGCACGGTGTCGGGGGAGTCGAGGTAGCGGCGGACGATCCCGAGGCCCAGCCCGGGGACGGTGACCGCCGTCCGCAGGTGCCCGGCGCGGGTGTGCTTGGGCAGCGAGGCATCGTCGGCCGCCCGCTTCAGCAGCCGGGCGGCGGCGGCCTGCTGACCCGGCGTCCAGCGGCCGATGCCGTACAGGGAGGGCAGCCAGCGGGAGCCCGGGGTCAGGAAGCGCCCGTACGGGGGAGTGTCGCCGAGCACCAGGTGCAGCAGGTCGGTGCGTCGGCGGGCCAGGACGTTCAGCACCGGGCGGAGGACGGCGGCCGAGGGTTCGAGCTCCAGCACCCGGAGGGCCCGTTCGGCCCGGGTGGCGGGTGCTTCCAGCCACAGGTCCACGGCCTGGCGCACGGCGCTGTCGTTGCCGGACCGGACGGCCTGCCACAGCAGTTCCTGCAGGCCGGGCAGGCGGTGGGCGCGCCGTCCGAGGGCGCGGGCCAGGGCGAGGGTCAGCGTGTGGTCGGCCTGGCCGGCCTTGGCCTCCAGCCACGGGCGGAGCGCCTCGAAGACCTGGTGCTCCTGGCCCCGGCGCAGGGCGGTGTCGAGCCGGCCGAGCAGGGCGCCGGTGCGTCCGGAGAGCTGTTCCAGGGTGCGCAGTGCCCAGCCGATCAGCTCCGCCCGGCCGCTCGCCGCGTGTTCGCGCAGGACGGCGAGGGCCAGGTCGGTGAGCGCCGGCCAAGTCCGCCAGGAGCTGTCGCGCGCCTCCAAGGCGGCGGTGGTGATGCGGCCGAGCGCGGCGGCGTCGGCGGCGGTGAGGAGTGCGGGCGGGAGCTCGGCAAGGGCGGCGAGGGCAGGGGTGCGGACCGGCTCCTGTTCGTTGCGCAGCCGCTCCAGATCGGCCAGCAGCTCGGGCACGGCCGCGCCGTCCCGGGCGCGGGCGACGTTGCGGACCAGCAGCGGGTAGGCCTGCGCCCGGTCCTCCGCCGCCGGGCGTCGGGTGGCGGCCAGCAGCCGGGGGCGGGCGTCGGCGACCGGCAGGTGGGCGACGGCGGCCAGCACGGCGGCCCACGGCTCGCCGCGCTCGGCGGCCTGCTCGGCCGTCCGGCGGGCCTCGGTCTGGGCCCGCCGGCGGGGGAGGGCGTCGAGCAGCTGCTCGCCGAGGCTGCTGCGGCTGAGGTCCTGGCCGGCGGTGACGGCGTCGTAGAAGGCCTCGCGCCGCGACGGCGGCAGCGCGCGCAGCAGCCGGGCGAGCGCGCCGGAGTCGTGGCTCCGGGCCCGGCCGAGGTCGAGGAGCTCCGGCGGACCGAGCCGGGCCGCCCGGCTCAGGGCGGTGCGGGAGAGCAGGGTGTGCGCGGGGTGGGCGTGGCGCTCGGGCGCGGTGAGCAGCCGGAGGGTCCGCCCCGGCGCGGCCTTCAGCAGGTGGCCGAGCACGCCCCGTACGGGGACGGGCAGTTGGGCCGGGCTGTGCAGCTCCAGCAGGCCGAGGACCCGCAGCGGCCGGGTGGCGGCGACGGCGGCGAAGACGTCCCCGTTGCGGTACCACCAGGGCGTGCGGGCCTGCTCGGGCAGGTCGGCGAGCTGCCGGGCGACTTCGTCGAGCACCGGATCGGGGTGGCACCGGCCCAGGGCGCGCCAGCGGGTCACGGCGAGGAACAGCTCGGGCAGCAGCCGGGCCACCGCCTCGGGCCCGCAGCCCGGCAGCAGCCGGGCCGCCTCCTCGTCGCCCCACTGCTCCCGCACGGTGGGCAGCAGCCGCTCGGCGAGGGCGGTGCGGCCGCCCCGGACCACGGCGGTGGCGAGCTGGCGGCGGACGGCCGCGGGAGCGTCGTCCATCGCCCGTTCGAACGCGGCGTCCGCCACGGGGAGCCGGAGCGAGGCCTTGAGCGCCTGGCTGCGGACGACGGCGTCGTGGTCCGCCAGCCGGTCGGCAAGGAAGGGCACGTCCCCGCTGACGGCGGCCGCGACGACGGCGAGCCGGTGCCCGTACGATCCGCGCCCGGCCAGTTCGTCGAGCAGCGGCCGGGCGCTGTCAGCCCTGGCCCAGGCGGCGAGCTCGCGCATCCGGTCCGGGTGCGCGAGCGGGTCGAGGTCGGTGAGGAGACGGTCGACGGCGGCCTGCGGGCTCTCGGTGGGCATGCGGGCCATTGTGGTGCGGCCGGGCGCGGTGACCGTACTGGTTTTCCGCGCCCGGCCGGTGGTGCCTCAGGCCTCGTCGGCCGGGCGCAGGGTCAGGGAGATGCTGTTGATGCAGTAGCGCTGGTCGGTCGGGGTGTCGTAGCCCTCGCCCTCGAAGACGTGGCCGAGGTGGCCGCCGCACCGGGCACAGCGGACCTCGACGCGGCGCATGCCGAGGGTGGTGTCCTCGATGTACTGGACGCGGTCGCCGGCGAGCGGGGCGTAGTAGGAGGGCCAGCCGCAGTGCGAGTCGAACTTGGTCTCGCTGCTGAAGAGCTCGGCCCCGCAGGCGCGGCAGGCGTAGACACCGACCGTCTTGGTGTCGGTGTACTCACCGACGTACGGCCGCTCGGTGCCGGCCTCGCGGAGTACGTGGTACTCCTCGGGGCTCAGCTCGGCGCGCCACTCGGCCTCGGTCTTCTCGATCTCGTAACTCACGGCAGGCTCCTCGACAGGGATTCAGGCCTTCGCTGCAACGCTCGCGAGCGCCCCGAGGATTTCCGGCCCCAGGTTGGTGACGTCGCCCGCGCCCATGGTGAGCAGCAGGTCGCCCGGCCGGGCGAGGGAGGTGAGCAGGGCCGGGGCGGCGGCGAAGGAGTGCTCGGCGCGGACCTCGGCACCGGCGCGGCGGGCCGCGTCGATGATCAGCTCGCTGGTGACGCCGGGGATCGGGTCCTCGCGGGCCGGGTAGATGTCGAGCACCACGGAGCCGTCGGCCAGCGCGAGGGCCTGGCCCATCTCCTCGGCCAGCTGCTGGGTGCGGCTGAACAGGTGGGGCTGGAAGACCACCAGGACGCGACCCTCGGCGGCCTCCCGGATCGCCTCGAGGTCGGCGGCCATCTCGGTGGGGTGGTGGGCGTAGGAGTCGATCACCTGGACGCCGCCGGCCTCGCCCTTGAGCTGCAGGCGGCGGCGCACGCCGGTGTAGCTGCCGATCGCGGTGGCCAGCTCGGCGGCGGGCACGCCGAGGGCGATGCCGGCGGCCAGCGCGGCGGCGGCGTTGTGGGCGTAGTGGCGGCCGGGCACCGAGACGGTGAAGGCCAGCTCGGCGCCGTCGGCCAGCACTACGACCTCGCTGGTCATGCCGCGCGGGGTGACGGAGAGCACCCGCAGGTCGGCGTCCTCGGCGGAGCCGACGGTGACGATGTTCAGCGCGGAACGGCCCCGGACGCGTGAGGTCAGCTCGCGGGCGCCCTCGTGGTCGGCGGAGACCACCAGGGTGCCGCCGGGGGTGATCCGGCCGACGAAGGTCTCGAAGGATTCGTAGATCTCGTCCATCGAGGCGTAGTTGGCGTGGTGGTCCAGCTCCACGTTGAGGATGATCGCGACCTCGGGCGCGTACTTGTGGAAGCTGCGGTCGCTCTCGTCGGCCTCGGCGACGAAGATCTCGCCGGTGCCGTGGTGCGCGTTGGAGCCGGGCGTGTCCAGGTCGCCGCCGATCGCGTAGGACGGGTCCAGGCCCAGCTCGCGCAGGCTGACGGCCAGCATGCTGGTGGTGGTGGTCTTCCCGTGGGTGCCGGCCACGGCCAGGGCGCGGCGCCCGCCCATCAGGGCGGCCAGCGCGTCGGAGCGGTGGACCACGGGGATGTTGCGCTCGTGGGCGGCGGCCAGCTCGGGGTTGTCGGCGCGGATGGCGGAGGAGACGACCACGCTGCTGGTGCCGGCGGGCAGGTTCTCGGCGGCGTGGCCGACGGAGACCTCGGCGCCCAGCGCGCGCAGCGCCAGGACGGTCTCGGACTCCTTGGAGTCGCTGCCGGACACCTTGGCGCCGCGCACCGCGAGGATCTTGGCCAGGCCGGACATGCCGGCGCCGCCGATGCCGATGAAGTGCGGGGCGTGCAGGTCGTGGGCGGCGTCGTTCAAGGGGGAGCTCCGTACGGCCGAGGGGGAACGGACGAATCGTCCTCGCGGGCTTTCCGCAAGGACGATTCTGCCTTACTGCCGGGGCGGTCCCGTGGCCTCAGGACTCGCTGGCGAACAGCTTGAGCACCGGTACACCGACCTTGTGGCGGGCCTGGGAGGCCCAGTCGCGGTGGAAGAACTCCTCCACGAAGTGCGGGGAGGTCAGCACCAGGACTTCGTCGGCGCCGGTCTGCTCGACCACCTCGCGGAGTCTGTCCAGCGGGTGCTGCTCGACCACCTCGCCGCTGGCCTCGGCCCCGGTCTCGCGCAGGTGGCGCAGGCTGTGTTCGAGGGATTCGCCCGCGAGGGTGGGGGTGCTCGCGGACTCGTCGCGCTCGTGGGCGACCTTGTCCAGGTGTCCGAGGGCCACGTCGTCGAGGGCGCGGAGCAGCTCGTCCTGCTTGCCGCGGGGTTGCATCAGGACGACGAAGGAGACCTTCTCCTCGCCGTGGAGGGTGGTGACCAGCTCCACGTCGGCGTCGGAGAGCGCCTTTTCGATCATCAGTACGGTCTTGAACACGTGAGTCCCTTCGCGGTTGCAAACCCCCGGGTCCGGCCATTCCCATACTGCCCGGAGGAAGCTTTCCTCACCCGGCACACGCGCCACACAGGCCACTTAGGAGGCAAATCATCCCGAAAGGGGCACGGAATCCTCCGGACGCGGGTATCGCACGTAGCGGGTGAAGAGGAAACCTTTCTCCTCGATCAATGAGACCAGCCGCATCCGCTGCACGTCAGGCATTCGGGCACCCTGCAGGATGCGCGGCGCGTCGCCCCCGCTCAGGAGGGGTGCGAGCGAGAAGCAGAGCTCGTCCAGCAGGCCCTCGCCGGCCAGCTGGGCCAGCAGCCGGGGGCCGCCCTCGGTGAGCTGCCGCGTCCAGCCGCGCTCGGTGAGGGCGGCGGTGGCGGCCCGCAGATCGACGGAGTCGGTGCCGGTCGTGATCAGGTCGGCCACCTTCCCGACCGCCTCCAGCCGCTCCGGCGGGGCGTCCTCGGTGGTGATCACCACGGTGCGCACCAGCGGCTCGGTGAACAGCGGGGCGGCCAGGTCGAGGGTCAGGCTGCGGCTGACGATCGCGATCGCCGGGGCCGAGGCCTGCCCGGCGGCGGCCCGCGCGGCGGCGAAGTCGGCCCGGGCCCGGGCCGGCCGGTACCCCTCCGCGCGGACGGTCTCCGCGCCCACCAGCACCACGTCCGACAAGGCCCGGAGCACTCCGAAGATCCGCTTGTCGGCGTCCCCGGACAGGCCCTCGGAGAGCCCGGCCAGCTTGGCCGCGCCGTCCAGGCCCGAGACCATGTTGGCCCGCAGCCAGGCCCGACCGTGCTCCACCTGCCCGGGGTAGGCGTAGGTGGCGGCCAGCGCTTCGAGCGAAGCGGGGTCGGTGTGGTCCAGGTCGCACGGGCTGATCAGCTGCTGCATGGTTCCGAGTCTTCCACGACGCGTACCCTCTAGTACCGTGCCTGCTGCCTCTCACACCGATGCCATAGCGCCCTCGGCCGCCGCCTCCGGGCCGGTCGCGCTCACCGACCGCCGGCCCGTGGTGCCCGCCGAGCGCCTGGTCGCCGAGATGGTGCCCCCGCCGCGCTTCGCCGGGGTGAGCTTCGGCAGCTACCTGCCCGACCAGACCCAGCCGAGCCAGTACGAGGCCGTCCAGGTGCTCGAACAGTTCGCCGCGGGGTTGAACGATTCTTCGAGCGCGCCCAAGCGCAGCTGGTTCCGCCGCTCGGCCCCCGTGGCCGCCGGCCCGGCCGGGGTCTACCTCGACGGCGGGTACGGCGTCGGCAAGACCCACCTGCTCGCCTCGCTCTGGCACGCCACCCCCGGGCCGAAGGCCTTCGGCACGTTCGTGGAGCTGACCAACCTGGTCGGCGCGCTCGGCTTCCAGCAGGCCGTGCAGACCCTCTCCACCCACCGCCTGCTGTGCATCGACGAGTTCGAGCTGGACGACCCGGGCGACACCGTGCTGGTCTCCACCCTGCTCAGCCGCCTGGTGGAGAACGGCGTCAAGCTCTGCGCCACCTCCAACACCCTGCCGGAGAAGCTCGGCGAGGGCCGGTTCGCCGCCGCCGACTTCCTGCGCGAGATCCAGGGCCTCTCGGCGCACTTCCGCCCGCTGCGGATCGACGGCCAGGACTACCGCCACCGCGGCCTGCCCGAGGCCCCGCCGCCGTACACCGACGCCGAGGTGACCGCCCGCGCCGAGCGCACCCCGGGTACCTCGCTGGACGACTTCGACGCCCTGCTCGAGCACCTCAAGGTCGTCCACCCCAGCCGGTATGGCGCCCTCCTTGACGACGTCCAGGGCGTCTGCCTGCGCGGCGTCCACCAGGTCGACGACCAGTCCACCGCGCTGCGCCTGGTCGTGCTCGCCGACCGCATGTACGACCGGGAGCTCCCGATCACCGCCTCCGGCCTCCCGTTCGACCAGGTCTTCCCCGAGGAGCTGCTGCGCGGCGGCTACCGCAAGAAGTACCTCCGGGCGATCTCCCGCCTGGTCGCCCTGGCCCGCGACAGCGCCAAGGGCTGACCGCCGCCGCCCGGCCGGGAGCGGAATCCGCTCCCGGTTGTCGGTGGGGGGTCGTACCGTGGACCCCGTGCGTCCCATCACGAGTATTGAGCGGTCCGTGGCGCCCTTCGAGGTCGTCAGTCCCTACCAGCCCAACGGCGACCAGCCCGCGGCCATCGCCGAGCTGGAGCGCCGGATCCGCGCGGGCGAGAAGGACGTCGTCCTGCTCGGTGCCACCGGTACCGGCAAGTCGGCGACCACCGCGTGGATGATCGAGAAGCTGCAGCGCCCCACGCTGGTGATGGCGCCGAACAAGACGCTCGCCGCCCAGCTGGCGAACGAGTTCCGCGAGCTGCTGCCGAACAACGCGGTCGAGTACTTCGTCTCGTACTACGACTACTACCAGCCCGAGGCGTACGTCCCGCAGACGGACACCTACATCGAGAAGGACTCCTCGATCAACGAGGAGGTCGAGCGGCTGCGCCACTCCGCCACCAACTCGCTGCTCACCCGCCGCGACGTGATCGTGGTCGCCTCCGTGTCCTGCATCTACGGCCTCGGCACCCCGCAGGAGTACGTGGACCGGATGGTCCCGCTCAAGGTCGGCGAGGAGATCGACCGGGACGCGCTGCTGCGCCGCTTCGTCGACATCCAGTACACCCGCAACGACCTGGCCTTCACCCGCGGCACCTTCCGGGTCCGGGGCGACACCATCGAGATCTTCCCGGTGTACGAGGAGCTCGCCGTCCGGATCGAGATGTTCGGCGACGAGATCGAGGCGCTGTACACGCTGCACCCGCTCACCGGCGAGATCATCAGCCAGGACGACTCCATCTACGTCTTCCCCGCCTCGCACTACGTGGCCGGCCCCGAGCGGATGGAGCGCGCGGTCAACGACATCGAGCGCGAGCTGGAGGAGACGCTCGCGAAGATGGAGAAGCAGGGCAAGCTGCTGGAGGCCCAGCGCCTGCGGATGCGCACCACGTACGACATCGAGATGCTCCGCCAGATCGGCACCTGCTCGGGCGTCGAGAACTACTCGATGCACTTCGACGGCCGCGAGCCCGGCACCGCGCCCAACACCCTGCTCGACTACTTCCCCGAGGACTTCCTGCTCGTCATCGACGAGTCGCACGTCACCGTGCCGCAGATCGGCGCGATGTACGAGGGCGACGCCTCGCGCAAGCGCACCCTGGTCGAGCACGGCTTCCGGCTGCCCTCCGCGATGGACAACCGCCCGCTCAAGTGGGAGGAGTTCCTGGAGCGCGTCGGGCAGACGGTCTACCTCTCCGCGACCCCGGGCAAGTACGAGCTGAGCCGCGGCGACGGCAGTGTCCAGCAGATCATCCGCCCGACCGGCCTGATCGACCCCGAGGTGATCGTCAAGCCGACGGAGGGTCAGATCGACGACCTGGTGCACGAGGTGCGGGCCCGGGTGGAGAAGGACGAGCGCGTCCTGGTCACCACCCTGACCAAGAAGATGGCCGAGGACCTCACCGACTACATGCTCGGCCTGGACATCCGGGTCCGGTACCTGCACAGCGACGTGGACACGCTGCGCCGGGTCGAGCTGCTGCGCGAGCTGCGGGCCGGCAAGTTCGACGTGCTGGTCGGCATCAACCTGCTCCGCGAGGGCCTCGACCTGCCCGAGGTCTCGCTGGTGGCGATCCTGGACGCCGACAAGGAGGGCTTCCTGCGCTCCGGCACCTCGCTGATCCAGACCATCGGCCGTGCCGCCCGTAACGTCTCGGGCCAGGTGCACATGTACGCCGACCGGATCACCCCCTCGATGGAGCTGGCGATCGAGGAGACCAACCGCCGCCGGGCCGTGCAGCAGGCCTACAACACCGAGCACGGGATCGACCCGCAGCCGCTGCGGAAGAAGATCGGCGACATCCTCGACACCCTGAGTCGCGAGGACCTCGACACCGAGGAGCTGCTCGCCACCGGGTACCGCGGCCAGGGCAAGGGCAAGGCCCCGGTGCCCGCGCTGGGCGCCGATCGCAAGGCCGGCAAGAACCTCCCGGCCACCGAGCTGGCCGATCTGATCCAGCAGCTGACGGAGCAGATGCACCGCGCCGCGGCGGACCTGCAGTTCGAGGTGGCCGCCCGGTGGCGGGACGAGATCGGCGAGCTGAAGAAGGAGCTGCGGCAGATGCGCGAGGCCGGGATGGCCTGAGCCGGTTCGGCCGACCTGCCCGAAATGCGGCAGCGGGGGAGTGCTCGCAGGGCCTAGGCTGGCCTGCGGGTACTGCCCTGCGCCGGGGGCCGGCCATCCGTGAGAGAGGAAAACCACCGTGTCGGTGAATCTGGCCAAGGGGCAGCGGGTCAGCCTGCAGAAGAGCACGGGCGAGTCCCTGACGGTCGTCCGGATGGGCCTGGGCTGGAAGGCGGCGCCCAAGCGCGGCCTTTTCGGCACCCGGACCAGGCAGATCGACCTCGACGCCTCCGCCCTGCTGTACGCCGAGCGCACCCCCTCGGACGTGGTCTTCTTCCAGCACCTGGTGAGCAACGACGGCTCCGTCCGCCACACCGGCGACAACCTGGTCGGCGGCGCAGGCGCGGGCGGTGACGACGAGTCGATCGTGGTGGACCTCACCCAGGTGCCCGCGCACATCACCCAGGTGGTCTTCACCGTCAGCTCCTACACCGGCCAGACCTTCGCCGAGGTGCAGAACGCGCACTGCCGCCTGGTGGACGAGACCACCAACCAGGAGCTGGCCCGCTACGAGCTGGCCGGCGGCGGCCCGCACACCGGCCAGATCATGGCCAAGGTGTTCCGCGACGGCAACGGCGGCTGGGGCATGCAGGCGATCGGCGCCCCCGCCCGGGCCCGAACCTTCCAGGACATGCTGCCCGCGATCGAGCCGTTCCTCTAATCGCTCAGGCGATCTCCTTTATCTTCCTTTACCTCCCCTTGGTGTTACGGTGGGTGGAAGCGGAGGGGAGTACTCCCAACGCGGTGCACCCGTCATCACGGCGGCCGGCCTCGGCCGCCCGGGGCACCGGCCCGTCCCTGCGGACGGGTGGAGGAGACCTCCGGCAGACCGACGTAGACCGGCCTTCGGGCCGCTCTCACTTCCGCCGACCTGCCGGAGGAGCAGCAAGTGGACGTTTCCGTAAGCATGTGGGTAGGCACCATCGGGGTGCTGATCGCCCTGATCGTGGCCGATTTCTTCATCGGTGGCCGCAAGCCGCACGAGGTCTCCGTCAAGGAGGCCGGGATCTGGACGGCCGTCTGGGTCGCACTGGCGCTGGTCTTCGGCGGGTTCCTGTGGTGGCACTCGGGCTCGCAGCCCGCCGGTGAGTTCTTCGCCGGGTACATCACCGAGAAGTCGCTGAGTGTCGACAACCTCTTCGTCTTCATCCTGATCATGGGCAAGTTCGCGGTGCCGCGGATCTACCAGCAGCGGGTGCTGATGGTCGGTGTGATCATCGCCCTGGTGCTCCGCGCGGTCTTCATCGCCGGTGGCGCCGCCCTGGTCACCACGTTCTCCTGGGTCTTCTACATCTTCGGCGCCTTCCTGGTCTGGACGGCCTGGAAGCTGATCAAGGAGGCGCGGGCCGGCGAGGAAGAGGAGGAGTTCGAGGAGAAC
This sequence comes from Kitasatospora sp. NPDC002227, assembly GCF_040296285.1. Lineage (NCBI taxonomy): Bacteria > Bacillati > Actinomycetota > Actinomycetes > Kitasatosporales > Streptomycetaceae > Kitasatospora > Kitasatospora sp. NPDC002227. The sequence goes on from NZ_JBEOWY010000030.1 coordinate 68,540, forward strand.
CGCCTGCTGAAGTCGATCGAGGCGCGCTTCCCGTCGACGGACAGGTACCACGGCACCAAGCTCTTCGTGAAGGAGAACGGGCGCCGGCTGATGACGCCGATGCTGATCGTCATGCTGGCGATCGGCACCACGGACGTGCTGTTCGCCCTCGACTCCATCCCCGCGATCTTCGGCCTCACCCAGGACCCGTACATCGTCTTCACCGCCAACGCCTTCGCGCTGATGGGCCTGCGGCAGCTGTACTTCCTGATCGGCGGTCTGCTGAAGAAGCTGGTCCACCTCAGCTACGGCCTGTCGGTGATCCTCGGCTTCATCGGTGTGAAGCTGGTGCTGCACGCCCTGCACGAGAGCGGCGTGCACGTGCCGGAGATCGGCATCCCCTTCTCGCTCGGCTTCATCGTGGTGGTGCTGGCCGTGACGACGGTGACCAGCCTGGTCGCCTCGAAGCGGCAGGCGGCCGCCGAGGCCGCCGAGCAGCGGGAGAGCATCGAGGCCTGACGGTCTGTCGACGGTTGGACCGGCCCCTCGTAGCATGTGCGTCCGCGCAGGCTACGGGGGGCTTTTTCGTGAGCAAGGGCAAGGGGTCGTACCGGTTTCGGGGTGCGGTGTTCGCGGTGCTGACGCTGCTGCTGGCGGCGTTGTCGCTGGCGGGGTGGCTGGCGCTGCCGGACGCGCTGGCCGCCGGACACCGGTACGCCGAGGCCAGACCCTGCGCGGGGGTGCCGGAGCGGAGCTGCCTGGCCGCCGTCCCGGCGAAGGTGGTGGCGGTGGAGCCGGGCAGCGGGAAGCGCCAGGGCGCGGTGACGGTGGACCCCGGCCCGGGCCCGGCCGGGCGCACCAGGATCGGGATCTCCGCCGCCAGGACGCTGGCCAAGGCCGTCCGCCGGGGCGACACGATCCTGGTGACCTGGTGGGAGGGCTCGCCGGTGGCCGTCACCGCGGTCGGCCACCGGTACGGGACCGGCTGGGAGCCGGACTCCGACGCAGCGCTGACCCTGGACCTGGCCGTCGCGCCGTTGGCGGCGGCCGTCGTCACCGGCTGGGGCGCCGTCCAGGGGCTGCGCAGGCAGCCTCGCCACGCGCGCGGGGCGGCCTGGGGCGCGCTGGCGGTGCTGCTCACGCTTGGGCTGACGGGCCTGGCCGGCGGCGGCAGGCTGTGGTTCACGCTGCTGATCCAGGGACTGGTGCTGCTCGTGCCGGCGATCGTCCTGTTCCGGTGGCGGCGGCCGTAACCACCGGCAGTCTTCAGCCTGGTGACCGCCCGTTCGCACCGAAAGCGTCACGGCCGACGCGGAAGGCCTGGAACAGGAAGGCATCTGACGGAGCCTCGATTCTCACGTCGCGGTGTCGCTGTTCCCGGCTCCGGTGCGCCGGTCTGGTCCACAGGTCCCGGGACAAATCCGGGACCACGGCCTCATGCCAGCGGTCATGCCGAATTCCTAACGTAGGAGCACGCGTTGAGCACCCGGCCCGCGACACGGGCCGACCGCTCACGCGGCCCGGGCCGGCGACGACGGCTCGGGCCATGAGCCGGGCGTGTCCCGGCTCGTGTGTTCCGACGGTGAAGTACTGGAGGGTCCTCAATGAGTTGGAACCAATTCACGCTGTCCTCGACCGGCAGCTCGGACCTGTCGAGCCGGATCGCGGCGGTCTCCCGGATCGACGGCGGTATGGAGGTCTGGTGGGTCGCCTCGAACGGCTCCGTCCAGGGGGCGTACTGGTACGAGGGTGCGCCGTGGCGGCGCTACGAGCTCGCTCCCGCCGGCAGCGCCTCGGTCAACGGCGGTATCGCGGCGGTGTCCCGCATCCCGGGCAGCATGGAGGTCTGGTTCATCGGGGCGAACGGTTCGGTGCAGGACCGGTACTGGTACGAGGGCAGCACCTGGCAGGGTTTCGAGCTCGCGCCGGCCGGTAGTGCCGCGACGACCGGCGGTATCGCGGCGGTGTCGCGCGTTTCGAACGGCATGGAGGTCTGGTTCACCGGGGCGAACGGTTCGGTGCAGGACCGGTACTGGTACGAGGGCAGCACCTGGCAGGGTTTCGAGCTCGCGCCGGCCGGTAGTGCCGCGACGACCGGACGTA
>NZ_JBEOWY010000030.1:70712-71106 GCF_040296285.1 Kitasatospora sp. NPDC002227
CCGGCGGTATCGCGGCGGTGTCGCGCGTTTCGAACGGCATGGAGGTCTGGTTCACCGGGGCGAACGGTTCGGTGCAGGACCGCTTCTGGTACGAGGGCAGCACCTGGCAGGGTTTCGAGCTCGCGCCGGCCGGTAGTGCCGCGACCACCGGCGGCATCGCGGCCGTCTCCCGCATCCCGGGCAGTATGGAGGTCTGGTTCGTCGGGGCGAACGGTTCGGTGCAGGACCGCTTCTGGTACGAGGGCAGCACCTGGCAGAGTTTCGAACTCGCTCCCGCCGGCAGTGCCTCCACCCACACCGGCATCGCGGCCGTCTCCCGCATCCCGGGCAGTATGGAGGTCTGGTTCGTCGGGGCGAACGGTTCGGTGCAGGACCGCTTCTGGTACGAGGGCAG
>NZ_JBEOWY010000030.1:71202-98013 GCF_040296285.1 Kitasatospora sp. NPDC002227
GCAGCACCTGGCAGAGTTTCGAACTCGCTCCCGCCGGCAGCGCCTCCGTCACCAGTGGCGTCGCCGCCCTCTCGCGCATCCCCGGCAGCATGGAGGTCTGGTTCGTCGGCGGTGACGCGTCCGTCCAGGACCACTTCTGGTACGACACGGCGAGCAAGAACTTCGACAAGAACGTCACCACCGACATCGCCGTCGGCGGCTCGGCGCACGTCGTGATGCGGCAGGACGGCTTCTACTCGTTCAGCACGCACGCACACGACAGCGGCCTCGACAACATCGACTACACGATCTCCGCCGCCGTGATCACGCCGGACGGGACGGTGTTCACCTTCCAGCGCTCCGGCCACACCGAAGGGGCCAGCGCCGGGCTGCCCTTCGGCACTCCGGACCGCAACGACGACTTCACGTTCGTCGGCAACAACCCGAAGATCACCGAGAAGTGGGACGGCATCCTCAACGGCACCTTCGAGGCCGACATCAAGGGGACGGACACCCTCGCAGCCGGTGTCACCGGCGCCCTTGCCGACCTCGTGAAGGTGATCGTGGCCGAGGCCGGAAAGGCGGCCGCCACGGCGATCATCAAGCTCCTCTGACCCCCGGCCGGTCACGGCAGCAAGCAGGGGCCGCCTGACTCAGGCGGCCCCTGCAGTGTTGCTACCAGCCGCGGGACTCCCACTCGGCCAGGTGCGGGCGCTCGGCGCCGAGGGTGGTGTCGCCGCCGTGGCCGGGGTAGACCCAGGTCTCGTCGGGGAGGGCGTCGAAGATCTTGGTCTTGACGTCGCCGAGCAGGGAGGCGAAGCGGGCCGGGTCCTGCTCGGTGTTGCCGACGCCGCCGGGGAAGAGGCAGTCGCCGGTGAAGACGTGCGGGTGGCCCTGCGGGTCGTCGTAGACCAGCACGATCGCGCCGGGGGTGTGGCCCACCAGGTGCCGGACGGTCAGCTCTACCTGGCCGACCCGCAGGACGTCGCCGTCGTCGAGCAGCCGGTCGGTCGGGACGGGGATGCCGGGGGCGTCGATCCGGCCGGCGGCGGTGCGGGCGCCGGTGGCGGCGACCACCTTGGACAGGGCCTGCCAGTGGTCGCCGTGCTGGTGGGTGGTGACCACGGTGGCGAGCTGCCCGCCGACGGTCTCCAAGAGCGCCGGTGCGTCGGCCGCCGCGTCGATCAGCAGCTGCTCGTCGGTGGCCCGGCAGCGCAGCAGGTAGCAGTTGTTGTCGAACGGGCCGAGCGCGACCTTGGTGATGATCAGGTGCGCGAGCTCGCGGACGTCCGGCGGGCCGCCGACCTTCACCGCTCCGTGGTACGTCATCGGGCCGCTCCTCGCCGCTCGTGGGTCGTCATGGTCTGCACGGAGAGCATCATCACCCGGCTCAGCCCATCGGGGGAAGCTTCGGCAGCGCGGCCCGAGGGTCCGTCAACTGTTCGGCGCCCCGGTGCACCTGGAGGCCGTCGCCGTCCGAGCGGCCGGAGAGCCAGGCCACCAGCGCCCGCACCGGGCCCTCGACCCGCAGCTCGGGCTCGCCCTCGGGGCTGCCGAGCCGGGCGGTCGGCTCGGGCTCGTCGTCCACGGCCAGCAGCAGCGCGGGGAGCCCGTCCGCCCCGGCGAACTGCTCGGCCAGGTGGGTGAACTGGGCGGCGGCGAAGCCCTCGGGCCAGTGCGCGGGGGTGTACCCGGCGTCGAGGTCGACGTGGTGGTACTCGAGCTCGCCCAGGCGCTTGGCCAGCAGCTCGTACGCGGGGAACACGGCGCCGCTGCGGTGGCGCACCGGGGCCGTCCAGGCCTCGGCGGGCAGGGCTGCGGCGGCGGCGACGAACCTGGCGTCGCTGGCCTCCAGGTCGGCCAGCTGCTCGGCGAGCGGGCGGGGCGCGCCGTCCTCGATGTCCCGGTTGCGGGCCTCCGGGCTCGGGTACTGCGGGATGTCCTCGCCGGTGCGGGCGCTCTCGAGCAGGTTGATCAGCGAGTCGGCGTTGCGGGAGATGTGGGTGAGGACGTGGCCGCGGCTCCAGCCCGGCAGGGCCGACGGCCCGGTGACGGCCTCCGGCGGCAGTTCGGCGACGGTGCGCAGCAGGCCGGCGAGTGAGTCGGAGAGCTGGTTCAGGGCGGTGTCGACATCGACCTTGTGGGTCATGGCAGTGGTACTCCGGTGTGGGTCGGCACGGGCGGATCAAGAACAGCATGCGCGGCCGGGATGCCTTGGCGGGGGTTCCGTCGTTATTCCAGTGGGTGGAACGGTTCCACGGTGCTGACCTGCGGATTCTCCGGAGGGTCGGGAGGTGGCCCGCGGAGCGCTTCACTCGTTCGGGTGGCTTCGGCTGGACATGGTCGATATTCGAACGCGTGAGCTAGTAGGCTGGCGGGCGCACACTGGAAGAATTCGCCCCCAGCTTTCGGCCGGGGGTGCCCCCTCCCGGAGAAAGGCGCCAGAAGCCGTGGCAGACCGCCTCATCGTCCGCGGTGCTCGCGAGCACAACCTCAAGAACGTCTCGCTCGACCTGCCGCGTGACTCCCTGATCGTCTTCACCGGGCTCTCCGGCTCGGGCAAGTCCTCGCTCGCCTTCGACACGATCTTCGCCGAGGGCCAGCGCCGCTACGTCGAGTCGCTCTCCTCCTACGCCCGCCAGTTCCTCGGCCAGATGGACAAGCCGGACGTGGACTTCATCGAGGGCCTCTCCCCGGCCGTCTCGATCGACCAGAAGTCCACCAACCGGAACCCGCGCTCGACCGTCGGCACCATCACCGAGGTCTACGACTACCTGCGTCTGCTCTTCGCGCGGATCGGCAAGCCGCACTGCCCGCACTGCGCCCGCCCGATCGCCAAGCAGTCGCCGCAGGCGATCGTGGACCGGGTGCTGAAGCTGGAGGAGGGCACCCGCTTCCAGGTGCTCAGCCCGGTGGTGCGCGAGCGCAAGGGCGAGTTCGTCGACCTCTTCGCCGACCTGCAGTCCAAGGGCTACGCCCGCGCCCGGGTCGACGGGCAGACGGTGCAGCTCACCGAGCCGCCGACGCTCAAGAAGCAGGAGAAGCACACCATCGAGGTGGTGATCGACCGCCTCACCGTCAAGAGCAGCGCCAAGCGCCGTCTGACCGACTCGGTGGAGACCGCCCTCAAGCTGGCCGGCGGCATGGTCGTGCTCGACTTCGTCGACCTCCCGGCCGACGACCCCGAGCGTGAGCGGATGTACTCCGAGCACCTCTACTGCCCGTACGACGACGTCTCCTTCGAGGAGCTGGAGCCGCGCTCCTTCTCCTTCAACTCGCCGTTCGGCGCCTGCCCCGAGTGCTCGGGCCTGGGCAACCGGATGGAGGTCGACCCCGAGCTGGTCGTGCCCGACGAGGAGAAGTCGCTCGACGAGGGCGCCATCCACCCGTGGTCCCAGGGCCACACCAAGGAGTACTTCAGCCGCCTGGTCGACGCGCTGGCCGGCGAGCTGGGCTTCCGTACCGACATCCCCTGGGCCGGGCTGCCCGCGCGGGCCCGCAAGGCCCTGCTGCACGGGCACAAGACCCAGGTCGAGGTGCGGTACAACAACCGCTACGGGCGCGAGCGCTCGTACACCACGGCCTTCGAGGGCGCGATCCCGTTCGTGACGCGCCGGCACTCCGAGGCGGAGAGCGACAGCAGCCGCGAGCGCTTCGAGGGGTACATGCGGGAGGTGCCCTGCCCGAGCTGCCGGGGCACCCGCCTCAAGCCCGTCATCCTGGCCGTCACCGTCCAGGGCAGGTCGATCGCCGACGTCTCCGCGATGTCGATCAGCGACTGCGCCGAGTTCCTGGGCGCCATGAAGCTCACGGCGCGGGACAAGCAGATCGCCGAGCGGGTGCTCAAGGAGGTCAACGAGCGGCTGCGCTTCCTGGTCGACGTCGGCCTGGACTACCTCTCGCTCAACCGCGCGGCCGGCACCCTCTCCGGCGGCGAGGCCCAGCGCATCCGGCTCGCCACCCAGATCGGCTCGGGCCTGGTCGGTGTGCTCTACGTGCTGGACGAGCCCTCGATCGGCCTGCACCAGCGCGACAACCACCGCCTGATCGAGACGCTGGTCCGCCTGCGCGACATCGGTAACACCCTGATCGTGGTCGAGCACGACGAGGACACCATCAAGACCGCCGACTGGGTGGTCGACATCGGCCCCGGCGCCGGTGAGCACGGTGGCAAGGTGGTGCACTCCGGCTCGCTCAAGGAGCTGCTGGCCAACGACGAGTCGATGACCGGGCAGTACCTCTCCGGCAAGCGCTCGATCCCCACCCCCGAGGTGCGCCGCCCGCGCGACAAGAAGCGCCAGATCACCGTGCACGGCGCGCGCGAGCACAACCTGCGGGACGTCACCGTCGGCTTCCCGCTCGGCACCTTCACCGCGATCACCGGCGTCTCCGGCTCCGGCAAGTCGACACTGGTCAACGACATCCTCTACACCCACCTGGCCCGGGAGCTGAACGGCGCGCGCAGCGTGCCCGGCCGGCACACCCGGATCACCGGCACCGACCTGGTCGACAAGGTGGTCCACGTCGACCAGTCGCCGATCGGCCGTACCCCGCGCTCCAACCCGGCCACCTACACCGGCGTCTTCGACAACGTCCGCAAGCTCTTCGCCGAGACCCAGGAGGCGAAGGTCCGGGGCTACCTGCCGGGCCGGTTCTCCTTCAACGTCAAGGGCGGCCGCTGTGAGAACTGCTCGGGTGACGGCACCATCAAGATCGAGATGAACTTCCTGCCGGACGTCTACGTCCCGTGCGAGGTCTGCCACGGCGCCCGGTACAACCGGGAGACGCTGGAGGTCCACTACAAGGGCAAGTCCATCTCCGAGGTGCTGGACATGCCGATCGAGGAGGCCCTGCACTTCTTCGAGGCCGTCCCGGCCATCGCCAGGCACCTGCGCACGCTCAACGACGTCGGCCTCGGCTACGTCCGGCTCGGGCAGTCGGCGCCGACGCTCTCCGGCGGTGAGGCGCAGCGCGTCAAGCTCGCCTCCGAGCTGCAGAAGCGCTCCACCGGCCGCACGGTCTACGTGCTGGACGAGCCCACCACCGGCCTCCACTTCGAGGACATCAGCAAGCTGATCAAGGTGCTCGACGGCCTGGTGGAGAAGGGCAACACCGTCATCGTCATCGAGCACAACCTCGACGTGATCAAGACCGCCGACTGGATCGTGGACATGGGCCCCGAGGGCGGCTCCGGCGGCGGCATGGTCGTCGCCGAGGGGACGCCCGAGCAGATCGCGGCCGAGCCTGCCAGCCACACCGGCAAGTTCCTCCGCGACATCCTGGCCGGCCGTTCCTTCGACGCCGCCCCGGCCAAGGCCACCCGCAAGCGGCGTTCGTAGCGCCTCAGGCCACAGGCCCGTCGGCATCCTCTGCCGGCGGGCCTGTCGCGCGCTCGTGGTGCTACCCGAGGACGAGCTCGTGCTCGACCCGGGAGTCGTCACCCGGGACGGGGACGGTGTGGCCGCTGCGGGCGAAGCCTAGCTTCCGGTAGGAGGCCTCGGCACGCGGGTTGTCCTGGTGCACGAAGAGGCGCACGCGGAAGACCTCGGGGTCGTCCAGCTCGCGGGAGAACGCGACCGCCGCGTCCACCAGGGCCCCGACCAGACCGGTGCCGCGCTGCTCGGGGCGGACGAACACCCCGGCCAGGTGGGCCTGGTCGACCTCGTTCGGCAGGCCTAGGATGTCCGGGCGGCCGGCCCGCTCGATCAGCACCGTCACCGCCCCGTCCCAGCCGCCGTCCGGCCGCTCGGCGATGAACTGCTGCGCGATCAGGGCGCCGCGGGAGCCGGCCGCCCGCTCCTGCCAGAACGAGTCCGGTCGGGCGGCGGCGTTGTCGTACGTTTCCAGGAACGCGATGTCCGCGACCGGATCCTGCAGGGCAGCCAGACGCAGCTCCTTGACGCGTTGCCAGTCCTCGGCGGTCACAGCTCGTATCACGTGTTCCATGTGCTGATCATTGGCACGCACGGAGCTCGGATCAAGCGGATTTCGGGGGCAGGCAGTGGGTCGGTCCGCCGGTCCGCCAGTTCGTCAGTCCGTCAGCTCCCAGACCGTGACGGTGAGCCTGAGCGGGCCGAGGCCGTGCGGGACGGACGTGGCGACCAGGTAGGCCATCCGGCCTTGGCGGGTCCGGTAGCAGAAGCGGTCCCCGGCGACCACCGGGTCGGCGGAGTAGCCGCCGTCACCGGCGATCAGGGTGGCGCAGGCGGCGGGGGTCGGCGCCGGGCCGGAGGCGGGGAGCTTCGCCAGGGCCGGACGCGAGCTGTTGACCAGCAGGGCCGGTGCGGCGGTGGTGCCCTCCACCATCAGGTCGCCCCGCTGCGTCGCGGTGGCCACCGGGGGGTTCACGTCGAGGTCCATGAAGCCGTTGGTCTGGACGACGAGTTCGGCGGGGCCGGATCTGACCTTCGCGACGGCGGCGGACGGCGGCGTGCTGGCCTGCGCGGGGTGGCTGCTGGTGCCGGTCGCCGGAGCGCTGCTGCTCGGCTGCCGGCCCTCGGCGGTGTCCGGGCCCCTGCCGTGGTCGGTGTTGGTCGTGGCGTACACCACGCCGCCGAGCACGGCCAGGGCGACGGCCGCGCCGATGAGCAGCGTCAGCCGTCGGCGGGAGGTCGCGGGCCGGGCGCTGGGGGCCGGCGGCCTCGGCGGCGGCGTGGAGGTGACGGTCGGCGCGTAGCTGGGGTGTGCGGCGCTCATCGTCGGCGGCGGCGTCGGCGTTGCCGCGGGCGGCGTCGACGGCTGTGGCGCGGCGTGCACGGTGGGGGTGTAGCCCGGGGGCGGGGTGGGCCCGGCTGCCAGGGCGCGTCCGACGGCGGCCTCGCGCCGGTCGATCTCCGCCGTGGGCGCGGCCGGAAGCCACCCGGTGAAGTCGCGCAGCGGCCGGCCCGCCGCGCGCTCGCACAGCTCGGCCAGCTCGGCGGGGGTGGCCCTGGCGGCGGGGTCGGCGGCCAGGCAGCGCTCGAGCACCGGCCGGAGCTCGGCCGGGTAGCCGGTCAGGTCCGGCGGCCGCAGCTCGGTGTTGGCGATCCGGGTGGCGACGGTGAGCGCTCCGGCGTCGCCGTACGGGTGGCGCCCGGTGGCCGCCACGGCGGCGATCAGGCCGAGCGCGAAGAGGTCGGTGGCCGGGGTGAGGCTCTCGCCCAGGGCGTGCTCGGGGGACATGTACTGCGGGGTCCCGATCAGCCCGCCGCTCATGGTCAGCTGGGTGGCCTCGGTGGCGCGGGCGATACCGAAATCGATCACCCACGGGCCGTCCGCTCCGAGCAGGACGTTGCTCGGCTTCAGGTCGCGGTGGATCACCCCGGCCGCGTGCACGGCCCGCAGCGCCTCGGCGACGCAGCCGACCAACTGCAGCACCGATGTCAGGGGCAGCGGGCCGAACCGGTCGAGGGCCTGGTTCAGCGCCAGACCGGGCACGTACCGGCAGGCGAGCCAGGGCATCGTCCCGGTGGTGTCGTGGTCGACCACCGGCACCACGTGGTAGCCCTGCACCAGCCGGGCCGCCTGCACCTCCTGCTGGAAGCGGCGCCGGAACTCCGCGTCCTGCGCGAACTCCGCGCGGATCACCTTGAGCGCGACCGGCTGCCCGCCCCGGCTGCACGAGAGGTAGACCGACCCCATCCCGCCTTCGCCGATCCGGCGCAGCAGCTGGTACCCCGCCACTTCGCGCGGATCCTCCGGCCGCAGCGGCGGTATCTCCACTGCTTCCGACGCGTTCTGATCGGCCGTCATGACTTCCCCCTGGGCTGACGCTCCGCCGTGCGATCGATTTTCGGGCCCGATCGTACTGGGTGGGCCGACCGCCGTGCGGTTGGTCCGGATCTGAGATCCTTGCGGCCATGAACGAGCTCCGAACGGTGGGAATCGTCGGCCTGGGCCGGATGGGCCTGACGCTGGCGGCGGCTTTCGGCCGGGCGGTCGGGCCGGATCGCCTCTTCGGCAGCGGGCGCTCCGCTGCGAGCGTCGCGCGGTTCGAGCAGGCCGCCCCTGGTGCGCGGACGGCGTCGGCGCGGGAACTGCCCGGCCTGGCGGAGCTGATCGTTCTCTGCGCGCCGCAGTCGGCCCTGCCCGCCGTCCTCGACGAGCTGCGGCCGCGGCTGACCGCCGACCACCTGGTGGTCACCATCAGCAACCGGCAGCCGCTGTCGGTGCTGGCCGAGGCGGTGCCGGGCCCGGTGGCCAAGCTGATCCCCAGTGCGGGCAACGAGATCGGTGCCGGCGCGACACTCCTGGTTCCCGGGCCCGGTATGACCCCGCTCGCGGTGGAGCACCACCTGGAGCTGCTGCGGACCTTCTCGACCCCGTTCGTCATCACCGAGGACCAGGGCCGCGCCGCGACCGACCTCGCCTCCTGCGGCCCGGCCCTGCTGGCCGCGGCCGCAGCGGCTATGGCCCAGGCCCAGCGGCGGCGGAACGCCCCGCTGCCGCCGGAGCTGGCGGAGCAGCTGGCCACCTGCAGCCTGGAAGCAGCCGGCCGCCTGGTCGCGGCCGGTGCCTCCCTCCCGGACGTGATCGACCGCGTCGCCGTCCCCGGCGGCAACACCGCGGCCGGGCTCGCCGCCGCCCGCGAGGGCCTCGCGGCGGCCTGGCGTGCCGCCTTCCGCGCCACCGAGGACAACGAGCGCTCCGGCCACCCCGCGCACTGACGCCGAGGCATTGCGAGCCGAGCACCAATTCCTTCCCGGCCCTCGTCCTGAGCGCAAGCGCGAGCCCGACGGCGCCCTCGAGATGCGGATGTGTTTTCTCGAGAAAGACTGCGGGCACGATCCACGGTCGCGTACTCTCGTGCCGGACGCAAATCCTGACAGCAAGTCAATTGCCTGCGCAGGATGGCATCTCGAGATGACTCCGGGGAGGGGCACATGGCTATCCTGAGCCAGGACAGGCTGGACCCGTCTGTCGGCTGCGGCATGCGGTGCATGCTGGTCGATGACTTCACCACTCATATCAAGGCCGACTTCCGCCTCCTGAGGGTGATCACGCATGATCCGGTGGTGCTGCAGTCGACCAGCCGGAACCGTCCGGTGGATGTCACCGACCGGGATGTCGAACTGCACGCGCTGGTGCAGCGAGCCCTGGAGGGCAGCAAGAAGGCGAACGTCACCTCCTACGCGCGCTACATCGAGCGCCATGTCATGGGCGAGATCGCCGGAGTGCTGCCGCCGATCCACCTGTGGACGGAGCAGTCGTTGGCGGCCCATCAGGACAATGGCGAGACCTTCCTCTGCGTCCCCTACGGGGAGCGCCTGATCGCCATTGACGGCGAGACCCAACTGGCAAGCCACTACTACCTGCAGAAGAGTCCGAACGTCCCGGACGAGGTCAAGGCCAGGCACGAGAAGCTCCTGCTCACCGCAGTGGTGCACGACAACCGGACCGCAGCTCAGGCCCGCCAGTTCTTCCACGACCTGAACGTTCTCGCCGTCCGTCCCAACACCAGCATCGGACTGTCCATGGACACGGCGGATCCGCTCATGCAGGTCGTGACGAAGCTCTCGCAGGAGATCCCGTTCTTCCGTGGGCGGGTCGAGCAGCTGTCCAGGCAGCTGAAGCGCAACACGCCCAAGGTGGTCACCCTGCAGGCGCTGCGCCAGTGCGTGATCAACATCGCCCATGGCATGTCGGGCGTGCAGTACGGGGCGCGGCCCGCTCCGATGACGAATGTCGACCTCCAGGCTCTGGAGGCGGTGGCGACGAGATGGCTCGTCGCGTACACCGACGCCTTCGAGCGCGAGTTCAGTGAGCGGGACGAGTTCGTGGCCGGCGTCGGCAGCGTCCTGGCAGCGGTGGGTGCCATGGCGCACCCGATTCTGGATGCCGCCGCGGACACGCGCGACGAACTGCTCGAGGGCCTCCTGGTCAGCCTGCGGCAGGTCGACTGGCGCAAGGGTGACCACTGGATCGGCACGGTCCTCAGCAAGACCCCCAAGGGCACCTACACGACCAATGGCCCGAAGCAGTCCGCCTACGCCGTCTACTCCGCCCTCTGCGAGCCGGGCAACGCCGCCTACCAGGGCATCCGCCGGCGGGCAGAGGCCACCGCCGGCTGAGCCGGCCGGCCCCGCAGGGACACCCGGACCAAAAAAACGGCCCCGTTGCCGGGGCCGTTCCTGTCGGCGTCGCCGACTTCGTATACCGCCACCGTAGCAGGCCGAGAGCCACCCCGGGAGAACCAGTGTCCACCGTCATCGCCTATGTCGACGGCTTCAATCTGTACTACGGCATGCGCGCGAAGTACGGTCGCCGCTACTACTGGCTCGACCTCCCGGAGCTCGTCCGCAACCTCCGCCCGGCGGACCAGCTGGTGGCGGTCCGCTACTTCACCACCGTGGTCCGGGCCGAGCCCGCCGCCGCCGTGAACCAGCGGACCTACCTGCGCGCCCTGGAGGCACACCACCCCCGCGGTCTGGAGATCAGCCTGGGACGCTTCACCGAGAAGAAGCCGCGCTGCCGTACGTGTCGATCGTCTTGGCAGTGCGGGTGCGTTCCCCCTCGCTCCTACCGGACGTTCGAGGAGAAGGCCACGGACGTGGCGATCGGCGCCCGCCTCGTCGAGGACAGCGCGCTCGGCGCCTCCGAGGTCGCCTTGATCATCTCCGCCGACACCGATCTCGTGCCGGCGGTGGAGTCGGCGCGTCGCGTGAGCCCGCAGCGCTCCTTCTATCTCGCTCTCCCGCCCGGTAACACGTCGCCCAGCCGCAGCTTCGACGGCGTCGGGTACTTCCACATCAACGAGACGGCACTGCGGGCATCGCAGCTGCCGGACGCAGTGGTGGACCAGGCCACCGGAACGGTGTACGAGCGCCCGGCGAAATGGAAGTAGCCGGGGGCCGGGCGTCCGGCGCCTCGTTCACCGGAGTGGGCCGGGCCCTCACGGTCGGTGCGTAGACTGCGGCGGTCTGTGTGTCGGAGAGGGCGTCGAGGGAGTGGCAGGGATGAGCGAGGACACCGGGATGGCCAGTCGGCGGACGGTGCTGTGCGGGGCGGCCGCCGCGGTGGTGGCCGGTGGGGCGGTGGCCGGGTGCGCTTCGTCCGGTGGGGCCACGGCCGGGAAGCCGGCCGGGGCGACGCAGTCGAAGTCGGCGGCGCCCAAGGCGCCGGTGCAGGTGGGGGCGGCGGCGGACGTGCCGGTGGGCGGGGGCAAGGTGTTCCGCGAGCAGCACATCGTGGTGACGCAGCCGACCGCCGGGCAGTACAAGGCGTTCAGTGCGCGCTGCACGCACGCCGGTTGCATCGTGGACCAGGTGAAGGACGGCCAGATCCAGTGCCCGTGCCACGGGAGCCGGTTCGGGGCTGCCGACGGGGCGGTACAGGACGGGCCGGCGCCCGAGCCGCTGCCCGCGTACGCGGTGGCGGTCAAGGACGGGCAGTTGGTCGTGACGCCGACGGCCTGAGGCAGGAGCAGGAGCAGGGGCGCCCGAGGGCTCCCCTGCTCCGTGGTCAGGAGGCGAGCAGGGCGGCCAGCCGGTCCAGGCCGAGATCGACGGTGTCCGGGTCGACCTGGCTGACGGAGAGCCGGAGTTGGTGCTCGCCGCCGGCGCCCGGGTAGAAGTGGCACATCGGGGTCCAGATCACGCCGTACTGCGAGGCGGAGAGCTCGAGCAGGGCGTCGTCCACCACCCGGGGCACGGTCAGGACCAGGAAGAAGCCGCCGCGCGGCTCGTTCCAGGTGACGCCGTTGCCGGGCGGGAAGCGCCGGGCCAGGCCGTCGAGGACGAGGGCCAGGTTGCGGCGGTAGAGGGCGGCGACCTCGGTGTTGGCGGCGCGCAGGCTGTGGTCGTGGGTGAGCAGCGCGCCACCGATCACGGCCTGGGCGATGGGTGAGGTGTTCACCGTGGTCATGCTCTTGATCATGCCGAGCAGGTCGGCCAGGAGGTCGGTGGAGCCCGCGCCGTCCGAGACGGGCTGGTCCGCCACCACGTAGCCGACCCGGGCTCCGGGGATCGCCGTCTTGGCGAAGGAGCCGAGGTGGATCACCCGCCGTTCGGTGTCCAGGGCCTTGAGGGAGGGCAGGCGTTCGGCGCCGCCGAAGACGCAGTAGGGGTTGTCCTCCAGGAGCAGGAAGTCCTCGGCACCGGCCAGCGCGAGCAGCTCGTGCCGCAGGGCGAGCGGCAGGCTGGCCCCGCTGGGGTTGGCCACGTCCGGCACCAGGTAGAGCGCGCGGGGGCGCAGCCCCTCGGCGCGGGTGGCAGCCAGCACCCGGCGCAGGTCCGCGAGGTCCACCCCGTCCGGTCCGTCGGCGACCGGGCGGACCGGCAGGTCGGCGAGGAGGGCGGCGCCGGTCAGGCCGACGTAGGTGGGGGAGACGGCCAGGACCACGTCCTCGGGCCCGCCGCGCAGCGCGCGCAGCACCAGGAACATCGCCTCCTGGCAGCCGACCGTGACCACGATCGACTCGGCGGGCACCTCGATGCCTTCGTCCACCGCGAGGTGGGTGGCGATCAGCTCGTGGATGATGCCCTTGGTGCGCCCGTACTGGAGCACCTGCCGCCGGGCCGCCTCCGGCGGGAGGCCGCGCTCCTTCTGCAGGTGGTCGAGGTAGCGGTCGAGGTAGGCGTGGACGGCGTCCAGGTCGAAGAACTGCTCGGCCGGGCGGCCCGCCGCGAAGGAGACCGCCTCCGGGTAGCGGATGGAGATCTCGTTCAGCAGGTTCATCGAGGTCATGGCCGGGTCGGCGAGCGAGCCGTGCAACTGGGAGCGGTGCAGCATGGTCAAGGTGTACTCCCGTTCGGGCACGGCAGGTGGGTGGTGCGCAGCGTGGCGGCGGCGCGCAGGTCGGGGCAGCCCGCCAGGCCCAGGGCGTGCCGGAGTTCGGCGGCCAGCAGGCCGAGCAGGTGGGCGCAGCCGGCTTCGCCGTCGGCCGCCAGGCCCCAGATCACCGGGCGGCCGAGCAGCACCCCGGCGGCGCCGAGCGCGAGCGCGGCCAGCACGTCCGTGCCGCTGCGCACCCCGCTGTCGAGCAGCACCTGGCAGTCGCGGCCGGCCAGCGCCTCGGCGACGGCGGGCAGTGCGGTGAGCGAGGGCACGGCCTGGTCGAGCTGGCGGCCGCCGTGGTTGGAGACCACCACGGCGGCGGCGCCGAGCTCGGCGGCGCGCAGGGCGTCGGCGGGGTCGAGCAGGCCCTTGACCACCAGCGGCAGGGCGGTGCGTTCGCGCAGCCAGGCCAGATCGGCCCAGGTCACGGCGGGGGAGAGCAGTTCGGCGGTGTGGGCCGCCACCGCGGAGGAGGCGGTGGCCGCCCGGTGGGCCCGCCCGGTGGCGCCGTCCTCGAGCAGTGCGGCGCGGACGCCGGCGGGCAGCGCGAAGGCGTTGCGGGCGTCGCGCAGCCGGCGGCCCATGTACGGGACGTCGGCCGTCACCAGCAGGCACTCGCTGCCCGCGGCCTCGGCGGCGGCCACCAGGTCGAGCAGCCGCGCCCGGTCGCGCAGCCAGTACAGCTGGAACCAGAGGGTGGCGCCGGTCTTGGCCAGCTCCTCGAAGCCGACGCTGCTGAGGGTGCCGACGGTGAACGGCACCCCGGCCGTGGCGGCGGCCCGGGCCGAGGCCAGCTCGCCCTCGGGGTGGAACAGCCGGTGGTAGGCGACCGGGGCCACCGCCACCGGCAGGGCGGCGCGGCTGCGGACCAGGGTGGCGGTGGTGTCGCAGCCGGAGACGTCGGCCAGCACCCGGGGCACCAGGGCGAGCCGGTCGAAGGCGGCCCGGTTGGCGGCCAGGGTGCGTTCGCGCTCGGCGCCGCCGGCGAGCCAGTCCCAGACCTCGGGGGCGAGTACGGCCTGGGCGGCCCGGGCGTACTCGCCGACGGACAGCGGGGGCGTGCTCATCCGGCCACTTCGCTGGCGCTGCGCTGGAGTTCGACCGCTTCGTACAGCGCGCGGACGTTGTTGCTGCCGAAGGTACGGGCCCGGATGCGCTCGATCACTTCGAAGAAGAGGGTGCCGCGCGGGTGCTGGGAGCGGGTGAAGATCTGGAACAGCTGGCCGTCGTGGTCCTGGTCCACCAGCAGGTGCAGGTCGCGCAGTTGGTCGACCGAGTGCTTGAGCGGGGTGAGCCGGGTGGGCAGCGCGTCGAAGTAGGTGCCCGGGGTGCGCAGGAACGGCACGCCGCGGGCGGCCATCGCGGAGACGGACTCGACGGCGTCGGCCGAGGCGAAGGCCACGTGCTGGACCCCGGCGCCGCCGTGGTCGGCCAGGAAGGAGGCGATCTGGCCGCCCGCGTCCGGGGTGAGCGGTTCGATCAGGGTGAGGGTCACGCTGTGGTCGGGGCTCTGCACCACCGCCGAGTCCATGCCGAGTGCGCCGACCTCGATCCGCTCCTCGAAGATCATCGAGAAGCCGAAGACCTCGCAGTAGCTGCGCACGCTCTCGCGCAGCTGCCCGGAGGGCACGCAGACCGCGAAGTGGTCCACCGAGAGCAGGCCCACCGAGCCCGCGCCGGTCACCGGAGCCGGGTCCGGCAGGCCCGGGATGCGGCCGGCCGGGGTGCCGGGGCGGCGCTCGACCAGCGTGTGCACCACGTCGCCGAAGCCGCCGACCACGGCCGTGACGCAGCCGGCCTCCGTGCGCGGCGGGAGCAGCCCGAGCGCCCCGCGCCTGGTCAGCGCGCCGTACGCCTGCGCCGCGTCCGGGACGCGCAGGGCGAGGGAGGCCACGCCGTCGCCGTGCCGGGCGAGGTAGTCGGTGGCCAGGTGGCCCCGGTCGAGCGGCTGGGTGAGCAGCAGGCGGACCGTGCCCTGGCCGACCAGCGCCGAGCGGCCGCGCTCGGTGGCCGGGCCGTGCTCGGTGGGCGGGACGAGCAGCTCGAAGCCGTACTCGGCGGTCAGCCGCTCGGTCTCGGCGGCGAGGTCGGCGACGTAGAACTCGACGTGGTCGAGCTCGAGGGAGAAGGGGAGTCGGGAGGGTAGGTCGCTCATCGGAGAGGCTCTCTCGTGCGGCGGGCGGAGGGCAGGGAGGGGTGGGCCGGCGGCGCTGCGGGCACTGCGCCGCCGGGGAGGTGGCAGGGCGTCAGGTCGACTGCAGGCGAAGGGGCGGGGTGTCCGAGCCGGCCTCCGGCGCCTCGGCGGGCTCGGCGAGGGTCTCGGCCGCCTCCTCCTCGTCGGCAGCGTCCTCGGTGTCCTCCGGCTCGGAGGGGGCCTCCGGCTTGCCGATCAGGTAGGCGGCCGCGAGGACGGCGCCGACCACCATCGCGGCCAGCACCACCCGGAAGTCCACCGCCGCCACCAGCCCGGCGCCGACCCCGATGGCCACGGCCTGCGGGGCGGTGAGCGAGAGGTTCACGGCCGCCTGGGCGCGGCCCATCAGCTGGGGCGGGGTGAGCGCCTGGGCGGCGGTGGCGAGGCCGACCACGGCCGCCGGGATACCCGCGCCGGTGACCAGCAGACCGGCCGAGACCACCCAGACCGAGGGCGTCAGCAGCAGCAGGGCGCCGAGCCCGAAGGCCGCCGAACCGGCCATCACCGTACGGCGCGGGCCGAGCCTGCCGATCAGCAGACCGCCGAGGACGGCGCCGCCCAGCGCGCCGACCGCCTCGACCGTCTCGAGTACGCCCAGGAACTGCGGCGAGCGGTGCAGGCCGTGCTGGATCAGCGCGAACAGCACCGGCTGCAGGAAGCTGAGCACGAAGCCGGTCAGGGTGGTGGCGATCAGCAGCGGGCGCAGCGAGGTGGTGGTGCGCAGGTGCTGGAAGCCCGCCAGCACCTCGCTGCGCCAACGGCGGCCCGAGGGCTCCGGCTCGGTCTCGGTGACCCGCAGGGCCAGCCAGCTGAGCGAGGCCAGCAGCAGGATGCCGAGATCGACCAGGGCGACGGCGTGGCCGCCGAGCCACCCGTACAGGCCGGAGCCGATCAGCGGGGCGACCAGGGTGGTGCCGGCCCGCATGCTCTGGGTGAACCCGACGGCCGCGCCGAAGTCCTGACGGTCGGTCAGGATGGTGCGCAGCATCGCGCTCTGCGCCGGGGTGAGCACCGCCCCGGCCAGACCGTAGAGCACCGCCACGCCGTAGACGATCCACAGCCGGTCGCGGCCCTGGACCAGCAGCAGCGGGGTGACCGCCACGGCGAGCAGCAGGTTGACCGTGACCAGGAGCGGTCTACGGCGGACCCGGTCGGCGAGCAGGCCGCCGAGCGGGAGCAGCAGCATCGGGACGGCGTAGCAGAACATCACCAGACCGGCCGCCGAGCTGCTGCCCGTCAGCACCTTGGCCCAGATGCCCAGGGCGATGAAGAGCGCGGTGTCCCCGAGGACGGACAGCGTCTGCCCTGCGATGTAGAGCCGGAACTCCGGCCGCGCCAGAAGTGGGTGCATGTCTGTTCTGTCCTTCGCTGCTGCAGGGGTCTAACGGGAGGCGGGGGCGGGCGGGCCCGCCTGGGTGAAGCCCTCGAGCACGGCGTCGTTCGCGTCCTTCTCGCCGACGGCGATCCGGATGCCCTGGCCGGGGTAGTAGCGCACGGCCACGCCGAGCCGCTCGAGCTCCGCGCGGAGCGGGCCGTGCTCCCCGGGCGCCGTCACCCAGAGGAAGTTGGTCAGGCTCGGCGCCACCGGCCAGCCGAGGCCGAGCAGTTCGGCCCGCAGCCGGTCGCGCTCGCCGGCGATGGTGGCGATCCGGGTCTCCAGCTCGGCGGCGGCCTCGGCCGAGACGACGGCCCGCAGGCCGGCCTCCTGGAGGCGGTTCACCGCGTACGGCACCTGGTGGTCACGGACCCGCTGGGCCAGCGCCGGGTCGGCCAGCGCGTAGCCGATCCGCAGGGCGGCGACGCCGTGCGACTTGGAGAGGGTGCGCAGCACCACCAGGTTGGGCCGCTCGGCGATCCGCTCCGGCACGCTCGGCGCCGCCCAGCCCTGGGCGAAGTCGATGTACGCCTCGTCGAGGAGGATCACCGCGGTGGCGGGCACCTGCCGGAAGAACGCGGTCAGTTCGGCCCAGGAGTACACCGTGCCGGTCGGGTTGTGCGGGTTGCACAGCACGACGATCCTGGTCCGCTCGTCCAACTGCCCGGCCATCGCGGCCAGATCGTGCCGGGCGTCGGGGCCCAGCGGCACGGCCCGCGACTCGGCCCCGGCGATCTCGCAGAACAGCGGGTACGCGTCGAAGCAGGGCGCCGAGTGCACCACGTTGTCGCCCGGCCCGACCACGGTGTGGAACAGGTCGAGCGCGACGCCGGCCGAACCGTGGCCGACCACGACCTGCTCGGCCGGGACGCCCTGCCAGTCGGCGATGATCCCGGCGAACCGAACCGGCCGGAAGTCCGGGTAGCGGTGCAGGTCGCCGGTGGCCTCGGCGATGGCGGCCCGCACCGACGGCAGCGGCGGGTACGGGTGCTCGTTCTGGGCGAGCAGGTACCGTACGGCGGTCATCAGTCGGCCTGCAGGACGTAGAGCCAGGAGTGCGGGGTGGCCAGCGCCTCGACCCGGTCGATCCGCAGACCGGCGTCGGTGAACAGCTCCTCGTAGGTCTCCTTGGTGTGCAGCGGCACGCCCATCATCGCGTGGGCCAGCTCGAAGCCGACCGAGAAGACCGGCAGGGTGCTCTCGGACTCGCCCGGGCCGCGCAGCATGGTGTCGCCGAGCACGAAGGTGCGGGCCTTGGGGAATGCCTCGCGCATCCGGGTGAAGATCGAGGAGCGGGTGTCCGGATCGGCCAGCAGGTCGTGCAGCAGGAAGAAGCTCATCACGGTGTCGACCTCGGCCACCTCGGCGGCCTCGGCGTCGTTGTCGATCTGGGTGCCGAGCAGGCCGAGCACGTCGGCGCGCACCGCGGTGACGCGGTCGGCCATCCCGGCCTCGGCGATGTCCCGGCGGGCGATGTCGGTGGCGGGGCGGGAGATGTCGATGCCCAGGCCCCGGGTGCCCTCGCGCTGCGAGACCACCCGGCGCACCCGGGCGGAGGTGCCGCTGCCGAGGTCGGCGATGGTGCGGAAGTCGATGCCGGAGAGCACCTCGGTCAGCTGGGCGGCGAACAGCGACTGGTCGCACTGGGCCGAGCCGAGCGCGACCATCGCCTCGTCGCGGAAGACGTTCTCGGTGTAGCGGTGGCTGCCCGTGGCCAGGTGCCCGGCGCGGCCGAACACGTCGTGGTAGCCGCCGACGGCCCAGGTGAAGTAGCCGCGTGCGGCGGCGACTTCGTGGCCGGCCTCGGTCGGCAGGTAGGTGGCGCCGTCCGCCTTGAGGTAGCCGCAGGAGGCGGCGGCCCGGAGCACTGCCTCGGCGCGGAGGGTGTCGCCGGCCGCGGCGGTGACCTCGACGGCGGAGAGGCGCTCGCCGCGGCCGATCCGCTCCAGGACGCCCATCCGGTCCAGCGCGAAGATCACGTTGGCGGCGATGAAGCCGTTGTAGGCGTCGGTCGGAGCGATCGGGGCGGGGGTGATGCCGCGCCAGGTGTCCGGGACGAGGGCAGTCTGCATGGTGGTGTCCGTTCCTCGGTTCGATCGGTGGGCCGGATCACGGCCCGGGTGGTGTGGTGCGGGGTGTCGCTCGGGGTGCGGTGACGGGATGTGCGGTCAGTGGTGTGCGGTGACAGGTGCGGTCAGGGGTGCCGCGCCGGGTGGCGCAGGCGCTCGGCGAGCAGCGGGCCGATGGCCGAGAGCGCCTTGGCGCCGGTCATCTCGCCGTGGGTGCTCGGCACTTCGTGGATCTCCAGCCGGCCGCCCACATGGGGCCGCCAGGCTTCGGGGTCGGGGGCGTCGGCGGGCCGGTCCTGGGCGGCGACGAACATCAGCGCGTCGCCGTCGTAGCCTGCCGGCGGGGCGTCCGCGGCCAGCGCGAGGTTCGCCAGGAACACCTCCACCACGCGCGCCACCCCGGCCCCGCTCAGCCCCGCCAACGGCCCGTCGTCGCGCACCAGCTCGGCGTAGCCGGCTTCGTCGGCCGGCCAGGCGGTGACGCCCTCGGCCCGGTGCCCGAGCGAGGCGAGGATCGCGGCGAGGAGCTCGGGGTCGCGCTCGGCGGCCGTCCGGCCGGTCTGCCCGGCTGCGCCCGCCCGCCTGGCCGTCTCCGGCAGCGGCGGGAGGTCAGGAAGCCTGGGCAGTTCTGGCAACTGCGGCAACTGCGGCAACTGCGGCAGCGGCGGCAGCTCCGGCAGCGGCGGGAGACCGGGCAGCTTCGGCAGTTCCGCCGTGGGCGCGCCCAGGTGTGCGGCCCGGCCGTAGCCCGTGTACTCGGGGTGCTCGGTGAGTTCGGGGTAGCCGTCCAGGATGGCCAGCAGGTCGACCTGTTCGCCCTGTTGGCGCAGCAGTGCGGCCATGGCGTGGGCGACGGCGCCGCCGAAGGACCAGCCGAGCAGGGCGTAGGGGCCCTCGGGGCGGACGGCGCGGAGCTCGGCCAGGTAGGTGTGGGCCATCTCGGCCAGGGTGGCGGGGTGGCGGGTGAGATCGGCGAGGCCGGGGGACTGCAGGCCGTAGATGGGCTGTTCGGCGTCCAGGTGGTGGAGGAGGCCGGTGTAGACCCAGCTGATGCCGGCTGCCGGGTGCACGCAGAACAGCGGCGGGCGGGAGCCGCGGGTGCGGATCGGCAGCAGCACCGGGAAGGCCTCGGCAGCCGCGCCACCGGCCAGCAGGGCGGCCAGCCCGGCGACGGTCGGCGCCTGGAAGAGCGCGCGGACGCCCAGCCCGGCCGCGCCGGTCAGCTCGCGGACCCCGGCGATCAGCCGCCCGGCCAGCAGCGAATGGCCGCCCAGCTCGAAGAAGTTGTCGTCGACGCCGACGGCGGCCCGGCCGAGGGTGTCGGCGAACAGCCCGCAGAGCACCTCCTCCAGCGGAGTGCGCGGTTGCCGGCCCCCGCTCGCCCGGCCGGGCTCGGGAGCGGGCAGGGCGCGCTCGTCCAGCTTGCCGTTGGGCGTCAGCGGCAGCCGCTCCAGCGGCACCAGCGCGGCCGGGAGCATGTAGTCCGGCAGCTCGGCGGCCAGCCCGGCCCGCAGCGCGTCCAGGTCCAGCCCGCTGTGCCCGGCGGCCGGCACCACGTACCCGACCAGCCGCTTCTCGCCCGGCGCGTCCTCGCGCACCACCACGGCGGCGGAGGCGAGTTCGGGCCGGCGGCTGAGCACCGAGCCGATCTCGCCCAGCTCGATCCGGAAGCCGCGCAGCTTCACCTGGGCGTCGATCCGGCCCAGGTAGTCCAGCTCCCCGTCGGCCGTCCAGCGCGCCAAGTCGCCCGTCCGGTACATTCGTTCGCCCACCGCTCCGAACGGGCAGGCGACGAAGCGCTCGGCGCTGAGCCCCGGGCGGCCCAGGTAGCCCCGGGCCAGGCCGGCGCCCGCGACGAACAGTTCGCCGGGCACCCCGGCCGGCACCGGCCGCAGCCGGGAGTCCAGCAGGTAGAGCCGCAGGTCCGGGATGCCCGCGCCGATCAGCGAGCGGGACTGCCCGGCCGCCGTGGCGGCGTCCAGCGGGCGGTAGGAGACGTGCACCGTGGTCTCGGTGATGCCGTACATGTTGACCAGCACCGGCGCGTCCTCGGCGTGCCGCTCGTACCAGGGCGCCAGCCGGGCCAGGTCGAGCGCCTCGCCGCCGAAGACCACCCGGCGCAGCGCGAGGCCGCGCCCGAGCTCCGGCTCCTCCTGGTCGGCCTGCATCAACTGGTAGAAGGCCGACGGGGTCTGGTTGAGGAAGGTGACCTGCTCGCGGACCAGCAGCTCCAGGAAGTCCCGGGGCGAGCGGCTGACCTCGAACGGCACCACCACCAGGCGGCCGCCGTGCAGCAGCGCGCCCCACAGCTCCCAGACCGAGAAGTCGAAGGCGTAGGAGTGGAACAGTGTCCAGACGTCCGCCGGGCCCGGCTCGAACCAGTGCTCGGTGGCCGCGAACAGCCTGGTGACATTGCCGTGCGGGATCACCACACCCTTGGGGCGGCCGGTCGAGCCGGAGGTGTAGATGACGTACGCGGGGTGCTCGGGCCGCAGTGCGGGGGCCGGGGCGGTCGACTCCTGGCGGGCCAGCTCCGCCACGAGCTCCGGCGCGTCGAGGAGCAGCAACGGCAGCTCGGCGGAGGGGACTCGGCCGGCCGTCGCCAGTGTGGTGAGCAGCAGCTCGGGCGCCGAGTCGGCCAGCGTGTACGCGATCCGGTCGGCCGGGTAGTCCGGGTCGATCGGGACGTACGCGCCGCCGGCCTTGAGCACCGCGAGCACGGCGACCACCAGCTCGGCCGAGCGCGGCAGCGCCAGCGCCACCAGCTTCTCCGGGCCCACGCCGTGCCCGGCCAGCAGCCGGGCCAGCCGGTTGGCGCGGGCGTCGAGCTCGGCGTAGCTCAGCCGCTCGTCGGCGTGGACCACCGCGACGGCCTGCGGCGTACGGGCCGCCTGGGCGGCGAACAGCTCGGGCAGCGTGCGGAGTCCCGCCTCGGCGGGGAGCGGCTCGGGGGCGCAGAGGTCCGGGCCCCGGCGGTCCACGCTCCAGTCGTCCAGGATGAGGCTCCGCTCGGCGGCGGTCAGGATCTCCGCCGCGCCGACCGGCTGGTCCGGGGCGGCCACCACGGCGCTCAGCAGCCGCTCGAAGCGCTGCCCGATCGCCGTCACCGTGGCCGGGTCGAACAGGTCCGCCGCGTACTCGACCACCACGCCGATCCCGGCCGGTGCGCCGTCCGCGTCCGACTGCTCGGTGAACCCGAAGGCCAGGTCGAACTTGGCCAGCGTGCTCTCCAGCGGCTCCATCCGGGCCGGCAGGCCCGCGAAGGAGAGCTCCGCCGAGGCGGCGGGCGTGGCCGCGAAGGTCAGCATCACCTGGAACAGCGGGTGCCGGGCGGCCGAGCGGGCCGGGTTGAGGTGCTCCACCAGGCGCTCGAAGGGCAGGTCCTGGTGCTCGAAGGCGTCGAGGTTGGCCCGCCGCACCCGGTCGAGCAGCTCGTGGAAGCTCGGGTCGCCCGAGGTGTCGGCCCGCAGCACCAGGGTGTTGACGAAGAAGCCGATCAGGTCGTCCAGCGCCTCCTCGGTGCGCCCCGCCACCGCGGTGCCGAGCGGGAGGTCGGTGCCCGCGCCGAGGCGGCTCAGCGTGGCGGCCAGCGCGGCCTGCACCACCATGAACACGCTGGACCGGTCGGCGCGCGCCAACTCGGCTATCTCCGCGTGCAGTTCGGGGGAGATCCGCAGCTCGACGGTGTCGCCCCGGTGGGTGGGGTCGAGCGGGCGGGGCCGGTCGTAGGGCAGGCTCAGCTCCTCCGGCGCACCGGCCAGGGCTTGGCGCCAGTGGGCGAGTTGGGCGTGCTGGGTGCTGGCGGGGTCGTCCTCGGCGCCGAGGAGTTCGTGCTGCCAGAGGGTGTAGTCGGCGTACTGGACCGGCAGTTCGGCCCAGTCGGGCTCGGTGCCCGCCAGCCGGGCGGTGTAGGCCTCGGCGAGGTCGCGCAGCAGCGGCGCGACCGACCAGCCGTCGCTGGCGATGTGGTGCAGCAGCACCAGCAGCACGTGCTCGCCCTGTGCGAGGGAGAACAGCCAGGCCCGCAGCGGCAGTTCGGTGGCGAGGTCGAAGACCTGCCGGCTCGCCGCGGCGAGCTCGGCCCGCAGCTGCGCCTCCCCGGCCACCGGGACAGTGGTCAGGGCGGGCCCGGCCGGCTCGCCGACCAGCTGGTGGGGCCGGCCCTCGACGGTGGGGTAGGTGGTGCGGAGCACCTCGTGCCGGGCGGTCAGGTCACGCAGCGCGGACTCGAGCGCACGGGTGTCGACCCGGCCGGTGAGCCGGAGGGCGAGCGGGGTGTTGTAGAGCGCGCTCGGGCCCTCCAACTGCTCGATGAACCAGAGGCGTTGCTGCGCCGGGGAGAGCGGGACGCGCTCGGGCCGGGGCTGCGGCAGCAGGGCCGGGCGCGCCTGGGCGGTGGCGGATAGCGCCGGGGCCAGGGCGGCCACGGTCGGGTGGTCGAACAGGGCCCGGATCGGCAGTTCGGCGCCCAGCGCGGTGCGGATGCGGCCGATCAGCTTGGTGGCGAGCAGGGAGTGGCCGCCGAGCTCGAAGAAGCTGTCGTCGATGCTGACGGCGGCCAGGCCGAGGGTGTCGGCGAACAGCTCGCACAGGGCCCGCTCGGTGGCACTGCGCGGGGCGCGGCCGGTGCCGGCGGCGGAGTAGTCGGGCGCGGGCAGCGCGCGCCGGTCGACCTTGCCGTTGGCGGTGACGGGGAGGGCCTCGAGCAGCACGACCGCCGCCGGCACCATGTAGGCGGGCAGCCGCTCGGCGGCGAAGGCGCGCAGCTCGCCGGGGGTGGCCGTGCCGGTCACGTAGGCCACCACCCGCTTGTCGCCCGGCTGGTCCTCGCGGACCAGGGCCAGGGCGTGGCCCACCTGCTCGTGGGCGGCCAACGCGGCCTCGACCTCGCCGAGTTCGATCCTGAAGCCCCGGATCTTCACCTGGTCGTCCACCCGGCCCTGGAACTCCAACTCCCCGGCGGCCGTCCAGCGGACCAGGTCGCCGGTGCGGTACATCCGGTCCCCCTTGCCGTCGAACGGGCAGGCGACGAAGCGCTCGGCGGTCAGCGCCGGGCGGCCGACGTAGCCACGGGCCACGCCGTTCCCGGCGATGTAGAGCTCGCCCGTGACGCCGACCGGGACGGGCTGCAGTGCCTGGTCGAGCACGTACACCCGGGTGTTGGCCAGCGGGCGGCCGATCGGCACCACGGCGGGCACCTCGCCGCCGGGCGTCATGGTGAAGGTGGTCTTGATGGCGGTCGTCTCGGTGGGTGCGTAGACCGCCACCACCTCGGTGTCCGGGCAGGCCCGGAACAGCTGCCGCACGGCCTCCGGCGGCACCACGTCGCCGCCGGTCCACACCTGGCGGACGCCGCGGAACGCGGCCGGCATCTCCTCGGCCAGCAGTCGCAGCAGACCCGAGGGGGCCTGGACGAGCGTGACCGCGTGGCGGGTGACGGTGGCGGCGAGGCCGCGCAGGTCGAGCTGCCCGGGCGCGGCCAGCACGATCCGCCCGCCCGTCACCAGCGGCGCCCACACCTCGGTGGTGGAGGCGTCGAAGGCGGTCGGCGAGTGGAGCAGCACGCTCTCGTGGTGGCCTTCGTGGAAGTGCCGGTTGGCCAGCAGGTCGACCACGTTGCGGTGGGTCACCGCGACGCCCTTGGGCACGCCGGTCGAGCCCGAGGTGTACATCACGTAGGCGAGTTGGCCGGGGTGGGTGGGCCGGGTCACGGGCTCGCCACCCTCGGCGGTGCAGGTCTCGGCGGTGCAGGTCTCGGTGGCGCAGGTCTCGGCGACGTCGAGCGCGGTGAGCCGGGTCTCGGCCAGGACGGGGTGGCCGTGGTGGGCCGCGTCGGTCAGCACGAGCGTGGCCCGGGTGTCGGCCAGGATGTGCTGCAGCCGGTCCAACGGGTAGCGGTCGTCCAGCGGGACGTAGACGCCGCCCGCCTTGGTGACCGCCAGCACGGCCGCCACCAGGTCCACCGAGCGGTCCATCAGGATCGCGACCGGCTCTTCCACCGCCAGCCCCCGGGCCAGCAGCGCGGCGGCCAACCGCCCGGCCCGGGCGTCGAGTTCGGCATAGCTCAGCCGCTCGGAGTCGGAGACCACGGCGGTGGCGTCCGGAGTTGCGGCGGCCTGGGCCTCGAAGAGGGCGGGCAGGGTGGTGTCGGGGATCGGGGTGGTGGTGTCGTTCCAGGTGGTGAGGAGCTGTTCGCGCTCGGCCGGGGTGAGGATCTCGATGCTGCCGAGCGGTACGTCGGGGTCGACGGCGACGGCGCGCAGGATCAGCAGCAGACGGTCGGCGAAACCCGCGACGGTCGCGTGGTCGAACAGGTCGGCCGCGTACTCGATCGCGGCGGCGAGGCCGCCGGTGCCGTCCAGTTCGGTGAAGTTGAAGTTCAGGTCGAAGTGCGCCTGGGCCTCGCCCGCGCCGGTCAGCACCCCTTGCGCCGCCCCGAGCGTGAGGACCGGGGCCGGGCCGCTGTTGAGGGTCAGGACGGTCTGGAAGAGGGGGTGCCGGGCGGGGGTGCGGGTGGGGTTGAGGTGTTCGACCAGGCGCTCGAAGGGGAGGTCCTGGTGCTCGTAGGCGTCGAGGTCGAGTTGGCGGACGCGGTCGAGGAGTTGGCGGAAGCTGGGGTTGCCGGTGGTGTCGGTGCGTAGGACGAGGGTGTTGACGAAGAAGCCGATGAGGTCGGTGAGTGCTTCGTCGGTGCGTCCGGCGACGGGGGTGCCGAGGGGGAGGTCGGTGCCGGCGCCGAGGCGGGTGTAGAGGGTGGCGACGGCGGCCTGCAGGACCATGAACAGGCTGCCCCGGTTGGCGGCGGCCAGCTCGGCGAGCTCCTGGTGCAGCTCGGGATCGATCCGGTACTCGACGGTGTCCCCGCGGTGGGTCGGGGTGGCGGGGCGCGGGCGGTCGTAGGGGAGGGCGAGCTCCTCGGGGGCGTCGGCCAGGGCCTGTTGCCAGTGCGCGAGTTGGGTGCTGGTGAGACTCTCGGGGTCGTCCTCGGTGCCGAGGAGTTGGTGCTGCCAGAGGGTGTAGTCGGCGTACTGGACGGGCAGTTCGGCCCAGTCGGGCGTGTGGTCGGCGAGTCGGGCCGCGTAGGCCTGGCCGAGGTCGCGCAGCAGCGGGGCGACGGACCAGCCGTCGCCGGCGATGTGGTGCAGCAGGACGAGCAGGGCGTGCCGCTCGGCGCCGAGGGAGAACAGCGTGACCCGGATCGGCAGTTCGGCCGCGAGGTCGAAGACCGTACCGGCGGCGCCGTCCACGGCCGTATGAAGCTCCTGCTCGTCGGCCACCTGGACGGTGTGCAGGGTGAGCTGCTCAGGGGTGCCCACCAGCTGGTGGGGCCGCCCGTCGGTGACCGGGAAGGTGGTGCGCAGCGCCTGGTGGCGGGTGATGAGGTCGCGCAGGGCGAGGCCCAGCGCAGCGGGGTCGACCTGGCCGGTCAGCTGGGCCACGTACGGGGTGTTGTAGAGGGCGCTGGGGCCCTCGAACTGGTCGATGAACCAGAGGCGTTGCTGCGCGGGGGAGAGCGGGACGCGCTCGGGGCGGGGCTGGGGGAGCAGGGCGGGGCGGGTCTGGGTGGTGGCGGGCAGGGCGGGTGCGAGGGCGGCGACGGTCGGGGCGTCGAAGAGGGCCCGGATGGGGAGTTCGATGCCGAGCGTGCCGCGGATGCGGCTGATCAGCTTGGTGGCGAGCAGGGAGTGGCCGCCGAGGTCGAAGAAGTTGTCGTCGATGGTGACGGCGGGCAGGGCGAGCGTCTCGGCGAAGAGCTCGCAGAGCTGCTGCTCGGAGGATGTCCGGGGGGCGCGGCCGGTGCTGGTGTAGTCGGGGGCGGGCAGGGCGCGGCGGTCGACCTTGCCGTTCGGGGTGACCGGGAAGGTGGGGAGGACGATGATCGCGGCCGGGATCATGTAGGCGGGCAGCCGGTCGACGGCGAGGGCGCGCAGTTCGGTGGGGTCGACCTCGCCGGTGACGTAGGCGGTCAGCCGCTGGTCGCCGGGCTGGTCCTCGCGGACCAGGGCCAGGGCGTGGCCCACCTGCTCGTGGGCGGCCAATGCGTTCTCGATCTCGCCGAGTTCGATCCGGAAGCCGCGGAGCTTGATCTGGTCGTCTGCTCGGCCGAGGAACTCCAGTTCGCCGGTGGTGGTCCGGCGGACCAGGTCGCCGGTGCGGTACATGCGGGAGCCGGGGGCGTCGAACGGGCAGGCCAGGAAGCGCTCGGCGGTCAGACCCGGCCGGCCGATGTAGCCGCGGGCGAGGCCGTTGCCCGCCAGGTAGAGCTCGCCTGCGACGCCGACCGGGACGGGCTGCAGCGCGGCGTCGAGCACGTAGGTCCTGCTGTTGGGCAGCGGGCTGCCGATGGGGACGACGGGCGGGACGGCGTCGGGGGCGTTCATCCGGTGGCGGGTGGCGAAGGTGGTGGTCTCGGTCGGGCCGTAGCCGTCGACGACGGTGAG
>NZ_JBEOWY010000031.1:0-95577 GCF_040296285.1 Kitasatospora sp. NPDC002227
GGCTGCCGCTCGCGCTGGAGCAGTACCGCGCGCTGCTCACCGGTGGGAGAGTAGGACGCCGCCGAACAATTTTTCAGAGAAGCCCCGACCGGGATACCGGTCGGGGCTTCTCGCATTTCCGGGGCAGGAATCAGATCCGCCGCATCCGGTAGACACAGGTCCGGTAGGGCATCTCGACGGTGTCGCGGCCGGCCAGGGCCGGGTCGGTGGTGGCCAGTTCGCCGATCTCGCGGTCGAAGCGGGCCTGTTCCGTGGCGTGGGCGGTCAGGTAGGTGGAGCGGGACCGCACCAGGTCGACCAGCCGGCTCGTCGGGACGGTCACGGTGTGCTCGGTCAGGCCGAGTTCGGGCTCGGAGAACCACGGCGCCACCGGGCCGTACTGCCAGGTACTGTCCAGGCCGTACCCCTCCTTGCCGATGATGTCGGAGAGTGCGGCCACCCACGGGGTGCGGTCGTCACGGATGTTCCACATCGGGGCGAAGACGCCGTCCTTGCGCAGCACCCGGTGGATCTGCGGCAGCGCGGCCTCCGGAGTGAACCAGTGGTACGCCTGCCCGACCACGACGGCGTCGACGGACTCGTCCGGCAGCGGGATGTCCTCGGCGCTGCCGCCGAGTATCTGCGTGCCCGGGAGGCGTTCGGCGGCTACGGCGCGCATCTGCTCGTCGGGCTCGACTGCGATGACCTCATGGCCGGCGTCGCGCAGGACATCGGCCAGCAGTCCGGTGCCGGCCCCCAGATCCAGGACACACATCGGCTTGGCGCCGATGGCCCAAGTGACCGCTTGGAGCGGGTAGGTGGGCCGGATCGAGTCGTAGAGGCGGGCCGCGGAACCGAAGGACAGCGCAGAGGTAGACATGCTTGCGAGCATAAGCGGGGTCCGGCCGGCTCACTCCGAATTTCCGAAGCCCTGCCTTGGGCGGCCCTGGGCCCGAACACCCGGACACGTGCCCTGGTCGGGCGACGACATCGCAGGAGCCTGCGGGGGTGAGGCTCGGCCCGCCGTCAGCGGACGAAGATCCGGTGCGGATTGCGGGTGTCGGCGGGCTGGTTCCGGTCCAGAGCGGCCCCCGGGTACGCTCGGCCGGCGCTCCTCACACCGAAGCTGCCGATCACGGCGGCCAAGCCGGTGAGGCCCGCCAGGCCGGGGGCGGCGCCGCCGCCCCCGATGAGGCAGGCGGTCACGATCAGGGCCACCCCGGCCAGGAGCGTGATCCAGCCGAGCGTGCGGCGATTCTGCTTCTTCTGCACCGCGGTCGGCCCCGAGTCCAGCACGACCTTGACCGGCACGTGGCAGTGGCCGCAGACGGTTTCCAGGACGACGGACCCTGATTCCGGTCGACGGGCCGCACCGAGCGGGAACAGCCGCCACTGCGAGTGGTAGGTCGTGCTCCGCAACCCTTCGGTCCGGGTCAGGCTCGCCCGGTGGCCCAGGTACAGCTGTGACACGTTCACCGGCATGCTCATGGCTCTTGTCTCCCTCCCCGCGCCCAGCTCCCCCAGGCGCCCCCACGGATCGGTATGTTAGCGAACGGAGGTGTACACCATCCGCCGCCCGGCGATGACGGCCACCGACGGCTCCGCTGCACGCGGGCCGGGCACCTGCCTGTCCGGGCCGCCGATGAATGACGGCGCGTGAGAAGTGCGTCGCACGCCGGTGCGTCAGCTCACGGGCACCAGCGTCAGGTAGGCCATCCCCATGACGTCCCGGTAGCCCCGGAGCCACGCGCTGCGGTGCCGGTCGACCCGCTCGCGGGTCTGCTCGGCCAGCGGGTGGCCGGGGTGGGCGGCCAGCCACTCCTCGACGTCGGACTGGTAGCCGGACTCGAAGTCCTCCCACTCGGCCGGGCTCGCGGTCTCGATCCAGCTGGGGCGGAAGCCCGCGGCGATGGTGAGGTCGACCAGACCGGCTAGGTCGTGGAACTCGGTGCCGTCGGCGCCGGGCCACATGGCTGACAACTCGCGCGGTGTCGGCGGGCGCTGCCAGAAGGTCTCGCCGAGGAGGACGCGGCCGCCCGGGGGCACCAGCCGACGCAGGGCCCGCAGGGCTGCGGCGGTGTGCTCCGGGGGCTGGGCCTCGGTGAGAGCGTGGCTCGCGCCGAGGCAGAGGACCAGGTCGGCGGGCCCGACGGTGGGGGAGACGGCGGACTCCTGTCGGAAGCGGACGCGGTCGGCCAGCCCCCGGGCCTCGGCGGCGGCGCGGCCGCGGGCCAGGTCGTCGGCGTTGAGATCGATTCCGGTGCCGGTCGCGCCGGGGAGGGCCTCGAGCAGGCGGAGCATCAACTCGCCCCAGCCACAGCCGAGGTCGAGCACCGTGACGGGGGCGGGGGTGGTGAGCCTACGGATCATGCGATCCGACCGGTTCTCGGAGAGGGGGCCGTGGAAGGTGAGGTGGGTGAGCCTCGGTGGGCCGCTGATGTCGGTCATGGTCGGGACGGTACGCAGGCCCGGGCCGACATTGGCAAGCGGATTAAGCGAATTGCGTGGTCAGAGCGGCCGCGAGGCCAGAGCGGCGGCGTAGGCGCGGACCCGGGCGGAGTCCTCCGGGAAGGCGGTGGCCCAGTCCTCGGCGAGGCTGGTCCAGACGGTGGGCTGGCCGGGCTCGGGGTTGAGCGGGGTGGAGCGGGAGGTGACGGCGGTGTAGGCGAGGCCGAGCGTGGGGGCCCAGCCGGACCGGTAGGAGCGGACGGTCGCAGCGGCCACCCCGGGGAGGAGGGTGAGGCGCAGGCCGGTCTCCTCGAACAGCTCGCGGTGCGCTCCCTCGCGCGGGGTCTCCGAGGGCTCGACCGTGCCGCCCGGCGGCACCAGGCCGCGCCAGCGGTGCCGGATGAGCAGGAGGTGGGTCAGCTCCTCGTCGAAGACCCAGACCTCGGCCGCGAGCGGCGGCATCCGCCGGGGGTCGGCCCGGGCCAGCCAGGTCTGGGCGTGGTCGCTCTCGGTGGCGGCCTGCCGGATGTCGGCGGCGGCTGCCGTGAGCGAGCGTTCGGAGATCAACTCGGAGGTCATGGCCGCAGGGTACGGGCCGGGTCTGACAGCGGCAGGGCGTGTCTTCCGGGGCCGGCCTACTCGAAGCTGACGGTGGCCAGCTTGGACTGGAAGTCCTGGGCGTGGCCGGCGATGGTCTCGGCGTGCTGGTGCATGGTGTCGGCGTGGCCCTCCAGAGCGGTCGGGTCGATGTGGAAGCCGGTGCCTCCCGCGCCGCCGCCGGAGACGCCGAGGGCGGATTCGGCGCCCTTGAAGACGAGACCGCTGACGGCCTGGCCGACGGTCTCGACCAGCGGGTTGATGGCGGCCTCGATGACCTGGCCGATGATGTA
The DNA here is from genome assembly GCF_040296285.1 of Kitasatospora sp. NPDC002227. Lineage (NCBI taxonomy): Bacteria > Bacillati > Actinomycetota > Actinomycetes > Kitasatosporales > Streptomycetaceae > Kitasatospora > Kitasatospora sp. NPDC002227. The sequence goes on from NZ_JBEOWY010000031.1 coordinate 3,318, forward strand.
CTGCTCCAGCTGCTGCTCGAGGAAGTTGACCAGTTTCTTCGCGGCCTCCTCGATGGCGATCATGGCCGCCTCGGCCAGGCCGAAGGTGGCCACGGCGGCGGCCTGGTCGGCGACGAAGGAGGCGGCGAGCACGAGGAGTTCGGCGATCGCCTCGCCCTTCATAGCGACGATCACGTCCGCCGCGACGTCGAGGGCGGTGGCCACGGTGTGGCAGCCCTGGACGAGTTCGTTCATGTGGCTGCCGGAGAGCTGGCCCCACTTGGCCAGCAGCGCTTCGTAGGAGGCGCCCTGGTAGGCCTCGCCGAGGGCCTGGACGGTGGCGGTGGAGTCCTGGTGGGTGTTCTGGACGTTCTCCGCGAACTCCCGGACATGGGAGGCGAACTCGCGCACCTTGTCCTCGTTCACCTGGGGCCAGTTGATCCCGATGAAGTTCAGCAGGGTGACCACTTCGCCCGGCAGTTCGATCGCCACAGCTCCCCCTTGGCCTGTTCGACGGCATGCCGAGAGCCAGGCTAGCCGACCTGACCCCGGAGCGGACCGGGTTGGGACGAACGGTCCGCTCCGGGGCGGGGAGCTCAGGTCGCGGTGAAGTCAGGTCGCGGCGAGCTCGGCGGGCGCGGTCCACCAGCCGGTCGGTGTCGATGCCTGGCGGCCGGAGGACGGTGAGGGCGTCCACGGCGGCCCGGCCGGTGACCTCCAGCTGGTGGGCGGCACCGTCCAACTCCTCGGTGGGGGGCAGGTGGACGCGGTCGGGTCGGCGAGCGGTGAGAACGGCGTGGTGGACCTCCTCGGCCTGTTCCGGACGGGGGCGGGGCTCAGGCCTTGACCTCGCGCGGCATCAGCAGCGCGGAGACCACGGAGGGGGCGGCGCCGATCACCAGCATCACCACCGGCCAGGAGGAGACGGAGAGCAGCGCGGGGATGAGCAGCGGCGTGGCGAAGGCACCGGCGAAGACCATGGTGTTCTCCAAGCCGAGGGCGGTGCCGGAGCGTTCGGCGCCGGCCATGGTGGCGATCTCGGCGTAGTGCACGCCGTGCCAGCCGCAGGCCAGGAAGCCGGCGACCACCATCAGGGCGGCGACCAGCCAGGTGGGGCCGGTCTGGAAGGCGGCGATGCCGACGAAGGCCAGCGCGATGATCCAGCTGTAGACGGTGACCAGGGTGCGGCGGTAGCGGCCGCCGTGCCGGTCGGTCCAACGCCCGCCCCAGACGCGGGAGACGGCGCCGAGCACCTGGACCACGACCAGCAGCACCGCGATGGTGCCGATCGAGAGGTGCTTGACGGTGTGCAGGAAGACCGAGCCGAAGGTGAGCACGGTGAACTGCGGCAGGTCGAGCAGGAAGGCGGTGATCGCCACCCGCCAGATGTCCCAGCGCCCCAGCGGGCTGGGGGTGGTGGCGGCCTGGCTGTCACCGGACTTGGTCCGGGCCAGCGGCGGCTCGTCCAGCCAGATCGCCACGGCGACGGTGGCCAGCAGGCAGATCACGGTGAGGAAGGCGAACACCCAGCGGAAGCCGGCGCCGAGCGCGAGCGGCGGCAGCACGGCGGCGCCGATCGCCCCGCCGGCCGGGACGGCGGCGACCCGCAGGCTGATCGCGAACCCCCGCTTGGCGGGCGGGAACCAGCCCATCACGGCCCGGCCGGAGGCGCCGTTGACGCAGCCGCCGAGCGCGCCCGCGAGGAAGAGCACCACGGCCAGCGCGGTGTAGGAGGGGACCACACCGCCGTGCGGGACGAGGAAGACGGTGACCGCGGCCAGCGCGATCGTGGTGCCGCTGAGGCCGGTGATCAGCACCTTCCGCTCGCCGATGCGGTCGGAGAGGATGCCCCAGAACACGTCGGTGATGAAGATGCCGGCGGTCACGGCGGCCAGGATCAGGCCGAGCTGGCCTGTCGTCAGCCGGTAGGCCTGCTGCAGGATCGAGCCGGAGGTGGGGATGCCCTGGAAGGTGGCGCTGAAGGCCGCCTGGGCACCGATGCCGATGCCGAGGATGCCCCACTTGTAGCGGGCGGAGTGCACCTTGCCGGAGCGGCCCACGGACGGGCCGAAGTCGGCCGCCGGGGCCCCGGCGCTCGGCGGCGCGGGGGGAGACTGGAGTTGCTGGGCCATTGCGGGGATCTCCTCTGGAGGTGGAGCACGGCGGCCGTCCGGGCCTGTGCGGCCCGGACGGCGGTGTGGCGGAACGGAGTTGACTCAGACAGTGTCGACTCGAACGGTGCCGGCCACGGCAGTAGCGCCCAGGACGATGTCGACTCAGACGCCGAGCAGGGCGCCGTCCAGGGCGAGGCCGGAGTCCGGGAGCTCACCGGGCTTCAGCGGGATGGTGCGCTTCTCGCGGATGACGAGCATCTTGCAGCCGTTCGGGCTGGAGACGCGGTGGATGCTGTCCGGCTTCTCGACCACGAGGGTGCCGGGCAGGTAGCGGTCGCCGTTGTCGTTGACGAGCTCGCCGGCCAGGATGAAGAGCAGCTCGAAGCCCAGGTGGCGGTGGAGGTCGCCGTGGGCGCCGGGCAGGAAGTTGGCGATGTAGGCCTCGGCGCCGTCGGGGCCGGTCTCGTCGCCGGTGTACAGCCAGCGCACGTCCACGGCCTCGCGGCCGGGCTGGACGTAGGGCCGCCAGTCGACGGTGCCGTTGGTGAGGCCCTCGCCGAGCAGGTCGGGGAACACCTCGACCTCGCGCTGCTGCGGGGCGTACGTGGTCACGGCGGGTGCGGTGGTCATGACTGTCTCCTCTGGCAGTTGGGGATGTGCGGGCGTTCGGGCGTTCAGAGACCGGGCGCGGCGTGCGCGACGGTCTGCTCCAGCAGGTCCTCGGCGCGGTACTCGAACTGGGCGGCGGTGGCCCGGAGTTCGGCGCGGCGGATCTTGCCGGAGGTGGTCTTGGGCAGGTCGGCGAATTCGAGCAGCGCGATCTGCTGGTGCGGGGCCAGGGTGCGGGCGGCGTAGGAGAGCACGTCCCGGGCCGTCTCGGGGCCGCGCCGGTAGCCGGCGGCCAGTGCCACGTAGGCCTTGGGTACCTGGTAGCCGATCGGGTCGGGCACGGGGACGACGGCGGCCTCGGCGACGGCCTCGTGGCGCAGCAGGACGCTCTCCAGCTCGAACGGGGAGATCCGGTGGTCGTAGGACTTGAAGACGTCGTCGTCGCGGCCGACGTAGGTGAGGTAGCCGTCGGCGTCCCGGGTGGCGATGTCGCCGGTGTGGTACAGGCCGCCGGCCAGCGTCTTGGCGGTCTTGGCGGGGTCGCCGAGGTAGCCGGTCATGATGCCGACCGGGGCCTGCGAGAGGTCGACGCAGATCTCGCCCTCCTCGCCGGCCGCGCCGGTGCGCGGGTCGATCAGCACGATCGGGTAGCCGGGCAGGGGCTTGCCCATCTTGCCGGGGCGCACGGCCAGGCCGGCGGTGTTGCCGATCTGGGCGGTGGTCTCGGTCTGGCCGAAGCCGTCGCGGACGGTGAGGCCCCAGGCGGTGCGGATCTGCTCGATGACGGCCGGGTTGAGCGGCTCGCCGACGGAGGAGGCCTCGCGCAGCGCGGTGGGCCTGGCGCCCAGGTCGTGCTGGATCAGGGTGCGCCAGGCGGTCGGCGGGGCGCACAGGCTGGTGGCCCGCTCCCGCTCGGCGATCTCGAGCAGCAGGCTGGGGGAGGCGCCGGCCGGGAGGTTGACCGACAGCACGGTGGCCTCGGCGTTGAAGGGGCCGAAGAAGCTCGACCAGGCGTGCTTGGCCCAGCCGGGGGCGGAGACGTTGCAGTGCACGTCGCCGGGGAGCAGCCCGTTCCAGTACATACCGGTCAGGTGGCCGACGGGGTAGCTGACGTGGGTGTGGCCGACCATCTTGGGGCGGGAGGTGGTGCCGGAGGTGAAGTAGATGAAGAGCAGGTCGTCGGCGAGGGTGTCCTTGACCGGGGTGTAGTCGGTGGGGGCGGCGTCGGCCTCGGCGTAGTCGTGCCAGCCGGCTACGGGAGCGCCGACGGCGATCCTGGTCAGGTGGGCGGGGGCGGTGTCGAAGGCGCCGGTGAGGTGGTCGGCGGTGATCACGTGGGTGACCTGGCCGCGCAGCATCCGGTCGGCGAGGTCGTCGGCGGAGATCGTGGTGTAGGTCGGGATGACCACGATGCCGAGCTTCATGGCCGCCAGCAGGGCTTCCCAGACGGCGAGTTGGTTGTCGAGCATGAGCAGGAGCCGGTCGCCGGGGGTGACGCCCAGGGAGCGCAGCCAGTTGGCCACCTGGTTGGAGCGGGCGGCGAGGGCGGCGTAGCTCAGCTCGGTGGCGCTGCTGCCGTCGGTGATCCGTACGGCGGTGCGGGAGTTGCCCTCGGCGATGGCGTCGAACCAGTCGAGGGCCCAGTTGAAGCGCTCCAGCCTCGGCCAGCGGAAGCGGGCGACGGCGGCGTCGTGGTCCTCGCGCAGCTCCAGGAGCAGGTCGCGCGCGGCGCGGAACTCCGCCGTGGCGGAGGGGTGGTAGCCGGTCACGGGCGGTCTCACTTCTCGGTGGGGGCAGCGGTGGGGGTGTCCTGCGCGTTGAGGATGTCGACGGCGATGGCGTCGGCGTCGGCGTGGAAGCCGACCATCGGGCCGGGGCGGCCGTTGCCGATCTGGGTGAACCAGCGCAGCTCCTCGGTGGGGATGCCGAGCGCGTACAGGCCCTTGGTGGGGCGGCCGGCGGCGTCGATGACCCGGAAGGGCTTGTCGGTGACGGCGAGCGCGCCGGTGGTGAAGCGGGCACCGTCCTGGGCACTGATGTTGGTGTGGGTGGTGGCGCAGCCGTCGCCGATCAGCTGGCGCATCAGCGGCGAGGCGTCGACCCGGACGTCGGCGCGCGGGATGCGGGCGTCGATCAGGGTGGTGGCGGTGATCTCGGCGCCGTCCACCTGGCTGGAGTTCAGCGAGAACACCCCGGTGTCCTCGCACTGCCCGACCTCGAGGCCGGGGCCGACCACGGTGAGGATGCCGGCCTCGATCAGCGCGATGGCCTGCTGGATGCGGATCGCGGGCGGCCCGGCGGAGACCATGGTGTTGATCGGGTTGAACCAGTGCAGGAACTCGTCGCGCTGGGAGTCCGGGTGCAGGCTGGCGAACTCGACCGCCTCGCGGACCACCCCGCGGATGTCCCGCAGGATGTCCAGGGCGGCCTTCAACGGGCCGTCGACGTTGCCGAGTTCGGCCTCGGCGGCGTCGTGGGCGAGCACCCCGAGCAGCCGGGTGTGGAACTCCTCGGGGGAGGCGAAGTGCTCACCGGCGAACGGGCGTGCCATGCCCTCGAGGTCGATCGGCGGCACCGAGCCGAGGCCGGACTCGGCCAGCAGCTTGCTGAGCGCCTCGGCGCCCTCGGCGACGGCCTCGGTGTAGGCGGCGGAGAAGGCCGTGGCGGCCTCCGCGCCGTCCCGGCGACGGACGTGGGTGGCGTAGTAGGCGTGGTCCACCTCGCGCAGCATCAGCGGCAGAACGTGCTCGCGGAAGCGCAGTTTGACGCTGCCGGTCTCGTCGAGCACCTGGGCGCGGATGTCGGCCAGCGCCTCGTGGGTGAAGAACTTGGGGGTGTACCGGTAGTCGGCACCCTTCTGGTTGCGGCCGCGGGCGAGCAGCGGCAGGCCGCTGCGGGAGCCCGCGTAGATCTGCGGCTCGTGGCCCGAAGGGAGGTACGTCAGACGGCCGTTGACGCGTTCGACGAACCGCCCGCCGCGGCCGGTGGTGAGCACGGCGGTGATGTCGTAGAAGGTCAGGCCGAGGCCGATGACGGCCACCGGCTTGCGGGCGGGCAGGTCGTCCAGGCCCATGTCGGCCGCGGAGTCGCCGCGCAGGTAGGTGGTGCCGCGGTGGCGGGAGGCGAAGTCGAGCAGGTCGCGGTCGGCGCCGCCGGCGAAGTTGTGCGGGTGGCCGGTGGTGAGGATGACCCGGTCCGCCTCGAGGTGCTCGCCGGTGCTGGTGGTGAGCTGGTAGGCGCGCTCGTCGCCGCGCTTGGCCCAGCGGGCCCGGGCGCGGACCGGCACGACGGTGACGGACTCCGGCAGGTGGGCGGTGATCCGCCGGTACACGTCGTGCAGGTAGGTGCCGTAAACCCGGCGCGGGGCATAGATGTTGGGCGAGTCGAGCCCTGGGTGCTCGTCCGGGCGGCTGCACAGCCACTGGTGCAGGGAGGGGCCGGCCCCGGCCCGCCAGGGGCCGCCGTCGGCCTCGCCGGAGTAGAGGCTGACCTCGCCCGCGGCGGTGTTCATCAGCAGCCATTCGGACTGGTCCGTGCGCCAGACCCGGCCTGCGCCGTGTTCGCCCGGATCTATGGTGAATATCCTGACCGGGCGCGGCTGTTGGGCCTTGGCGGCGGCCTCGGCCGCCTCCTGGCCGAGTCGCACGACCAGGCGCTCCAGGACCGAGAGGCCCCGTGGGCCCATGCCGACGATGGCGATGTTCAGGGTGTTGTCGTGCATCTGTGCCGTCCCTTCCTAGGGGGGTGTAGCGATCACCGGACTGTGTTTGCAGGTGTCTTGCTACTCCGGGCCGCCGGGCGGGAGAGGGGGGGGCCTGTGCCGCCGCCGTCGTACCGCGGGCTCGGATTCGTGCACTGATGTCCAAAGTTTGACCCGGATCGCGACAGCTGGGGTGAAAGCGAGGACAGCTGACGTCAGTCGTCCGCAGATCCGTCAGGTTGGTTTAACTCCCGTCCGAAGGATAGAAGTTGATCATCAGAGGGGGTCTGCTGGTGGGCGGGCCGTCGTACGGTGGTCGCTGACAGGTTCGGGAGACAGTGGCGGAGGGGGTTCCCATGCAGTCAGTGGCACCGGTGATCGGGCGAAGAGCGCGCAACCGGCAGCGGGTCCAGGAGCGGCTGTACGAGGCGGGGTTGAGCCTGATCACCGCGCAGGGTTACGACCGCACCTCGATCGAGGAGATCGCCGAGCGGGCCGATGTGGCGCGCGGGACGTTCTTCAACTACTTCCAGCGGAAGGAAGATCTGGTCACCGAGTGGGGCGAGCGGCGGCGGGTCAGGCTCGCGGACGCCCTGCTGGCGGGCGGATCGCCGCGCGGTGACGGATTAGGCGCCCGGCTGGAGCACTTCATGACGGTGCTCGGGCGGGTGAGCGAGGAGGAGCGGGAGGTCACCGTCGCGATGCTGACGGCCTGGGTCAAGGCCGGGCGGCCGCTGCTCGAGGAGCCGTACGTGGCCGAGACCTTCGGCCGGATCCTGGCGGAGGGGGCCGTCCGGGGCGAACTGCGCGACGGGGTCGGCCCGCAGCAGGTGGGCGAGGTGCTGCGCGACCTGTACGTCGGCACGCTCTACCGGTGGTCCCGGGAGGTGCCGGTGGCGGAGCGGGGTGCGCTGGAGGCCGAACTCCTGGCGGTGCTGAGGCTCCTGGTCGAGGGAGTCGTCGCCCGGCGTGATCCGGAGGTCACGCCTTAGCCGGGGTGGCTCGTGGGGCGCACCCGGCGCGCGTGTGCGGGCCCGTGCTTCCGCCGGGTGCAGCGGGGGCGGACCGTCCGTGTACCACTGAGCCACCGGATGACTACCATGCGTGGCATGACTGGTCAGGGAGCGGCGCCCGGCACGGGCAAAGCAGTGGTGGTCGGTGGCGGGCACGCCGGGCTGTTGGCGGCGTGGGCGCTGCGGGGGCAGGCCGAGGAGATCGTGGTGGTCGAGCGGGACCACTACCCGGCGGCGGCCGCCTTCCGGGCCGGTGTGCCCCAGGGGCGCCACGCCCACCTGCTGCTGGAAGCCGGTCACCGGGCACTGGAGGAGCAAGTTCCCGGGATCCGCGAGGAGTTGGTGGCGGCCGGCGCGGTCTGGGTCAACATGGCCCAGGGGCTGCGCTGGCTGAGCCCGGCGGGCTGGATGGCCGAGCACGTCAGCGACCTGCGGATGCTCTCCTGCACCCGCCCGGTGCTCGAGCACGTGCTGCGTGCCAGGGTGCGGGCCGAGCCCTCGATCCGCTTCCTCGAGGGCACCGAGGCGGTCGGCCTGCTCGGCACGCCCGCCGAGGTCGCCGGCGTGCTGGTGCGCGAGCGCGGCGAGGGCGGCGAAACCCGGCGGCTGGACGCGCGGTTGGTGGTGGACGCCAGTGGCCGGGCGGCCGGAGCGGCCGGCTGGCTGGCGGCGCTCGGCGCCCCGCCGGTGCCCGAGGAGCGGGTGGACGCCGGCGTCCGGTACGCCAGCCGGCTCTACCACCGGCCGGTGGGGCTCGAATTGGACTTCGAGGCGCTCTACCTGCAGACCAAGGCCCCGGACATCCGCCAGCTCGGCGTGCTGCTGCCGGTGGAGGACGGGCGTTGGATCGTCAGTGTCGGCGGGATGCGCGGTGGCGAGCCGGAGCCGGGGGAGGCGGGGTTCCTGCGCCAGTTGGAGCTGCTGCGCGACTCCAGCATGCGCGAGGCCGTCGCCGCGGCCGCCCCGGCGGGCGAGGTGCGCGGCTTCCTGCCCGGCCCGGCGGTCTGCCGCCACTACGAGCGCCAGGCCCCCGAGGGCCTGGTGGTGATCGGCGACGCCTCCTGCACCTTCAACCCCGTGTACGGCCAGGGGCTGACGGTGGCCGCGTTCGGCGCCGGGGCGCTGCGGGCCGCGGTGGAGCGGCACGGCGGCATCGGCCACCCGGCGGCCGCGGCGGCCCGCAGGGCCGTCGCGGCTCTCACCAAGGACCCGTGGGTGATGTCCTCCAGCGAGGACGCCCGCTTCGCGGCCACCGAGGGCGCGCGCAGCGGGCCGGCACTGCGCGTCCAACACCTCTTCCTGGACCGGGTGCTGGCCCGGGCGACCAAGGACCCGAAGGTCGCGGCCGCGTTCTACCAGGTGATGACGCTGGTGGCACCGCCGACCCTGCTGTTCCGCCCGGCCACCCTGGGCGCCGTGCTGCTGGGCTGAGCACTCAGCGGGCCAGGTGGGCGAGGACGGCCGGCAGGTACCGTTCGGCGTCCGCCTCGGGCAGCCAGTGGGTGGCCCCGTCGAGCGGGAGGAAGTGGTAGGCGGCCTCGACGTACTTGGCGGTCAGCGCGGCCGCGTCCGGCCCGAGCGCCATGTCCTCGGTGCCCCAGACGTAGAGGGTGGGCACGGTGACGGGCGCCACCTCGGTCTCGAAGGTGCCGGGGACGGCGCGGTACCAGTTGAGCCCGCCGGTGAGCGCGCCCGCGGCCAGACGCCGGAGGTTGTCCTCGACCAACTCCTGCGCCACCGCGCCCTGGTAGACCCCACGCAGTGGCTCCCCGCCCTCGGCCAGCAGCACCTGCTCGGCCTTGTGGCCGGGCGCCTGGAACAGCTGGACGTACTTCGAGCGCTCCGCCTGGTCGGTGGCGCCGCGCAGGGCCTCCTGCAGCGCGCCGGGGTGCGGGGTGGCGAGCACGGAGAGGGTGCGTATCCGCTCGGGGTGTCGGGCGGCCGCCGCCCAGGCGACCAGCCCGCCCCAGTCGTGTGCCAGCAGGTGGAATCGGCGGGCGCCGAGCGCGTCGGCGAAGCCGAGGACGTCCTCGACCAGCGCGTCCACGTGGTAGGCGGAGACCTCGGCGGGCCTGGCCCGGGGCGAGTAGCCGCGCTGGTCCACCGCGACCGCCCGGTACCCGGCCGCCGCGAGCTCGGTCAGCGCCGCGCCCCAGCAGTCGGCGAACTCGGGGAACCCGTGCAGCAGCAGGACCAGTTCGCCCTCCTGCGGCCCCGCGGCGTACGCGTCGAAGGTGTACGCACCGAGGGTGATCTCCAGCTGCTCGACGCTCTCGTCCCAACTCGCCGTCATGGCCAGGCCCTTCCGATCCGTCCGGTGTCCGTTCTCCGTACCCTTACCACCCGCCCGGCGGATCATGCGCCGGGCGGGTGGCCGGCGGGTCAGGGGTAGGAGAGGACGGTGGAGGGGGTGGTGCCGGTGCCGGAGGTGGCCGCGCCGGTGGAGTCGACCACGTGGTCGTACTGGCCGTTGCCGCCGAGCGAGACCACCAGCAGGTCGTGGAACTTCACACCCGGGGTGTTCGGCACCTCGAAGCCGTGGTCCATCCGGATGGTCGGGTCCACGTTGAAGTAGCAGTAGCTGCCCAGGCCCCAGCCTTCGTGGACCTTGACGGTGTCGTCCACCTTGTACGCGGCCCAGCCCTTGACCGAGCCGTTCTGCACCGCGGCCTGGTTGGGCGCGTCGTAGGCGATCTCGTTCTGGAAGAAGATCGTCCGCCCGCGCTCGCCGGACCACTCGACGTCGTACTTCTCGAAGTGCTCCACGAACAGCCCGGTGGTCAGCACGTCGTTGCCGTGCACGACCAGGCCGTAGTCGGCCGGGTTGACGGTCCAGCCCACGCCGGTGCCGTGGTCGGCCCGCCAGAGCCAGGTGTGGTCCACGATCACGTTGTTGCTGTTGACCGCCATCGCCGTGCCGGCCTGGCCGGCCCCGGCGCCGCCGACCCGGACGAACACGTCCTGCACGGTGGTCGGGTCGGCGGTGTGGTCGGCGGCCGAGCCGTCCGGGCCGAGCTGGATCAGCACGGGCGACTTGACGGGCCCGGCGTCGATCAGCAGACCGGCGAGGCGGATGCCGTCCACGTCGGCCGTGCGCAGCGCGGTGACGCCGTTGTCCGGCACCAGGGTGGCCAGGCCGAGGCCCAGCACCACGGTGTCGGGCCGGGTCACGTCGATGGGCCGGTCCACGTGGTAGACCCCGGGGGTGAAGAGCAGGTTGAGGCCCTGGGCGAGCGCGGCGTTGATGGTCGCGGCGGTGGCGCCGGCCTTGACCACGTAGAACTGGCTCAGCGGCAGCGAGGTGCCGGGGGTGGCGCCGTTCGCCCAGGAGACGCCAACGGCGTCGGTGCGCTTGGCGGGCACGAACACCCGGTAGCCGGACGCGTCCTGGTAGAGGTAGGGCTTCTCCCGGGAGACGGGCGTGCTGGGAAGGGTGCTGTAGGGCGGGTTGGGGAAGCTCTGGGCGGGCGCGCCCTGGACGCCGGAGAAGGTCTGGTTCCATACGCCGTTGCTGAATCCGCCGATGGAGCTGTCCCGGGTGTACCACTGCTGCTGCGAGTAGTTGCCGACCTGGCCGTCCACCTTGGAGTCGGCGAGGTAGCCGCCGCTGGCCCAACCGTAGCCGTTGGGGGCCAGGTTGAGGCCGCCCTTGATGTGCATCCGGCGCAGCGGGGCGGCCTGGGCGACGGCCCAGCGGTCGGTGCCGCTGACGGGGTTGAGCGCGAGGTTCTCCGCCGAGCGCCAGAAGTTCTGGGTGGCGTTGCCGTTGAACCAGCCCGCGTCCACGGTGACATCGCCGTTGACGGTGGTGTCGTCGGGGTTCAGGCCCAGGCCCGCGATCGAGGTGTAGAAGCCGATCTGCGCGTTGAGGCCGCTGTAGGTGCCGGGCTTGAAGAGCAGCGCGTAGCGGTCGATGCCGAACTGGTTGGTCTCCTGCTTGGCGAAGACGGCGTCCAGCTTGGACTGGATGTCGGTCATCGAGGGGTCGAAGACCAGGACGTTCGGGCCGAGGTCGCCGCCGCCCTGGATCGGCCCGGAGGTGGTGTGGACGGCCATCGACCAGAGGGAGTAGCCGTAGGCGGTGCCCCTGGCCTGGCCGTTGAGGCGCAGGTAGCGGCCGGTGCCGGTGACGCCCAGGGTCTCGGTGCCGCCGGTGCCGGTGGTGGTGGAGTAGATGGTGGTCCAGGTGGTGCCGTCGGGGGAGGTCTGCAGCTGGTAGGCCTTGCCGTACGCCGCCTCCCAACTGAGCACCACCTGGCAGATCTGCTGGCTGCTGCCGAGGTCGACCTGGAGCCACTGGGCGTCGGTGAAGGCGGAGGACCAGCGGGTGGCCGGGTCGCCGTCGAAGGCGGCGGAGGCCGCGGTGCCCGCGTTCTCGGTGGAGGAGGTGGTGGCCGGATGCCCCTGGGCGGCGTCGGTGCTGCCGCAGGCGGCGGCCGCCGGGGTGCCGTAGACCTGGAGCTCCCAGAGGGAGTAGCCGTAGGCGGTGCCCCTGGCCTGGCCGTTGAGGCGCAGGTAGCGGCCGGTGCCGGTGACGCCCAGGGTCTCGGTGCCGCCGGTGCCGGTGGTGGTGGAGTAGATCGTGGTCCAGGTGGCGCCGTCGGAGGAGGTCTGCAGCTGGTAGGCCTTGCCGTAGGCCGCCTCCCAGGTGAGCACCACGCGGTCGATGGCGGCCGGGGCGCCGAGGTCGACCTGCAGCCACTGGGCGTCGGTGAAGGCGGAGGACCAGCGGGTGGCGGTGTCGCCGTCGAAGGCGGCGGAGGCGGGGGTGCCCGCGTTCTCCGTGGAGGAGGCGGTGGCCGAATGCCCTTGCGAGAGCAGGGTGTCGGTGGCCGCGTGGGCGGGGGTGGGGGGTGTGGTGAGCGGGGCGGCCAGGAACAGGGCCAGGCCGAGCAGCGCGGCCAGCGCCGGGCGGGAGCGTGCTGAAGCGAGCCTCACGGGCTTCTCCTGCGATGGGTGGGGGTGGGGGAAGGGGCGCGGGCCGTGCGGCGGGCGGAGGGTTCCCCGTCCGGGAGTCTCCGGGGCCGCGGCGGCGTGCGTCAACCCCTCGGCGGTCCTTTCTTCACGCCGTGAACTCGACTGCGGTGGTGGAAGGTCAGCGCTGTGTCAGGTCGCCGCCGGAGTCGAGGAAGTGGGAGAGCGGCAGGGCGGCGGCCCCGACCGTGACGGCGTCGGGGCCGAGGGTGCCGAGCTCGATCGAGGTCTGGGCGTGGGGGAAGCGCAGCGCGTGGCGGGCGGCGGAGCGGCGGATGCCCGGGAGCAGCCGGGGGCCGAGCAGCAGGCCGGCCCAGCCGCCGATCACGATGCGTTCGGGGTTGAAGAGGTTGACCAGATCGGCGATGGCGGCGCCGAAGTACTCGGCGGCCTCGTCGAGCAGCTCGACGGCGGCCTGCTGGCCGTCGGTGGCGGCGCCGAGCAGTGCGGCGAGCCCGGCCTTGTCGTCGGCCCCGGCGGGTGCACGGCCCCAGCACTTCACCAGGGCCGCCGCTCCGACGTAGGCCTCCAGGCAGCCGCGGGCGCCGCAGCGGCAGCGCCGCCCGCCGACGTGCAGGCGGGTGTGCCCCCACTCGCCCGCGCTGCTGGTCGCGCCCCGGAACCGGGCGCCGTCCACGATCACGCAGGCGCCGACGCCCGAGCCGACCAGCGCGATCACGGCGTGCCGGGCGCCGCGCCCGGCCCCGAACCACATCTCGGCCTGCCCGAGCGTCTTGGCGCCGTTGTCCACGTACAGCGGCAGTGACGTCCCGGCGCGGAGCAGGCGGCCGAGCGGCACGGCGTCCCAGCCGATGGTCTGGCTGTGCACCACGATGCCGTGCCCGTCGGCGGCCGGATCGCCCTGCTCCACGATGCCGGGCACGCCGATGCCGACGCCGAGCACGGTGGCCGGGTCGGTGCCGGCCAGCACCTCGTCCAGCCCGCCGAGGACGGCGGCCACCACCTGGCCGACGTCGTGCCCGCCGTCGGTCAACGGATGGTCGCTGGCGGCGAGTTCGGTCAGTGCGAGGTCGAAGAGGGCGACCCGGACCTGGGTCTCGCCCACGTCCACCCCGACCAGCCGGGCCCGGCCCGGCGGCACCCGGAGCAGGATGCGCGGGCGGCCGCCGTCGGACTCCACCGAGCCGCACTCCTCCAGGAGCCCGTCGGCGAGCAGCTCGGCGGTGACGTTGCTGATCGAGCCCGCGCTCAGGCCGGTGCTCTGCCCGAGCTCCTGGCGGCTGATCGGCCCGTCGAAGTACACCCGGCGCAGCAGGATCGACCTGCTGCCCCGCCGCAGGTCACGCACGGTCCGCTTGCCTCGCGCTGTCATCACAGCTCCTCTCCGAGCGCAATCTACCGCTGCGCGAAGTCTTGACGCCACCATTTCCGGCCAGTTAGATCACGCCGTGAAGTAAGGCTCTGAGCTTGACAGTAACCCACTGAGAGGCCCCAGCCATGCCCCCGAGCCCCGCCCGCGCCGTCCCCGTCGCCGCGCTCGCCGCCGCCCTCGCCCTGACCGCCACCGGCTGCGGCGGCGGCAGTGCCACCGGCTCCTCCGCCGGCAGCCCGACCACACTCACCTACTGGGCCTCCAACCAGGGCACCAGCCTGGAGAACGACAAGCAGGTCCTGGAGCCCGAGCTGAAGAAGTTCGAGCAGCAGACCGGCATCAAGGTCACCCTGGAGGTGGTGCCGTGGTCCGACCTGCTGAACCGGATCCTCGCCGCCACCGCCTCCGGCCAGGGCCCCGACGTGCTCAACATCGGCAACAGCTGGTCCGCCTCGCTGCAGGCCACCGGCGCGCTGCTGCCCTTCGACGACGCCACCTTCGCCAAGGTCGGTGGCAGGGACCGCTTCCTGCCCGCCACCCTCGCCTCCGCCGGCGCCCCCGGCAAGGACCCGGCGGCGGTGCCGCTCTACTCGATGGCCTACGGGCTCTACTACAACAAGAAGCTCTTCCAGGCCGCCGGGATCGACCACCCGCCGGCCAGCTGGGAGGAGCTGGTCGCCGACGGCAGGAAGCTGACCACCGGCGGCCGGTACGGCATCGCGATCGAGGGCGGCAATGTCTCGGAGAACGTGCACCACGCCTTCACCCTCGGCAAGCAGCACGGCGCCGACTTCTTCGATGCCGGCGGCCACCCGCAGTTCGACAGCCCCGCCGCCGTCGCCGCCGTGCAGTCCTACGTCGACCTGATCGGCGCCGACCACATCGCCGCGCCCGGCAACGCCGAGTACGCCAACAACCAGTCCGTCACCGACTTCGCCACCGGCAAGGCCGCCATGCTGATGTGGCAGGCGGCGGGCGCGAGCCTGAAGTCCCACGGCATGGACCAGGCGGACTACGGCGTCGCCCCGGTGCCCGCCCCGGCGGCCGCCACCGGCACGCAGCAGACGAGCTCGATGGTGGCCGGGATCAACCTCGCCGTCTTCAGGAACAGCCACAACCTGGACGGCGCGTGCAAGTTCACCGCCTTCATGACCGGCGCCGAGGAGCAGAAGACGCTCAACAAGGCCTACGGCTCCATCCCGCCGGTCAAGGACGCCGGAGCCGACCCCGCCTTCGCCACCCCGGAGCTGCAGACCCTCTCCGACGTGCTCGCGCACCGGGCCCAGCCGCTGCCGCAGGTCGCGGCGGAGAGCCAGTTCGAGACCCTGGTCGGCACCGCCGTGAAGAACCTGCTCGCCGCGGCCGCCGCCGGCAAGCCCGTCACCGCCGACACCGTCAAGGCCGAACTCGCCAAGGCGCAGCAGCAGATGCCGGCGAACTGATGGGCGGCCTGCGCCGCCGCGCGACCCCGTACCTGCTGCTCCTGCCCGCCCTGCTGCTCGAACTCCTGGTCCACCTGCTGCCGATGGTCACCGGCCTGCTGATGAGCCTGCGCCGGCTGACCCAGTTCTTCATCCGCGACTGGACCGCCGCCCCCTGGGCCGGACTGGCCAACTTCCGTACGGCGGTGGACTTCCACGCCCCCGTCGGCCGGGCCCTGCTGCACTCGTTCTGGGTGACCTGCGGCTTCACCGCGCTCTCGGTCGGCCTCTCCTGGCTGATCGGGCTGGCCGCGGCCGTGCTCACCCAGGACGCCTTCCGGGGCCGGGGCCTGCTGCGGGCGCTCTTCCTGGTGCCGTACGCACTGCCGGTCTACGCGGCCGTCATCACCTGGTCGTTCATGTTCCAGCGCGACACCGGCCTGGTGAACCACCTGCTCCACGACCAGCTGCACCTCACCTCGGGGCGGCCGTTCTGGCTGATCGGGGACAACAGCTTCACCGCGCTGGTCACCGTCTCGGTCTGGCGGTCCTGGCCGTTCGCCTTCCTCACCCTGACCGCCGGGCTCTCGAGCATCCCGCGCGAGCTGTACGAGGCGGCGGCGCTGGACGGCGCCGGGGTGTGGCGGCAGCTGCGGGCGGTCACCCTGCCGGCGCTGCGGCCGGTCAACCAGGTGCTCGTGCTGGTGCTGTTCCTGTGGACCTTCAACGACTTCAACACCCCGTACGTGCTCTTCGGCCGCTCGGCGCCGGAGGCCGCCGACCTGGTCTCGGTGCACATCTACCAGGCCTCCTTCGTCACCTGGAACTTCGGCGCGGGCTCGGCGATGTCCGTCCTGCTGCTGCTCTTCCTGCTGCTGGTGACGGCGCTCTACCTGCTGGCAACCCACCGGAGGCGCTCCGATGACTGACCGCCCGGCCTCCTTCCGCTGGACCAGGCGGATCTTCCTCACCCTGCTGACCGCCTTCGCGCTCACCCCGGTGCTGGTGATGCTCAGCTCCTCGCTCAAGCCGCTGCAGGACGTGCAGGGCCCGTTCCGCTGGATCCCCAGCACGGTGACGCTGCGGCCCTACCTGGACATCTGGCACACCGTGCCGCTCGGCCGCTACCTGGTCAACTCAGCCGTCGTGAGTGCCGGTTCGACCGTGTGCTCGGTGCTGGTGGCGGTGCTCGCGGCCTACGCGGTGAGCCGCTACCGGTTCCGCGGCCGGCGGGCGTTCACCGTCACCGTACTCTCCACCCAGATGTTCCCCGGCATCCTCTTCCTGCTGCCGCTCTTCCTGCTCCTGGTCGGCATCGGCAACTCCACCGGCCTGCCGCTCTACGGCAGCCGGGGCGGGCTGATCCTGACCTACCTGACCTTCTCGCTGCCGTTCTCGATCTGGCTGCTCGCGGGCTACTTCGACGCCATCCCGAGGGACTTGGACGAGGCGGCGGCCGTGGACGGCTGCGGGCCGGTGCGCACCCTGGTGCGGGTGGTGGTGCCCGCCGCCGTGCCGGGGATCGTGGCGGTGGCGGTGTACGCCTTCATGACCGCCTGGGGCGAGGTGCTCTTCGCCTCGGTGCTCACCAACGACACCACCCGCACCCTCGCGGTCGGACTGCAGGGCTACGCGACCCAGACCGACGTCTACTGGAACCAGGTGATGGCCGCCTCGCTGGTGGTGAGCGTGCCGGTGGTCGCCGGGTTCCTGCTGCTGCAGCGCTACCTGGTCGCCGGGCTGACCGCCGGGGCCGTCAAGTGACCACCGTGGAAAGGCAGATCATGGACTTCGAGCTCCCGGCAGGCTTCCGCTGGGGCGCGGCCACCGCCGCCTACCAGATCGAGGGCGCGGCGGCCGAGGACGGCCGGGCCCCCTCGATCTGGGACACCTTCTCGCACACGCCCGGCAAGGTGGCCGGCGGCGACACCGGGGACGTGGCCTGCGACCACTACCGCCGCTGGCCCGAGGACATCGCGCTGATGGGCGAACTCGGCCTGGACTCCTACCGGTTCTCCATCGCCTGGCCCCGGGTGGTGCCGCTGGCCGACGGCCGGGTCAACCCCGCCGGGCTCGACTTCTACGACCGCCTGGTGGACGGACTGCTGGCCGCCGGGATCACCCCCTTCCCCACGCTCTACCACTGGGACCTCCCGCAGGCCCAGCAGAGCCGGGGCGGCTGGCCCGAGCGGTCGACCGCCGAGCGCTTCGGCGAGTACGCGGCGGCCGTCGGCGAGCGCCTGGGAGACCGGGTCACCCACTGGGCCACCCTCAACGAGCCGCTCTGCTCGGCCTGGATCGGCCACCTGGACGGCGCGATGGCTCCCGGCCTGACCGACCTGACCGCCGCCGTGCGGGCCTCCTGCCACCTGCACCTCGCGCACGGCCTGGCCGTCCAGGCGCTGCGGGCCACCGTGCCCGGCGCGCAGGTCGGCATCGTCAACAACCTCAGCACGGTCGAGCCGGCGAGCGACGACCCGGCGGACCTCGCGGCGGCCGTCCGCGCCGACGGGCACATCAACCGCTGGTGGCTCGACCCGGTGCTCGGCCGGGGCCACCCGGCGGACATGGTGGAGGTGTACGGCGTCGAACTGCCGCTGGGGGACGCCGACCTGAAGACCGTCGCCGCCCCGCTGGACTGGCTCGGCCTGAACTACTACTTCCGCCAGATCGTGGCCGCCGACGAGACCGGACCGGCACCGTACTTCCGCCAGGTGAGCGGCCCCGGGCCCGAGTTCACCGCGATGCCCTGGGAGGTGCACGCCCCGGGCCTGGAGCAGCTGCTGCTGCGGCTCACCCACGAATACGGCGCGCGGCGGATCTACGTCACCGAGAACGGCTCCGCGTACCAGGACACCCCGGCGGCCGACGGCAGCGTGCACGACCCCGAACGCACCGCCTACCTCGAGCAGCACCTGGCTGCCTGCGCCCGGGCGGTGGCCCAAGGGGCGCCGCTGGCCGGGTACTTCGCCTGGTCGCTCCTCGACAACTTCGAGTGGGCGTACGGCTACGAGAAGCGGTTCGGCCTGGTCCGGGTGGACTACCCGACCCAGCGTCGGACGGTCAAGACCAGCGGCCGGCGGTACGCGGAGCTGATCCGGGCGCAGCGGAGCCGTCACCCGCACTGACCAGCCGGGCGTACTCGGGGGAGCGGCACAGGAGTTCGGCATGGCTGCCGAGTGCCGCGCCCTCGCCGCCGAGCAGCAGCACCCGGTCGGCCCGGCGGGCCGAGGCGCAGCCGCAGGAGTTCGGTCAGCACCGGCCCGATACCGGTGCCGTCCTGCTGCAGGTACGGCAGCACCCGGGGGCCGTCGGGGAGGAGGACGCAGCGCGCCAGTTCCGCCTCCAGGGTCTGCTCGGCGCGGTCGAGCAGCTCGGTGTGGCCGGTGCGTTCGTGCAGCCGCAGCAGGGCGAGGGCCTGTCCGGCGCCGCCGAGCAGTAGCCCGATCGGGGCCTCGGCGGGGGCGGGCAGTTTGTCCTGCCGTTCGGCCAGCAGCTCGGCGGCGGCCAGTGCGTGGCCGAGCAGCTCGGGTGCGGTCCGGGCGAAGTGCAGCAGGGTGAGCACGGTGCCGGGCAGGCCGGCGGCCAGGTCGTTGCCCTGTGCCTCCAGTGGCAGCGGGAGGAGCTGGTCGAGGAGTTCACGCGCCTCGGCGGTGCGGCCGAGCAGATCGAGGGTGTAGGCCACGCCGTGGCTGCCGGTGTAGAGGCCGGGCCGGGGCGGGCGCCGCCGCTCGGCCGCCACCAGCCAGTCCAGGTGGGCCTGGTCGACCCCGGCGCCGGTGCTGTGGAGGGCGTACAGCACCCCGGCAGCGCCGTGTGCCAGCGAGAGCGCGTCCACCTCGAACTGGGCGATGTCCCCCGGGAAGAGGCGGTCGGTGCGCTCGGGCGTGGCGGCGGCCCGGATGCCGGTGGCCAGCGCCTCGCGCAGTGCGGGCCAGTCGGCCTCGAAGCTGCTCAACAGGCCGGTCAGCCGCTGGTGTTCACTCTCCTGCGGGGCGGCGTCGAGACCGTCGAGGATGCGCTCGGCGTAGCCGGGCGGGAGCGGGAAGCGCTCGGCGGCGGCCCGGGCCAGCTGTCCGGCCTTCCCCGGGTCGAGGGCCAGCAGCTGGGGGACGGGCAGGAACAGCCACAGCCGCAGGGCCGCCAGGGCCCGCAGGTCGACCGCCGCTCCGCTCAGGCCCGGTACGGCGAACCCGGCGGCGCCTAGCGCCGACTGGACGAACTCGTCGGCCGGGCTGGCCAGAACCGGTGCTCCCAGGAGGTGAGTTCGGCCAGCAGCCGGGGTACCTCGAGCACGCCGTCCAGGCGCCGGAGCATCTCGGCCTCGTGAGTCAGCCGGGCCACGGCGTCGGTGCCGCGCTGGTCGAGCCCCGCGTACGGGCGGGCCTCCTTGAGCACTAGCTGCTGCCCGGTCTCCGGGTCGCGGGCCAGGTAGATGCCGCCCGCGTTGGAGAAGTGCAGGGCCTGCTCCACCCGGTAGGGCAGGCTGTCGCCGCGCCGGGTGCGGCGCTCCTCCAGGGTGGCGGAGACGTGGATCTTCCAGCCCTGGTCCGGGAGTTGGACGCCCTCGGGCTGCAGACCGGCCCAGATGCCGCGGTCCCGCCGGACCCACCCCTGGGGGGCGGGCTCCTGCGTCAGGGCGAACTCCTCCGGGGCTCCCCAGCGGACCGGGGAGTCGTAGTAGTGCGGATCGGCGAAGGAGTACGCCTCGTACCGTGCGTCCACCTGGGACTCCTGGTCGTGAGAGCGGCGATGATTTGGCAACTATCAAGCAGTAAGCAGGAATTGACTGATCGTCAGCTCCCGACAGCTGGGGTGGCGCTGTTCCTCGCCGAGCATGGTGCAGTCTCGCCAAGGTCGCCAGAGGGGCCCTGGGGCATTGGCTGAATATGCCACCGGTACCGCCGCGGTCGGCGCGGCCGGGGGTGCCGGGAACTACGGGAATGCGCTGTGTGTCCACCCGCCTGCGCAGGGTCACCGCGGCCGACCCGGTCGGTGTGGCGAACGGCGGGGTGGTGACGGGGTGGTGCGCCGGATCGCGCCCCGGGGACGGTCGTGTCCGTACCACCGTGCGGTTCACGCGCCGGACGCCACACGGCCCCCCGGAGGCGGCCGGTGCGACCGGTCGGCAACATGACTGAAACCCGGCGGTTACCGGACGCAACCGGGCGGCCACGGAACGGCGGCGGTACGGCAGCGGTACGGCGGAGGGGGCGGCGTGGGCTCAGGCCGGAGGCGGCGGGCCGACCCGGTTGGCGAGGGCGACGGCGGCCACGGCGGAGTGCACGTCGAGCTTGAGCATCAGGTTCTGCACATGGGTGCGGACGGTGTTGGTGGAGAGGAAGAGCCGGCGGCCGATCTCCGGCCGGCTCAGGCCCGCGCAGAGGCAGCCGAGCACCTCGCGCTCACGGGCGGTCAGGGTGGCCAGCCGCTCGGCGCCTTCGTCCTGGGCCGAGCGCTGCGCGATCAGCTCGTCCACCACCCGGGTGAGCAGCGGCGGCGGCAGCCAGGTCTCGCCCCGCAGCACGCCCCGGATCACCACCAGCAGGTGCTGCAGCGTGCTGTCCTTGGGCACCCACCCGCGCACCCCTGCCCGTACGGCGGTGGTGACGAACCCGTCCCCGCGGGCACCGTCGCTCAGCACCACCAGCGGTACGCCGAGCCCGGTGCCCCAGTCGCCGTCGTGGGTGCCCCCGTGGTCCGTGCGGTGCGCGGCGGTCAGCAGGCCGATGTCCGCCACCACCAGATCGGCCCGGCCCGCGTCGGCGAGCCTGCGCGCCTCGGCCAGTTCGGTGACGGCGTGGGTGGTCAGGCCGACCTGGTGGAGGCCGGTGGCCAGTACCTCGGCCACCGTGCGGCGCCGGTCGGCGACCACGACCCGGACTGCGCCCGTCATGTCTTCGAGGCTGCCACGCCCGCGGGGGGCCCGCCACGGGTGGCCGGGGCGGGGGCGGTCTGTTTCCCTGAAGGGAGGACCAGACACCGCGGACAGCCGCGAGCGGCCCGGTGAGTGAAGGGAGGGCCCCTGGTGGTCACCGCCGAGCCCGCCCCGGGCAGACCACCCGCCCGGCGTCCGGCCGAGGCCGGGGGTGGTGCCACGGCCGGTGCCGGGCACGGCGAGGTCCGGGGGCCGGGCGGCTGGCCGGTGGCACTCGTGGTCGCCGACGCGGAGCGGCTGCTCGCCGACGCGCTGGCGCTCGCGCTGACCGGCCGGGGCTACCGAGTCCGGGCCACCGCCACCACCCGCGGCGGGCTGCTGCGGGCGGTGCTCGACCACCGGCCCGACGCCTGCCTGCTCGACCTGCACCTCAGCGACGGCCGGGCGCTGGACGTGGTGGACCAGATCCACCGCTCCGCCCCCGAGACCCGCATCCTGGCGCTCTCCCGGGAGGCCGACCCGGGGGTGGTGGAGATCGCCATCGAGGCGGGGGCCGCGGGCTACCTCAGCAAGGACCGGGGGGTCGACGCGCTGGACCGGGCGCTGCGGCGGATCCTGGCCGGCGAGCTGTTCGTGGAGGCCAACCTGGCCCTGGAGGCCCGGCAGGGAAGCCCCGCCACCGGCAGCCGGTCGCTTCGCTGGCTGACCCACCGGGAGCTGGAGGTGCTGCGGCGGCTCACCGAGGGCGACGGCACGGTCGAGATCGCCCGCGCCCTCGACATGACCACCAACACCGCCCGCACCCACGTGCAGAACGTCCTCGACAAGCTCGGTGTCCACTCCCGCCTGGAGGCCGTGGCCCTCGCCAACCGGCTCAAGACCGACCTGCGCAGCGGCTGAGCGCCACGCCGCCGGGGCGGCCGAAGTCTCAGGCCCTCCCCGGCGGGCGGCCCGGGCCGTCGGCGAGCTGCGCGAGCGTCTCGCAGACCCGGTCGACCTGGGCCTCGGTGAGGGAGGGGTGCAGGGGGAGCGAGAGCAGTTCCGGAAAGAGCGCGTCGGCGCCGGGCAGGCCCTGAGGGGGGCGCAGCGCCGCGCGGCGCAGGTAGCCGAGGCGGTGCAGGGGGATGAAGTGGACGGCGCTGCCGATGCCCTGCTCGGCGAGGCGGGCGACCAGCTGGTTGCGCCGCAGGGGGTAGCCGGGGCCGACCCGGACCACGTACAGCTGCCAGGAGTGCAGGCCCGGGAGCGGCGAGTCGGGCAGCACCAGGCCGGGCACGGTGCGCAGCCGGGCGGTGTAGCGGGCGGCCAGGCCCGCGCGGCGGCGTTGCCAGCCGGGCAGGTGGCGCAGCTGGGCGCGGCCGATCGCGGCGTGCAGGTCGGTGAGGTTGGCCTTCAGGCCGGGCTCCTCGACGGCGTACTGCCAGGCCCCGCCGGGCTGGTGGCGCCGCCAGTCGTCGGTGGACATGCCGTGCAGGCGGGCCCGGCGGCAGGCGGCGGCGAGGTCGTCGTCCTCGGTGGTGATCATGCCGCCCTCGCCGATCGGCAGGTTCGCGGCGGCCGCGAAGCTGAAGCAGGCGGCCCTGGTCAGCGCGCCGACCGGCCGCCCGCCGAGGAAGGTGCCGACGGCGTGCGCCGCGTCCTCCACGACCCGGTGCGGCGGCAGCCCGGCGGCCTCGCCCAGCTCGCGCAGGGGGGCCGGGGCGCCCGCATAGTGCAGGGCCATCAGCGCCTCGGGGCGCCCGAAGGCCCGGACGGCCCGGGTGACGGTCGAGGCCGAGGGCATCCCGGTGGCCGGCTCCACGTCCACCAGGAGTGGCCGCAGGCCCGCGTGCAGCACGGCCTGTGCCGCGCCGCAGAAGGTCAGGTCCGGCACCAGCACGAGCCCGCCCGGGGGCAGCCGCATCGCCCGCAGCGCGAGCTCGATCGCGGCGGTGCCGGAGCTGACCGCGACGGCGTGCCGCGCGCCCACCAGCTCGGCGAACTCGCCCTCGAAGGCCTGCGTCTGCGGGCCGGAGGTGACCCAGCCCGACTCCAGCACCACCCGGGCGGCCTCCCGGGCCTCCGGGCAGATCTCGGTGCGGACATACGGCACGGACAGGTCGTCGGCCGGCGGCAGCCGGACCGTGGTGACGCTGCGCGGTGCCCCGTTGCGACGGGTGGTGGTGATGCTCATCGGCGCCGTCCTCGCTCGGTCCTGGCCGGGCCCGGGCCCGGGCCCGCCCCTGCACCGAAGGTAGGCGGAGGCACGCGCGGGGAGATCCGGTGCGAGGACGAGTTCCGGTACGTCATCTGCGGATCGGCCCGTCACGGGGGCTTGCGGGTGGGTTAGGTTGCGCTGGGAGGTGGGGCGGGCGAGCAGCGAAGCCCACCGCGGGCTGTCCCAAGGCGTCGGCCGGACCGCGAGGTGCGTAGGCCGGGCCACTGGCGGTGGATGTCGCGCCCCTGCCGCTCCCTCGGCGCCCAGCTACGGATCTTGTCGGTGTCCGTCGGGCGCGCGGCGATCGGGCTGGTGCGGGCCGGCCCGGTCGCCGCTCGGCGCTGCTACGGGCGCGGGGTGCGGGTGCCGTGCACGGCGGTGTACTCGGCGGCCAGCCACGGGCCGAGGTCGTCGAGGAGCATCGGCAGGTCGACCGGGGTCGCGGCGGCGGCGCGGCGCAGCTGGTCGGCGCGCTCGGGGTAGTAGTGGCCGGACACCTCGGCGGAGTGGGCGAGATCGCTGGTCCAGCCGCCCCAGCGGGGCATCACCAGGGTCAGCGCGCTGCGCACCAGTTTGCGGCTGACGTAGCGGGTCATCTTCTCCGGTGCGACGGTGGCGAGTTGGGACTGCCAGCGGGGGAGGGCGAGAGCCAGGTCGCCGTTGGTCTCGCGGGCCAGCTCGGTGCTGGGGCGGTAGCGGGGCAGCTGCTCGGCGAGGTCGGGGCCGAGCAGCGGGGTGCAGAGGCAGGCGGTGAACCAGCCGAGGTCGTACCGCTCCGCCTCGCTGAGCAGGGTCTCGGCGCTGTGGAGCAGTACGCCGACGCCGTCGATCTGCGCGAACTCCCCGTCCAGGGCGGCCTGCAGGGCGTCGGCGGCGGCTCGGTCGGCCGGGGTGGGGGTGTGGCGGAGGGCGAGCAGGAGGTCGAGGTCCGAGACGCCGGGCCGGGCGGTGCCGCGCGGGATGCTGCCGTAGAGGTAGCCACTGTGCAGCCGCTCGCCGAAGGCCTCGGCGACCGCCGCGCGGGCGGTCTCGACGACCGGGGCGAAGACGGGCGTGACCTTGGCGAGCGAGCCCTCACGGGCGAAGCAGCCGTCGGGGTCGGTCCCGGTGACGGCGGGCTGGCGGATCTTCATGAGGACCAATCTGCCAGGCCCCGGGAAACGGCGGGTGTGCGGGGCCCGGCAGACCGGTCGTCCAGGTCAGGACGTGGGCATCAGGACGGTGTCGACGATGTACACCGTCGCGTTGGCAGTCTGGACGTTGCCGCAGAGCACCTTGGCGTTGGAGTTGACGGTGAAGTCCTCGCCGGAGCCGGTCACGTTGACTTCACCGCCCTCGAGCGTCTTGTGGGCGCCGGGCAGGGCGGTGGGCGCCAGCCGGGAGGGGCTGACGTGGTAGGTGAGGATCTTGGTGAGCTTGGCCTTGTCGGCCAGTACGGCGGCCAGGGTGTCCTTCGGGATCTTGTTGAAGGCGTCGTTGGTCGGGGCGAACACGGTGATGTTCTGCGCCGAGTTGAGGGTGTCCACCAGCCCGGCCTGCTTCACCGCGGTGACCAGGGTGGAGAGCAGCGGGTTGTTGGAGGCGGCGGTGGCGACCGGGTCCTGGGCCATGCCCGAGAAGCTGCCCGCGCCGTCCTTCGGCACCGCCGCGCAGGCCGCGCCGAAGGGCTGGTCGCTCATCGGCGAGGCGCTCGCGGCGGCGGAGGAGGTGGCCGAGTTGCTACTGCTGCCGCCGCCGGACGAGCACGCCGTCAGGCCGGTGGCGAGGACGCCTGCCGCGAACAGCGTGGCGAGGGTCTTGGTGCGGGTGCTGGACATCGAATTGCTCCTGTTTCGAGGGTGGTTGATGGCAAGGGGGTGCCGTCAGGACGGCGTCGGAGAGGTCTCAGGTGACGGTGACGACGGTGCTGTGCCAGCCGGTCGCCCCGGCGGGGAAGGGAGTCGTGCGGGCCTCGGGCTGGACGGCGCCGGTGCCGTCGGTGGCGCGGACCTCGATCCGGTGGGTGCCAGGGCGGGCGTTCGCCCACTCGTAGCTCCACTGCCGCCAGAGGTCAGGGCCTGCGTCGGCCGCGAGCCGCGCCTCGGCCCAGGGCCCCCCGTCGAGGCGCACCTCGACGGCGGCGATGCCCCGGTGGGTGGCCCAGGCCGTCCCGGCCACGGTGACGGCGCCGGCGGGCACCCGGGCGAACGGCGCCGGGACGTCGATCCGGGAGGCCGTCCGGACCGTCCCGGTCCGGTCCCAGCCTCGCTTGACCCAGTACGGGTCGTACGCGGCGAAGGTGGTCACCTCCAGGTCCACCAGCCACTTGGTGGCCGAGGTGTAGCCGTAGAGGCCGGGCACGACGGTACGGCAGGGGAAGCCGTGCGCGACGGGCAGCGGTTCGCCGTCCATGCCGACCGCGAGCAGCGCCGTCCGGCCGTCCAGGACGGACTCCAACGGGGTGCCGATCGACATGCCGTCCTTGGAACGCCCCACCAACTGGTCGGCCCCGGACCGCACTTGGGCCTGTCGGAGCAGCTCCGGCAGCGAGGCGCCGAGCCAGCGGGTGGTGGAGACGTACGGGCCGCCGACCTCGTTGGAGACGCAGCTGAGGGTGTGGTCCAGCTCGGTGAGGGGGCGGCGCAGCAGCTCGTCGAAGGTCAGCATCAGCGGGTGGTCGACCAGGCCGCGCACGCGCAGGGCCCAGTCGCGGGGGTCGATCCTCGGCAGGGTGAGGTCGGTGTCGACCCGGTAGAAGTCGGCGTCGGGCGTACGGAAGGGCGGCAGTCCCGGGACGGCCGGGTGGGCGGCCGGGATCGGCCGGGCGGGCACGGCCGGGGCCGGGAGACGGACGGCCGCGCGGGCGGCGGAGACGTCGTACCGGCTGTCGGCGAGGCGGCGGCCGCCGTAGCCCGCGAGCGCGGCGGCGGCGAAGGTGCCGCCGGTGGCGAGGAGCACCGTGCGCCGACCGGGCCCGGCGGGCGAGGCCGCGACGCTGGGCGCCGCCCGGCGGCGCAGCCGGGTGAGCAGGAGCAGGGTCGCGGCGCCGACGGCTCCGGCGACCAGGGAGGGGAGGGCGTCCGACCGCGTCGCGGTGGGGCGGGAGAGTGCGGCCCAGGTGCCGAGCACGGCGAAGAGCAGGAAGAGGGCGGCGCCGAGCCGGGGGCGGCGGGCGGCGATGATCCCGGCCACGGCGGCGAGCAGGATCATGGTCAGGTAGATGCCGCCGAGCAGCACCGTCTTGTCGTGGGTGCCGAAGGTGCGGACGGCGTACTCCTTGAGCGGAGTCGGCGTCAGGTCGATGGCGGCGGAACCGACCGCGACCACGGGGGCGCTGTCCGGCCCGATGAGCGCCGCCGCCAGCTCCCCGGCGCCGACCGCCGCTGCGGCGGCCGCCAGCCCGGCCGTCGCGTACCCCGCCGCACGCGTCACGGCGTCACGGCGGCGGGGGGTTCGGGTCTCGGTGCTCACACCCCGTCTTCGGAGCGGCCGGGCGGCCGGATTGGTCGGTGTTCAGGCGGTGCGGCCGGTGATCCGGTCGGCCATCGCGTTGAACACCACGGAGTGGAAGGGCGCGACGGACCACCAGTAGGCGTGCCCGGCCAGGCCGTGCGGGTGGAAGAGGGCACGCTGGCGGTAGTGGGTGCGGCCCTCGGGGGTGGGAGTGACGGTCAGTTCGAGCCAGGCCAGGCCGGGCAGCCGCATCTCGGCGCGCAGCCGCAGCAGCCGCCCGGGCTCGATCTCCTCGACCCGCCAGAAGTCCAGCGCGTCGCCGACCCGCAGCCGGTGCGGGTCGCGGCGGCCCCGCCGCAGGCCGACCCCGCCGACCAGCCGGTCGAGCAGGCCCCGGACGGCCCAGGCGAGCGGCAGCGAGTACCAGCCGTTGTCCCCGCCGATGCCCTCGACCGTCCGCCAGACGGTCTCCGGCGGGGTGTCCACGGTGCGCTCGCGCACGTCCTGGTACAGGCTGCCGCCCGCCCAGTCCGGGTCGGTGGGCAGCGGGTCGCTCGGCGCGCCCGGGACGGAGGCGGAGGACCAGCGGGTGGTGACCTCGGCGTCCCGGATGCGGCGCAGGGCCAGGTGCAGCGCCTGGTCGAAGCCGATCGGCGCGGGGCCGGGCAGCAGACCGTCGATGTCCTGTTCGCCCCGGACCACCTCGTGCCGCAGCGACTCGACCAGCGGACGGGCCAGCGCGTTCGGCACCGGGGTGACCAGGCCGACCCAGTGGCTGGAGAGCCGGGGCGTGAGCACCGGCACCGGGACGATCACCCGGCGGTGCAGGCCGGTGAGGCGGGCGTAACGCTGCATCATCTCCCGGTACGTCAGCACCTCGGGCCCGCCGAGGTCGAAGGACCGGTCGGTCTCCGGCGGCAAGCCGGGCCCGCCCGGGTGCTCGGGGAGCGCGGCGGCCTCGGTGAGGTAGCGCAGCACGTCGCGGACGGCGATCGGCTGGATCCGGGTGTCCACCCAGCTGGGGGTGACCATCACCGGCAGGCGCTCGGTGAGGTAGCGCAGCATCTCGAAGGAGACCGAGCCGGAGCCGAGCACCACGGCCGCGCGCAGCTCCACCACCGGCACACCGCCCGCGCGCAGGGCCCGGCCGGTCTCGGCGCGCGAGCGCAGGTGCGGGGAGAGCCGCTCCTCGGGCACCCCGCGCGGGGTGAGCCCGCCCAGGTAGACGATCCGGCGGCAGCCCGCCCTGGCCGCCGCCTCGCCGAAGGCGCGGGCCGCGGCGCGGTCGGTCTCCTCGAAGCCGGGGCCGGTGGCGAGCGAGTGCACCAGGTAGTAGGCCACCTCGACGCCGTCGAACGCGCCCTCGAGGGTCGCCGGCCTGGTCACGTCGGCGGCCACCGCCTCGACCTCGGCCCGCCAGGGGAGGTCCCGCAGCCGGGACGGGTCGCGGACCAGGCAGCGTACGGAGTGCCCCGCTGCCAGCAGCTCCGGCACCAGCCGGCCGCCGAGGTAGCCGGTCGCGCCGGTGACCAGGCAGCGGCGCGGGGCGGTGGAGGCCATGGTTGCTCCTGGGACGCGGGAGAATGATCGGGATTCCAGCGTGCACCAATCCGGCCCGTGAGCGGCTCCGAATGGCGGGTGTCGGCGGGCTGGCCGCCGGGTGGTCCACTCGTGGAGGTTTGCCATGCCTGCCGTCCGTCCGAACGGCGTGGGGGAGGTGGCGGGGTGAGTACCGTCGTGCCGCTGCCCACGCCGCGCTGGCGTGGGCCGGAGCTCAAGGAGCTGGTCGCCAAGGTCGCCTTCGGGGACCACGACGCCTTCGGGCGGCTGTACGACGCGGTGGCCGGGCCGGTGTTCGGGCTGGTCCGGCGGGTGCTGCGGGATTCGGCGCAGTCGGAGGAGGTGACCCAGGAGGTCATGCTCGAGCTCTGGCGCACCGCCGCGCGCTACCGGCCGGACCGGGGCGAGGTGCTCCCCTGGGTGCTGACCATGGCGCACCGGCGGGCCGTCGACCGGGTCCGCTCCGCGCAGGCCGCCGCCGACCGGGACCAACTGGCCGCCGCGCGGTCGCACACGCCCGTCTTCGACGAGACCGCCGAGCAGGCGGAGGGGCGGCTGGAGCGGGAGCAGGTCCGCCGCTGTCTGCGCACCCTCACCGAGCTGCAGCGCGAGTCGGTGACCCTGGCCTACTACCGGGGGTACTCCTACCGGGAGGTCGCCGACATGCTCGGCGCGCCGCTCGGCACGGTCAAGACCCGGATGCGGGACGGACTGATCCGCCTCCGCGACTGCCTGGGGGTGGGGTCATGAGCACGACGCCCGATCTGCACACGCTCAGCGGTGCTTACGCCGCCCATGCGCTGGACGCGGCCGAGCGGGAGGGCTTCGAGCGGCACCTGGCCCGGTGCTCGGCCTGCGCGGGGGAGGTCGCGGAGTTCGCCGAGACGCTCGCGCGGCTCGGGGCGGCGGAGGCGGCCGCGCCGCCGGCCGGTCTGAAGGAGCAGGTGCTGGCGGCGCTGCCGGAGGTGCGGCAGCTGGCGCCGGTCGCCGCGGTCTCCCCGGCCGGGGCGCGGCGGCGGTGGCCCGCCCGGCGATGGGGCCGGTTCGCGCTGGCGGCCTCGGTGGCCGGGGCGGTGGGGCTCGGCGGCCTCGCCGTGCAGCAGCACCGCGAGGCCGACCAGGCCCGCGACCGGGCGGCCGCCGCCCAGGCCGCCGCCTCGGCGTCGGCAGCCTCCGCCGCCCGCTTCGCCGCCCTGCTCGCGGCGCCGGACGCCCGGACGGTCAGCGCCCGGGACGGCGCCGGCAGCGGCACCGTGGTCTGGTCGCCCGCCCGCGGCCAGGCAGCCTTCCTGGCCGCCGGACTCCCACAGCCGAAGGCCGGCACCACCTACCAGCTCTGGTACGACGACGCCGGCACCATGCGGCCCGCCGGCCTGCTACCCGGCGCAGGCGGATCGGTCCTCCTGACCGGCGCCATCGACGGCGCATCGGGCGTCGGCGTCACCCTGGAGCCGGCCGGCGGTTCCCTCCACCCGACCGGCCGACCGGTCATGCTCCTCGCCTTCGGCTGACGGCCGCACTGGGTCGTGGTCCTCCCGGCAGCTGACCAATCCGTCCGGCGAGCGGCTCCGAATGACCGGTGTGACGCGATACGAGAGCAGTGGCAGGGTCGCCGTGGTCGGCTCCGGGGTGGCGGGGCTGACGGCGGCGTACGAGTTGCGGCGGGCCGGGGCCGAGGTGGTGCTGTTCGAGGCGCAGGGGCGGCTCGGAGGGCATGCCCACACGCAGCGGGTGACGGGCGCGGACGGGCGGGCGGTGGCGTTGGACACCGGGTTCCTGGTGCACAACCAGCGGACGTACCCCCGGCTGACGGCGCTGTTCCGGGAGCTGGGGGTGCGGACCAGGCCGAGCGAGATGAGCATGTCGGTGCGGTGCGAGGGCTGCGGCCTCGAGTATGCGGGGGCCCGGGGGCCGGCCGGGCTGCTGGCGCGGCCGGACGTGCTGCTGCGGGGGCGGTACCTGCGGATGCTGGCGCAGGTACCGGTGTTCCACCACCGGGCCCGGCGGCTGCTCGCGGATCCGGGGAGCGGGGAGCCGACCCTGCGGGAGTTCCTCGCCGAGTGCGGCTTCGGGCGGTACTTCGACGCGCACTTCGTGACCCCGCTGGTGGCCGCCGTCTGGTCCTGCGCCCCGGACCTCGCGGGCGACTACCCGGCCCGGTACCTGTTCGCCTTCCTGGACAACCACGGCCTGCTCGGCGTCACCGGCTCACCGACCTGGCGCACCGTGGTCGGCGGCTCCGCCACCTACGTGGAGCGGATCGCCGAACGGCTGAGCGCGGTGCACCGGGGCGCCCCCGTCCGGGCGGTGGTGCGGCACGCCGACGGGGTGACGGTGACCACCAAGGACGGCGCCACCCACGAGGCGGCCGCCGTGGTGATCGCCACCCATGCCGACCAGGCGCTCCGGCTGCTCGCCGACCCGACCGCCGCCGAACGCGAGGTGCTCGGCGCGTTCCGGTACTCCCGCAACCCCACCGTGCTGCACCGGGACGCCTCCCGCCTGCCCCGGGCGGTCTGGGCCCGCGCCTCCTGGAACTACCTGATGCCGAGCTGCACCAACAACTCCCGCAACGTCCAAGTCAGTTACCACCTCAACCGGCTGCTCGGCCTGGACACCCCGGAGCAGTACCTGGTCACCCTCAACGAGCCGCGCACCCACCCCGTGCCGCCCGAGGCGGTGCTCTCCCGGACGGTCTACGAGCACCCCGTCTACACCGCCGAGACCCTCGCCGCCCAGCGCCGGCTGCCCGAACTCGCCACCGGCAGAACGGCGTTCGCCGGGGCCTACCACGGCTGGGGCTTCCACGAGGACGGCTGCCGCTCGGGGGCGGAGGCCGCCGCCGCGCTGCTGGGGCCTGGCCGGACCGTGCTGCCGGCCAGGCAGGCCCCAGGCTCCGCCGCCCGCACCACGGAGGTGGTGCCATGAACACCGCCCTGCCCGGCCCCTGGGGCGCGGCGCTGTACGAGACGACGATCGGCCACGCCCGCCGCACCCCGCTGAGCCACGCCTTCACCCACCGCACCTACCTGTGGCTGGTCGACCTCGACCACCTGCCGCCGGTGCCCGCCGTGCTGCGCCCGCTGGCCCGGTTCCGCGCGAAGGACCATCCGGGGTCCCACGAGATGACGCTCCGTCAGAATCTGGACACCTACCTGGCCCTGGCGGGAGTGGAGCTCGAGGGCGGCCGGGTGCTGATGCTCACCCAGGCCCGCTCGCTCGGCCACGTGTTCAACCCGCTCACGGTCTACTGGTGCCACGACCCGGCCGGGCGGCCGGTCTGCGTGGTCGCCGAAGTGCACAACACCTATGGCGGACAGCACCGTTACCTGCTGCGCCCGACGGCCGACGGCTGGGCCGACGCCGACAAGGAGTTCTACGTCTCGCCGTTCTTCCCGGTGGACGGCCGGTACCGGATGCGGCTGCCCGAGCCCGGCGCGCGGCTCGACCTGACCATCCGGCTCGAACGCACCGACGGCCCGGCCTTCACCGCCACCGTGCGCGGGGTCCGACGTCCGGCCGGGGCAAGGGCGTTGCTGGCCGCCGCACTGCGGCACCCCGGCGCCACCTTCGCCGTCAGCATGCACATCCGATACCAGGGTATCCGACTGCTGCTGCGCGGCCTGCCCGTCCAGCCACGCCCCGACCGGGAGAAGGTGGACCAGCCATGAGCACCCGTACCCTGACCGAACTCCCCACCACGGTGGACCCGTTGCGCTGGCCCGACGTCGCCCGGGTGCCCCGGGTGCCGCTGCGCGCGGCGGTGGCGCGCAGACTCCTGCACCGGATCGCCCGCCGGCGCGGCATCGACGTGCGGCTTCCCGACGGCCGCAGCCTGGTGCCCGTCCCGCCGGGGAGCCCGGTGCTGCGGCTGTACCGGCCGGAGACCTTCTGCCACCGGGTCGGCGCCGGCGGGCTGATCGGCTTCGGCGAGTCCTACCAGGCCGGGGACTGGGACGCGCCCGACCTGGTGGGCCTGTTGACCGTGCTCGCCGCCGCCCCGGAGCACCTGGTGCCGGGGTGGGCGCAGCCGCTGCGCCGGGTGTACGTCCAGCGGCCCCCGGCGGCCGAGCGGGGCAGCCGGGAGCAGGCCAAGGGCAACATCGCCCGGCACTACGACCTGTCGAACGAGCTCTTCGCGCTCTTCCTCGACCCGACCCTGACCTACTCCTCGGCCGTGTTCCCGACCGGTGCCGACGGCTGCCCGCTGGCGGACCGGACGGGTCTGGCCGCCGCCCAACGCCGGAAGATCGACCGCCTGCTCGACCTGGCCCGGGTCGGCCCCGGCACCCGCCTGCTGGAAATCGGCACCGGCTGGGGCGAGTTGGCCCTGCGGGCGGCCGCCCGGGGTGCCGAGGTGGTCAGCCTGACGCTCTCCGAGCAGCAGCTCGCGCTGGCCCGCCGCCGGATCGCCGCCGCCGGGCAGTCCGGCCGGGCCGAGGTGCGGCTGTGCGACTACCGGGCGGTGACCGGCCAGTACGACGCGGTGGTCAGCGTGGAGATGATCGAGGCGGTCGGCAAGGAGTACTGGCCGAGCTACTTCGCCACCCTGGACCGGGTGCTGGCCCCCGGCGGCCGGGTCGCGCTGCAGGCGATCACCATGCCGCACGAGCGGATGGTCGCCTCGGGGGAGACGTACACCTGGATCCTCAAGTACGTCTTCCCCGGCGGGCTGATCCCCTCCGTCCGGGCGATCGCGGAGACCGCCGAGCGGGCCACCACCCTGCGGCTGACCGCCGCCGCCAGTTTCGGGCCGCACTACGCCGAGACACTGCGGCTGTGGCGCGAGCGTTTCACGGCGCGCGGCGAGGAGGTCGCGGCGCTCGGCTTCGACGAGGTGTTCCGGCGGATGTGGCGGCTCTACCTGGCGTACTCCGAGGCGGGGTTCCGCACCGGTTACCTGGACGTGCGGCAGCTGCTGCTGACCAGGGAGGCCTGAGGCCGGTGCCGTTCGCCGCGCAACTCGCCGTCACGGCCGCCGTGGTGCTCGCCGTGCTGCTCGCGGCCTTCGTGGTCGGCGTGCGCACCGGGCGGCACCGGGGTGTGGACGTGGCCTGGGGGCTCGCCTTCGCCGCGGTCGGCCTGACCGGGTGCGGGCTGACCGGCGGGCGGGGCCTGCTCGCCACCGTGCTGGTGACGGTGTGGGGCGTGCGGCTCGCGGCGCACCTGTGGTGGCGCGCCCGGGGCGCGGGGGAGGACCCGCGCTACGCTGCCATGCTCTCGCGCGCCCCGGGCAGCAGGAGCTACGCGCTGCGGAAGGTCTACCTGCTGCAGGCGCTGATCGTCTGGTTCGTCTCGCTGCCCGTCCAGGCCGCCACCCGCCTGCCCTCCCCCACACCGGCCCTGGCCGCGGCGGGCACCGCGCTCTGGGCCGTCGGCCTGGCCTTCGAGGCGGTGGCCGACGCCCAGCTGGCCCGGTTCCAGGCCGACCCGGCGCACCACGGGCAGCTGCTCACCACCGGACTGCGATCCTGGACCCGCCACCCCAACTACTTCGGCGACGCCTGCGTCTGGTGGGGCCTCACCCTGCCGGTGCTCGGCACGCCGGCCGGCTGGGCGCTGCTGCCCTGCCCCCTGCTGATGACCTGGCTGCTGGCCTTCGGCAGCGGAAAGCCGATGCTGGAGCGCCGCCTGGGCGCGACCCGCCCCGGCTGGGCCGAGTACGCCGCCCGGACCAGCCCCTTCCTGCCCCTGCCACCTCGAGGACCGCGCAAGTGACCGTCTCCATCGTCCTGTTCACCCAGGACCTGCGTCTGCACGACAACCCTGCGCTGCACGCCGCCCGGCGGGCCGCCGATCAGGTGGTGCCGCTGTTCGTGCTGGACACCGACATCGCGGCCGGGGGCTTCCCCTGCCCGAACCGGATGGCCTTCCTGGCGGACTGCCTGACCGATCTGGACACCTCGCTGCGCAGGGCCGGCAGCCGGCTGATCCTGCGGGAGGGGCGGACGGTGGCCCGGACGGTACGGCTGGCCGAGCAGCTCGGAGCGTCGAGTGTGCACGTCGCGGCCGGGGTGAGCGGCTTCGCCCAGCGCCGGGAGCGGGAGCTGCACAGCGCCCTGGGCGGCCGGTTGCGGGTGCACGAGGGGTCGCTGACGGTGGTCGCCCCGGGCGCCGTGACCCCTGCGGGCAAGTCGCACTACGCCGTCTTCACCCCGTACCACCGGGCCTGGCAGCAGGCCGAGCGCCGCACCCCGCTGCCGGCCCCGCGCAGCCTGGCCACTCCGGAGGGCATGGAGAGCCTGCCGGTGCCCACCGCCGAGCCCGACTCGCCCGCGCTGGCGCCCGGGGGCGAGAGCGCGGCACGCCGGCACTGGCGGCGCTGGTCGGCCGAGCACTACGACGCGCTGCACGACGACCTGGCCGCCGACGCCACCTCCCACCTCTCCCCGTACCTGCACTTCGGCTGCCTCTCCGCCGCCGAACTGGTCGCCCGGGCCGCCTCGGAGGAGGGCCCGGGCCCGGCGGCCTTCGTCCGGCAGCTGGCCTGGCGGGACTTCCACCACCAGGTGCTGGCCGCCACCCCGCAGGCCGCCTGGCAGGACTACCGGGACAGGGGCAAGGTCTGGCGGGTGGACGAGGCGGAGGCCCAGGCCTGGCGGGAGGGGCGCACCGGCGTGCCGATCGTGGACGCGGGCATGCGGCAGCTCGCCCACGAAGGCTGGATGCACAACCGGGCCAGGATGCTGACGGCCAGTTACCTCACCAAGACGCTCGGGCACGACTGGCGGGTCGGCGCCCGGCACTTCCTCAGCCTGCTGGTGGACGGCGATCTGGCCAACAACCAGCTCAACTGGCAGTGGGTGGCCGGAACCGGTACCGACACCCGCCCCAACCGGGTGCTCAACCCCTACCGCCAGGCGGCGCGGTACGACCCGGACGGCGCGTACGTGCTCCGCTGGTGCCCCGAACTGGCTTCGACCTACCGGGCGGGCCACGAGTAGGCTCGAGGCATGACTGGCGCCCCGGACCTCCTGCTGACCGAACGGCTCGACCTGCGGCCGGTGGCGGTCGAGGACGTGGCCGAGCTGTACCGCATCAAGTCGGCTCCGGAGACCAGCCGTTACCTGGACAGCCACCGCTTCGAGCGGCCCGAGGCCGTCCGGGAGTGGGTCGAGCGCTCACGACTGGGCTGGGAGCAGCGGGGCCTGGGCTACTGGACGGTGCGGCTGCGGGAGAGCGGCGAGGTGATCGGGGTCGGCGGGGCGGAGCGGCGCAAGGCGTTCTGGAACGTCTACTACCGCTTCGCGCCCGCGCACTGGGGCCACGGCTACGCCACCGAGCTGGCGCTGGCGGCCCGTCGGCGGGCGCGGGAGATCGACCCCCAGGCGCTGTTCGTGGCCTGGGTGCACGCGGAGAACGCCGCCTCGTCCGTGGTCGCCACCCGGCTCGGGCTGACCGACTTCGGCCTGCGTGAGAAGGACCACTGGGACGGCGTGCCGATGCACTGCTTCGCCGACCGGGAGCCGGAGTTCGACTGAGCGGCGCTCCCGGCCGGCGAGGTCTGCACCGCTGGTCAGCCGAAGACGCGGGCCCCGCCCACGAAGGTCTGCTCGACCTTGGCGTCGGCGACGGTCAGCGGATCGGCGGTGAGGATGTCGCGGTCCAGCACCACCAGGTCGGCGAGGTGGCCCACCTGGAGGCTGCCGGCGTCGTCGAAGCCGTTCACGTGGGCGGACCCGGCCGTGTAGGCGGTGAGGGCGCTGGTGAGGTCGATCCGCTGCTCGGGGTAGAAGACCCGGCCGTGGTCGGTGCCCGGCTCCAGGCGGTTGACGGCCACGTGCAGGCCCGCCAGCGGGTCCGGGCTGCTGACCGGCCAGTCGCTGCCCGCGCACAGGGTGGCCCCGGCGCGCAGCAGGTCGCCGAACGGGTACTGCCAGGCGGCTCGCTCGGGCCCGAGGAAGGGGATGGTGAGCTCGTCCATCTGCGCCTCGTGGCAGGCCCAGAGCGGCTGGATGTTGGCGATCGCGCCGAGCTGCGCGAAGCGCGCGATGTCGTCCGGGTGCACCACCTGCAGGTGGGCCAGGTGGTGGCGGGTGGCCCGGTGGCCGTTGGTGGCGCGGGCGGCGGCCACGGCGTCCAGGGCTTCGCGTACGGCCCGGTCGCCCAGGGCGTGGAAGTGCACCTGGAAGTCGAGCCAGTCCAGCTCGGTGACGTACTCGCGCAGCGCCGCCGGGTCGACGAAGCTCAGCCCGCTGTTGGCGGTGGCGCAGCCGCAGCCGTCCAGGTACGGGCTGCCGAGCGCCGCGGTGAAGTTCTCGGCGATGCCGTCCTGCATGATCTTGATCGAGTCGGCGCGGAACCGGCCGTGCCGCAACTCGGCGCGGCGGGCGACCAGTTCGGGGATCTGGTCGGCGCCGCGGTCGCGATCCCACCAGAGCGCGCCGCGGACCCGGGCGGTCAGGGTGCCCGCTCGGGCGGCGGTGAGGTAGGCGTCGGACGGGTCAGGCTGGCCGTTGAAGACGCCGAGCAGGGCATCCTGCCAGCCGGTGATGCCGAGCGAGTGCAGCAGCTGCTGGGCGCGGTGCAGGCCCGCCAGGCGGTCCTCGGCGCTGGTGGGCGGCACCAGGCGGGCGACCAGGCCGGTCGCGCCCTCCTGGAGGGTGCCGCCGGGGGTGCCGTCCGGCTCGCGCTCGATCCGGCCGTCCGCCGGGTCCGGGGTGTCCTTGGTGAGGCCGGCCAGCTCCAGGGCACGGGAGTTGGCCCAGGCTCCGTGGTGGTCGCGGTTGAGCAGGTAGACCGGCCGGTCGGCCACCACGCTGTCGAGCAGCTGCCGGGTCGGCAGACCGCCCTCGAAGCTCTCCAGCGACCAGCCGCTGCCGGTGATCCACTCCCGCTCGGGGTGCGCCTCGGCGAAGGCACGGACCCGCCGCAGGTACTCGTCCACCCCGACGGTGTCGCTCAGGTCGCACTCGCCGAGCTCCACGCCCCCGTACACCGCGTGGATGTGCGAGTCCTGGAAGCCGGGGATCAGCAGCTTTCCGGCGAGGTCGACCACCTCGGTCCTCGGGCCGATCAGCTCGCGGACCTCGTCGTGGCCGACGGCCGTGATCCGCTCGCCGGTGACGGCGAGGCTGGTGGCGCGGGTGCGGGCGGCGTCGGCCGTGAAGACGGGGCCGTTGGTGAAGACGAGATCGGCGTGGTTCAAGGGAGTTGCTCCAGAAGTGGGGGGCGCGGGCCAGGGGTTGCCCCCGACAGCCTGCCGGGGGAGGCCCGCACCCGGGGGGTGTTTCAGGCGGAGGCGATCAGGTCGGCGGCCTCGGCGTCGGTGCCGCGCCCGGTCAGGAAGTACTCGGACTTGCGGCGGTACTTGGCCCAGGCGGCCACACAGAGCCCGCTGATGATCATCAGGGCGGGGCAGAGCAGCTGGAACCAGCCGTTGTCGGCGCTCAGCTCGAAGTGGTCGGCCGAGTCGTAGAAGGTCCAGGCGAGGTACCCGCCGACGGCCAGCAGCACAGTGGCGCCGAGCAGCGGGGCGACCACGGCG
Organism: Kitasatospora sp. NPDC002227; assembly: GCF_040296285.1. Classification (NCBI taxonomy): domain Bacteria; kingdom Bacillati; phylum Actinomycetota; class Actinomycetes; order Kitasatosporales; family Streptomycetaceae; genus Kitasatospora; species Kitasatospora sp. NPDC002227. The sequence goes on from NZ_JBEOWY010000031.1 coordinate 41,015, forward strand.
CGCAGCGCCTCCGATGGGGCGGTGCGCAGCAGGCCGCGGAAGCGGACGGCGGCGGCGACGGCGGTGAGCGCGTAGTAGAGGGAGACCACGATGCCAATGCCGTTGACGGCGGCGTTGATCAGCTGGGTGACGGTCGGGATGACCAGCATGACCAGCGAGATGACGGCGGCCAGCGCGGTGAGCAGCATGGTGCCGGCCACCGGGGTCGCGTACTTGGGGTGGATCCGGGTCCAGATCCTGCCGACGGTGCGGTCGCGGCCCATCGCGTACATCCCCCGGGCGGAGGGGATGACGTTGGCCTGCAGCGAGGCGACGGCGGAGAGGGTGAGGGCGACCAGCGGCAGCGCGGCGAGCGGCTGGTGGGCGAGCCGCTCGCCGAAGTAGGTCAGCCCGTTGGCGCCGTTGCCGGCCAGCTCGTCCAGCGGGAGGACGCGCTGGAAGGCGGTGGAGGCGAGCATGAAGAGCGCGAGCACGGTGACCAGGGCGATCTGGCCCCCGCGGGAGGCGTCCTTGGGGTCGCGGACCTCCTCGCCGACGGTGAAGACGGCCTCGAAGCCCCAGTAGCAGAAGACGGCCTGGATCATGCCCTGGGCCAGCGCGCTCAGCGAGGGGATCGCGAAGGGGTCGAACCAGGAGAGCGAGAAGGGCTGGGTGCCGGCGAACAGGCCGTAGCCGCAGAAGCCGAGCAGTACCGCGTACTCGAAGACCAACAGGTACTTCTGCAGCCGGGTGGCCAGTGCCACGCCCCGGACGGCGACCACGGTGGCGCCGATGAGCACGGTCATGCCGAGCAGGGTGGCCTGCCAGGTGGTGTCCGGGTCGAGGGCGAGCGAGCCGATGCTGTGCAGCCCGGCCTGGCCGGCCAGCTGGAGCAGTGCGGAGCCGGTGACGGCGACGGTGTAGGCGAGGAAGACGATGGTGCCGACCACGTTGACCCAGCCGGTCAGGAAGCCGAGCCACGGGTTCAGCGTGCGGCCGACCCAGGTGTAGGAGTTGCCGGCGTTGGGCTCGACCCGGTTGAGGCGGCCGTAGGCCCCGGCGATCGCCACCACCGGGAGGAAGGAGACCAGCATGACGGCCGGCAGGTGCAGCCCGACGATCCCGGCGATCAGGCCGAGCCCGATGCCGATACTGGAGGTGGCCGCCGTACTGGACGCGGCGAGCACCACGCCGTCCACCACACCGAGCGACTTGCGCATCGTCGTGTGTGACCCCGCCACCTGGGTGGCTCTCGCCGAGTCCTTGGTGACTGCTCCCAATGTACCCACCGCCTTGCGCGAAGGGGCCTGGTCACGGCCCCGGTGGCTGCACATGAAACTCTGCGCGGCCTTCACGCGTCAACGCCGTTGACATAAGGTGCGGGTACCGGAGCGAGGTCCGGTCTGCCGGAAGGGTGGTCCAGCCGATGAACGACCGGGTCGTACCCGAAGCACAGCGTAGGCGACGCAAGCCCACCAAGAGCGGCACGGTGCTCTCCGAGGAGGTGATCGTCGAGACGGCGCTGCGGCTGCTGGCCCAGCACGGCAGCGAGGCGCTCACCGTACGACGCCTCGGGCTCGCGCTCGGCGCCGACCCCACCGCGCTCTACCGCTACTTCCGCACGGCCGACGACCTGCTGCTGGCCGTCGCGGACGAGCTGATCGGGCGGGCCCAGTGCGGCTGGGAGCCGACCGGGGACTGGCAGGCCGATCTGCGCGCGATCGGCCTGCGGATCCACTCCTGCTACCGCTCCCACCCGCAGGCGGCCCGGCTGGCGGGCTACCGCACCACCGGGCGGCGGCACGAGGCGGCGGCGGTGGAGAACATCCTCGGCGTGCTGCGGAGGGCCGGCTTCCCCGACCCGGAGGCGGTGCGGATCTACCACGCCTTCGTCGACCAGGGGCTCGGCTTCGCGATCCTCGACGCGGCAGCCGACGCCCTGCCGGGGCCGGCCCGGCAGGCCGACGAAGGGGTCTGGCAGGAGCGCTACGCCCGGCTGTCGACGCACACCCACCCCAACATCGCGGCCACGGCGGGGCTGCTCACCCGGGAGATGGCGGGCAGCGGGTACCCGCTCGCACTGGACCTGCTGCTCGCGGCGGCGGCCGCGCGGCTGGCTCTGCTGCGCGGGGAGGGGGTGTGACGAACCTGCTTGTGCAACTAGTTGCATAAGGGTTGGCGCGGCCTCTACGGTGGGGCGACCACACCGCCGAGGAGGCGCCGCATGACCGCGTACCCGCACCTGCTGAGCCCGCTCGACCTGGGCTTCACCACCCTGCCGAACCGGGTGATCATGGGCTCGATGCACGTCGGCCTGGAGGAGGCCGCGAACGGCTTCGAGCGGATGGCCGAGTTCTACGCGACCCGGGCTCGCGGCGGTGTCGGCCTGATCGTCACCGGCGGGATCGCCCCCAACGAGGCCGGGCGGCCCTGGGGCGGCGGCGCCAAGCTGACCACCGAGCAGGAGGCGGCCGAGCACCGCGTCGTCACCGAGGCCGTGCACGCCGCCGGCGGCAGGATCGCGATGCAGATCCTGCACTTCGGCCGCTACGCCTACCACGAGGACCTGGTCGCCCCGAGCGCCCTGCAGGCCCCGATCAGCCCCTTCGTGCCGAACGAGCTGACCGACGAGCAGGTCGAGCAGACCGTCGAGGACTTCGTCCGCTGCGCCTCGCTCGCGCGGGACGCGGGCTACGACGGCGTCGAGATCATGGGCTCCGAGGGTTACCTGATCAACGAGTTCGTCGCCGCGCCCACCAACCGGCGCACCGACCGCTGGGGCGGCAGCTACGAGAACCGGATGCGCTTCCCGGTCGAGATCGTCCGGCGGGTGCGCGAGCGCCTCGGCAGCGACTTCATCGTCATCTACCGGCTCTCCATGCTCGACCTCATCCCGGGCGGCTCGACGCTGGCCGAGGTGGTCCAGCTCGCCCAGGCGATCGAGGCGGCGGGCGCGACCATCATCAACACCGGCATCGGCTGGCACGAGGCGCGCATCCCCACCATCGCCACCTCGGTGCCGCGCGGTGCGTACACCTGGGTCACCAAGAAGCTGATGGGCTCGGTCGGCATCCCGCTGGTGACCAGCAACCGGATCAACACCCCTGAGCTGGCCGAGCAGTTGCTCGCCGAGGGCCGGGCCGACCTGGTCTCGCTGGCCCGTCCGCTGCTGGCCGACCCGGAGTTCGTGGCGAAGGCCGCCGCCGGTTCGTCCGAGGCGATCAACACCTGCATCGGCTGCAACCAGGCCTGCCTGGACCACACCTTCAGCGGGAAGATCACCTCCTGCCTGGTCAACCCGCGGGCCTGCCACGAGACCGAGCTGGTGCTCGCACCGACCAGGCTGCGCAAGCGGGTTGCCGTGATCGGGGCCGGCCCGGCCGGGCTCGCCTGCGCCGTCACCGCGGCCGAGCGCGGGCACTCGGTCACGCTCTTCGATGCCGCCGAAGAGGTCGGCGGGCAGCTCAACATCGCCCGAAAGGTGCCCGGCAAGCAGGAGTTCGACGAGACGCTGCGCTACTACCGGTACCAACTGGAGGCGCTGAAGGTTGAGTTGCGGCTCGGCGCCACCGTCACCGCCGCGGTGCTGGCCGGTGAGGGCTTCGACGAGATCGTGGTCGCCACCGGCGTGACGCCGCGGGTGCCGTCGATCGAGGGGGCAGAACACCCCAGCGTGGTCGGGTACTTGGAGGTGCTGCGGGGCGAGGTCGAGGTCGGCGCGCGGGTGGCGATCCTCGGCGCGGGCGGGATCGGCTTCGACGTGGCCGAGTACCTGACCGACCCGGGCCGCTCGGCCGCGCTGGACCCGGCGGCCTTCTTCGAGCAGTGGGGCGTGGACACCGAGCACACCACCCCCGGCGGCCTGGCCGCGCCCGTCCGGCCGGTCTCGCCGCGCACCGTGACCCTGCTCCAGCGCAAGACCAGCAAGGTCGGCGCGGGCCTGGGCAAGACCACCGGCTGGATCCACCGCACCGAGCTCAAGCACCGCGGCGTCACCACCGTCGCCGGCGCGAGCTACGACCGGATCGACGACGAGGGCCTGCACATCACGGTGGACGGCCAGGCCCAGGTCGTGCCCGTCGACCACGTCGTGCTCTGCACCGGCCAGGAACCGCGCCGCACCCTGCACGAGGAGCTCGCGGCCCTCGGCGTGGCCGCGCACCTGATCGGCGGCGCCGACCTGGCCGCCGAGCTGGACGCCAAGCGCGCCATCGACCAGGGCACCCGCCTGGCGGCCACGCTGTAGCACTCCGCGAGGGCGCTTCGGCGGTACCCGTAGGATCGGCCGCATGTCGCTGCCGCACGCCATCCTCACCGCCCTGCTGGAGCGCCCCTCCTCGGGGCTGGAGCTGACGCGCCGCTTCGACCGGTCGATCGGGTTCTTCTGGTCCGCCACCCACCAGCAGATCTACCGTGAGCTGGGCAGGCTGGAGCAGTCCGGCCTGATCCAGGCCGTGCCCGGACCGCCCGCGCGGGGGCAGCGCAAGGAGTACGAGGTGCTCCCGGCCGGGCGGGCGGCGCTCACCGAGTGGGTGGCCGAACCGCAGGACCCCAAGCCGATCCGCGACCCGCTGCTGCTGCGCCTGCGCGCGGCGGCGGTGGTCGGCCTGCAGGGCCTGGACGCCGAGCTGCGGCGGCACCTGGCGCTCCACCAGCGGCAGCTGGCGGAGTACCGGGAGATCGAGCAGCGCGACTTCCCGGCGGCTGCGGCTGCGGCTGGGGCTTCGGCTGCAGCTGGGGCTGGGGCCGGCGCTGGGGCTGGGGCCGGCGCCGGCACGTCGGCCGAGAGCCGCCTGCAGCACCTGGTCCTGCAGGCCGGCATCCAGCTGGAGACCTTCTGGGTCGAGTGGCTCGGCCAGGCCATCGCGGGGGTCGTTCCGGAGTAGAGCGTGTCGGGTGGTGCTGGCACCACCCTCGCCGCTGCAGCGGAGTACCGGGAAAGAGGGGAGTTAACTCTACCGACTTCGCCTGTCGCTACCGTCCAGAATGAGGGCGCGGCCGCAGCGGCCGCGCGTTCGGTACGGGGAGGCGGTTGTCGTGGATGCCGAGATGGTGCGGGGGAGCGGGGTCGAGGAGTACTCGGTCCGGGCCGGGCTGGTCGGCCTGCGGCGGTCGCTGACGCTGTTCCGGCTGTCGTTCTCGGCCCTGCGCGGGGCGCTCCAGCTCAGCCTGGCGCTGAGTCTGGTCGGCCCGGGGCTCGGGCTGGTGCCGCGGGTGATGGCGCGGGTACGGCGGCTGACCGATCATCAGCGCGAGCTTGCCGTGCGCTGGTCCGGGGTGGAGATCCCGGCCCCGACCGGGCCGGTGGCCCCACCGCCCGAAGGTGCCTCCGGTCTGCTCGCGCGGTACCGGTGGCTGCTCGGCGATCCGCAGCGCAAGCGGGAGTCCGTCTGGGTGCTGGTCGATCCGTTCGCCGGGGCGTTCCTGGCCTTCGTGCCGGCCGCGCTGGTGCTCAGCGGCCTGTGGGGCATCTTCCTCGGCTGCTACGGCGTGCAGCTCAACCACCAGTGGGGCGGGCTCTGGTTCGAGTTCATACCGGTCCGGGGCCCGGTGACGTCGCGGCTGGCTGGGCTGCTGGGCCTGGCCCAGCTGCCGCTGGCCCTGTGGGCGGCGCCCTGGGTGGTCCGCGGCCACGCCCGGTACACCCGCGCGATGCTCGCGCCCGGCGAGGCGGAGCTGATGGCCGGCCGGATCGAGCACCTGGCCGCCACCCGCTCCGAGGCGGTGGACGCCCAGATGGCCGAGATCCGCCGGATCGAGCGGGACTTGCACGATGGCGCCCAGGCCCGCCTGGTCGCGATGGGCATGACGCTGGACGCTGCCGAGCATCTGCTGGGGGCCGACCAGGAGGTGGTCCGCAGCCTGCTGGTGGAGGCCCGGCAGTCCTCCAGCAAGGCGCTGGAGGAGCTGCGCGACCTGGTCCGGGGCATCCACCCGCCGGTCCTCGCGGACCGGGGCCTGGCCGACGCCGTCCGGGCCCTGGCCATGGTCTGCCCCGTCCCCACCAAGGTCGAGGTCGAGCTGCCGGGCCGCCCCGAGCTGCCGGTCGAGTCCGCCGCGTACTTCGCGGTCTCCGAGCTGCTGACCAACGTCGCCAAGCACTCGGGGGCCGAGTGGGCCGAGATCGAGCTCCGGCACGAGCGGGGGGTGCTGCAGGTCAGCGTGACCGACGGCGGCACCGGTGGCGCCGACCCCACCCGGGGTACGGGCCTGCGCGGCATCCAGCGCCGGCTCGCCACCTTCGACGGCATACTCTCCGTCACCAGTCCGCCCGCCGGCCCGACGACAGTGAGGATCGAGCTTCCGTGCGTCTTGTCATCGCCGAGGACCACTTCCTTCTGAGGGACGGTCTGATCCGGCTGCTGACCGCCTTCGGCCACGACGTGGTGGCCGCTGTCGACAACGGCGCCGACCTGCTCGCCGCCCTCACCGAGCACCGGCCCGACGTCGCGGTGGTCGACGTCCGCCTGCCGCCCGACTTCACCGACGAGGGTCTGCGGGCCGCGCTGGCCGCCCGCCGCGAGCTGCCCGGCCTGCCGGTCCTGCTGCTCTCGCAGTACGTCGAGCCGCTCTACGCCCGCGAGCTGCTGGCCGGCGGCGGCCAGGGCGTCGGATACCTGCTCAAGGACAGGGTGACCGACGGGCGGCAGTTCCTGGCGGCCGTCTAGCAGGTGGCGGCAGGCGGCACCGCGATGGACCAGGAGGTGGTCTCCCGGCTGATGGTCGCCCGCGAGCGGGACGAGCGGGTGGGCGCCCTGACGGGCCGAGAGCGCGAGGTGCTGGAGCTGGTCGCCCAGGGCCGGTCCAACGCGGGCATCGCGCAGGCCCTGGTGGTCACCGAGAAGGCGGTGGCCAAGCACATCAGCAGCATCTTCACCAAGCTCGGCCTGCTGCAGGCCGACAGCGACAACCGCCGGGTGCTGGCCGTGCTCGCCTACCTGGACCAGTGAGCGCCTACGGCTTCCAGCCGGTCGTCGCCGCCCACTGCTCGGCGACGACCACCACCAGGTCCACCACCGGATCCTTGACATCCGCATAGACGCCGACTTCGTCGACCGTCCCCGCCAGCACGGTCTTGAACCGGGCGTACGCGGGCACGGCCTCCGGATGCGCCCGGAACCAGTCCCGGAACAGCAGCGCCAGCCGCTCGTTGGGCGAGCCCACCAGCCGGACGTGCAGGTTCACCTCCGGCGCGGCCGCGCCGCGCCGCCGCCACATCCGCTTGGTCCAGCGCTCCGGATCGTCGTCCAGTCCGGCGGGCACATGGTCGTGCCGGTAGGGCATCAGCTCGTACCCCTGCTCGGCGAGCGGCCCGGCGAAGGCCCGCTCCGCCTCGGCCAGGTCGGCGACGCCGAGCTGGAGGTCGAACACCTCCTTGGCCGCCATGCCGGGGATCGCGGTGCTGCCGATGTGCTCGGCCCGCAGCACGAGCGGCCCGAGGGCCGCCCGCAGCCCCTCGGCCAGGGCCCGGCCGCGCCCGGCCCAGGCGGGATCGGCGGCGGCGACGACGGGGGCGATGACGGGGGCGACGACGGGGGCGTGATCGGTCATCACGCCAGTCTAGGGACCGAGCGGAGCGGCCCGGCAGCTGGTGGCCGCCGGGCCGCTCCCGGGGTGGGTCAGCGCGAGACCGTCCGCCCGTCCTGGGCGCCGCCGTCGGTCGGGAACATTTGGCGGTGGGAGGGCGGTCTCGGGCAGGCTCGGGGGGACAGGTACGGAGCGGACGGCGAGGGTCGGATGAGTGAGATCGAGGCGGGCCGGGCGGTGCTGCGGATGACGGCGGTCGAGCGGGCGGTGTACCACGTCCCGTCCGCCCGGCTCATCGAGGTCGCGGGGGAGGCCTTGGTGGCCGGTGTCGATTCCCCGTCACTCGTGGAGCTGGCCGGGCTCGGGCGCGCCGAGGGCGGTGCGCCCGAGCTGTTCGACCGGGCTGTGGCCGAGCTCGAGCTGAATCCGCCGGTCGAGGACGGCGAGCAGCGTTGGGCGTTGGCCCGGTGGTGGGCGGGCCGGATCGCCGACGGTTCGCTCGACCCGCTCGACGGTGCCAACCGGATCTGGACCTGGGCGGCGTCCGAGCTCGGCCACCCCGAGGAGCTGCACCCCTTCGTCCGGGCGCCAGCGAGGCCGACGACTGGTACGAAGGCTGGCCGGGGCCCTCCCTGGACCAGCTCCGCCGCGACGTCCGCGCAGCCGCCGAGGCCCTCACCAGCCGGGCGGCCTGACGATCACCAGGGCAGCCGGCCGGCCGCGTCGTAGTAGCCGCCGGTCGGGCCGTCCGGCCCCAGCTGGGCCATCCGGACAATGACCTCGGCGCCCTGCTCGACCGTCTGCACGCCTTCGTACCGGTTCAGGTCCGTCGCGGTGTAACCGGGCTCCACCGCGTTGATCCGCATCTGCGGGAACGCCTTGGCGTACTGCACGGTGAGCATGTTGACGGTGGTCTTGGAAGCCGGGTAGGCGGCCCCCGGGTACCCCTTGCCGGCCTCGGTCAGCGAGGCCAGGCCGCTGCTGACGTTGACCACGACCGGGGCGGCGGAGCGCTGCAGCAACGGCAGGAAGGCCTGAGTCACCCGGACCAGGCCGAAGACATTGGTCTCGAACACCTCCCGCAGCACGTCGGCGGTCAGCTCGGCCGCGCCGATGATGGCGCCCTCGGGCGACCGCACCTCTATCCCGGCGTTGTTGACCAGGACGTCCAGCCCGCCCGCCGCCTCGACGGCGGCCACGGCGGCGGTCACCGACGCGTCGTCGGTGACGTCGAGCTGCACGAACCGCGCGCCGAGCTCGGCGGCGGCCGCCGAGCCCCGCTCGGTGCTGCGCGCGCCCAGGTAGACGGTGTGGCCCGCGGCGATCAGGCGGCGGGCGGTCTCACGGCCGAGGCCCTTGTTGGCCCCGGTGATCAGAATTGTCGTCATGGGCCCAGCCTCCCCCCGCCGGGCCGCGGTCCACCAGCGGTTTACGGCCCTGGCTCTGACCTGCCGTCAGATCGGCCGGGTCGGTGTTGGAGCCGCAGAGGACGACGGCGATCCGTTCGCCCTCGGCCGGGCGGTAGGTGGCCGAGCCGAGGGCCGCGAGGGCGGTGGCGGCGGCGTGTTCGACGGCCAGCCTGCGGTCGTCCCAGAGGGCCCGGCGGGCCCGGGTGATCTCGGCGTCCGGCACCAGGAGGCTGGTCACCCCGTCGTGGCGGGCCGCCGCGAGGGCGGCGGCGGAGGCACGGCGGGCGCCGAGGGCGTCGGCGGCGACGGAGTCCACCGGGACGTCCACCACCCCGCCGGCCTCAAGAGCGGCGTGCAGCGCGCGGCTGCCCTCGGGCTCGACGGCGACGACGTGGACGCCGTGCTCACGGGCGGCCGTCGCGACCCCGGCGAAGAGACCGCCCCCGCCGACCGACAGCACGACCGTGTCCAGCGCGGGCAGGCGCTCCAGCAGCTCGGTCAGCAGGGTGCCGGCCCCCGCCGCGATCAGCGGGTGGTCGTAGGCGTGGCTCGCCAGCGCCCCGCTCGCCGCCGCGTACTCCTCGCAGGCGGCCAGCGCCTCGGCGTACTCCACGCCCACCAGCCGCACCTCGGCCCCGTACGAGCGCAGCCTGGCGACCTTCACCGCGGGCGCGGTGGCCGGCAGGAAGACCGTCGCCCGCACGCCCTGCTGCTGCGCCGCCCAGGCGCAGGCCAGCCCCGCGTTGCCGCCGGAGGCGATCGTCACCCCGGCCTCCGGCAGGCTGCCCGCCTCCCGGTGCGCCTGGAGGAAGTTCTGCGCGCCGCGCGCCTTGAAGCTCCCGGTGTGCTGCATGAACTCCAGCGCCAGCCAGACCTCCGCCGCACCGGTGCCGTACCACCCCGGCTCGACCGGGGCCACGGCGAGCGGGCGGGTCCGCCCGGCGATCCGTCCGGCGGCGGCCTTGACGTCGGGGTAGCTCAGCTCGGGCACGGGGGCCTCCGGGTGGGGTCGGATCGGCGGTCCCCGTCATTCTGCCCGGTGGTGCCGGGCCGACGCCGACACGGGCTTTTCACCTGATCGTGTGACAAAGAGTCAGGTGTCGACGGCGCGAACCTAGCGTTGGTCCTGACATGGGACTTCTGAGCAGGCGTTGGGGCGCGGCCGCCGTGGTGGCCGCGCTCCTCGGGCTGCTCCTGCTGCTCGGGGCCGGTCCTGGGCTCTGTCTCGGCCACGACGGGCACGGTGAGGTTCCGGTCGCGTCCGTCCACTGCGCCCCCGGGGAGGGCACTCCGGCCGGCTGCTGTGCCGGCCCGGCGGCCGGGGACGCCGTCGTGGTGGTGAGCCACGCCCGGCCCGAGCAGCCCGGTGCCCAGCCCCTCGCGGCCGCCGAGGCCGTGGCGTCGGCCGCGCCCGAGGTACGGGCCGCCGATCTGCCGCCGCCGCGCCCCGGCGGGGGGCGGGGCATGCTCGCGAGTATCTGCGTGAGCCGGACCTGAGAGGTCGTCGGCGGGCCCGTCGCCGTTTCGCGGCGGCACGCCGCTGTCCCGCGCGCCCGTGAGCCGGGGCCCTACGGGGCCGCCGGGCCGGTGCCGCGCGCCTCCTCCGCTCCCCTCCGCCCGCCCGGCGAGCTGCGCGCCGCCGGTGCGGCCGGCCTTCGTCCGTCTGGAGTCTCCTTGAGCACGTCCCTCAGCTCCGCCCTGCCGTCCGCCGACCTCGAGTCGGCGGCCCCCTTCACGCTCAGCCCGCTGACGCCCGGCTGTGCGCAGATCGCCGCCCGCCGGGTCCACGCCTGTGTGGGCATCAGCCCGTTCAACGGGTACTTCCACGCGCAGCGGATCGCCGGGCTCGCCCGCTGGGCGGTCACCGAGTTCGAGCAGGCGCACTTCTTCCTGCCGGACTCGCTCGCCGTGCACACCCTCGAAGCCGTCGGCTACCCCCGGGACCGAGCCCTGTTCAAGGCCCGCCGACAGGGGCAGCACATGCACAACAAGATCACCACGGCCCTGCGCGAGCTGGGCGTTCCCGATCCCGACAGCCGGGTGCTGACCTCCGCCGCCCTCACCGCCCACCCCCGCTACACCGAACTGCACCAGCAGGCCCGGCAGCTGTTCGACACCGATCCCGCCTTCCGGACGGCCTGCCTGGCGGCGGGCGGCTGGGTACTCGAACGGCGACTGCCGCCCGGTACGGCACCCACCACGGCCCAGCTGCTGATCGCCAGCGACTACCTGCTGGGCGAGCTACCCCTCTTCCTCGACACCCCCGCCATCGCGGCCGTGGCGGAGTCGGTGTTCTGCTACCACCAGACCCCCGACTTCCTCCGCCAACTCTTCGAACGCACCCTCGCCTGCACCCCCGAGCCGAACCAGGGCTACCTCACAGTGGAGGCCTGACCGAGGCCCACCCCCGCACGTAGCGCCTGCCCGGCGGACCACGCCGGGCAGGCGCCGTGGGTCCCCGTCATGAAACGGCTGGGTGCGCGGGTGCCGACGTGATCCGCCGGGCCGGGTCCGGTGGGCGGGGTGGATGGCCAATGATGGGGGCATGTTGAACTACGACGACGAAGCTGTCGGTTACGACGCCGGCCGGGGTGGGGAGGCCAGGGCGGCGGCGGCCGCTGCGGCGGTGCGGGAGCTGGTGCCGGAGGGGGCGGTGTGGTTGGCCGACCTGGCGTGCGGGACGGGGATCGTGACGGCTCGGCTGGCGGCGCCCGGTCGGGAGGTGGTCGGGGTGGACATCTCGGCCGGGATGTTGCGGTTCGCGGCGGGGCGGCTGCCAGGGCGGGTGCTGCAGGGTGACGCGACGCGGCTGCCGCTGGGCGAGAACACGCTGGACGCCGTGGTGATGGTCTGGCTGCTGCACCTGATGGACGAGGCGACGGCGCTGGCGGCTTTCGGCGAGGCCGCCAGGGTGGTGCGGCCCGGCGGGGTGCTGGTGACGACCGTGGACAAGGCCGACGCGGCGTACCTGGAGCCGAGCGACGTGGCCGGGCTGATCGCCCCCGTCCGGGCGCGCTGCTCCCGGCCGAACGCGGACGGGCTGGCGCGGCTGACCGCCCGAGCGGCCGAGCTGGGGCTGCGGCCCACCGGGCAGGCCGGCTTCACCGGCCTCGGCCAGGGCCGCTCGCCGCAGGAGTGGCGGAGCTCGCTGCTCGCCGGCCGGTTCGACTGGACGGCGAGCCCGGCCGGAGCGGCCGAGCTGCCCGGGCTGTGCGAACGGCTCGCCGCGCTGCCCGGACAGGACGTGCCCCGGCCGGACCCGGTCTACCGGGTGGTCTCCTTCACCAAGGAGGGTTGATCGGCCGAAGGCGGGACTTCACCGGGGCGGCCGGTGGTCGAGGGTCGCCAGGCGGCGGACCAGGACGGCGCGTCCGCGCAGGAAGCCGGTCCGCAGCAGGGTGGTGAAGCGGGTCACGGCGCGACCTTCGTCCCGTCCGGGGCGGCGACCGGCACCTGGAGGGAGCCGTAGCGCTCCATCCGCTGCCAGCGCAGCCGGGAGCCGGCCACGGCGGTGACCACCGACTGGATCACCACCAGGTACATCAGCTGCCGGTAGACGAACTGCTGCAAGGGCAGGCTCCAGAGCGGCCCGAGCCGCTCCCTGTCCAGCCGGAACGCGTAGACGCCCATGGCCAGTTGGATCGCCATGAAGGCGGCGAACAGGCCGAGCACCCGGCCCGGGCCGAGGAAGACCAGGCCGTAGACCGTGGTGACGTCCACCGCGGGGGCGAGCAGCGGCAGCAGCACCTGGAACATCAGCAGGTACAGCAGCCCCCGGCGGCCCAACTTGCCCGCCTGGCCGCCCTGGACGAGCGAGCCGCGGTGCTTCCACATCGCCTGCAGGGTGCCGTAGCACCACCGGTAGCGCTGGCGCCAGAGCGCGCCGAGCGAGGCGGGTGCCTCCGTCCAGGCGCGGGCCCGCTCCTCGTACACCACGCGCCAACCGGCCCGGCAGAGCGCCATGGTGAGGTCGGTGTCCTCGGCGAGGGTGTGGTCGCTGACCCCGCCGATGCGCAGCAGGGCCGAGCGGCGGAAGGCGCCGACCGCGCCCGGCACGGTCGGCATGCACTGGGCCAGGTCGAAGAGCCGGCGGTCCAGGTTGAAGCCGATCACGTACTCGATGTGCTGCCAACGGCCGAGCAGGCCGCCGCGGTTGACCACCTTGGCGTTGCCGGAGACGGCGCCCACCTGGGGGTCGCCGAAGGGTTGGACGAGCATCCGGACGGCGTCCGGTTCGAAGACGGTGTCGCCGTCCACCATCACCACCAGCTCGCAACGGGCGGCGCGGATGCCGGTGTTGAGGGCGGCCGGCTTGCCGGCGTTCTGCTGCCGGATCACCCGGACACCGGGCAGGGCGAGCGATTCGACCAGGTCGGCGGTGCCGTCGGTGGAGCCGTCGTCCACCACGATCACCTCGACCGGGTGGTCCGAGGCGAGCAGGGAGCGGACGGCGGCCTCGATGCCGGCCCGTTCGTTGTAGGCGGGCACGATGACGCTGACCGGCCCGGTGATCGGCGGGCCCCAGGGCACCCCGCGCAGCTTCCGGTGGCGCCGGGCCGCGACCAGTACGGCGACGGCGCGCAGCACGCTGATCGCCCCGGCGGCGTAGAGCAGCCAGCCGAGGACGCGCAGGGCCCAGCCGCTGGCCCACAGGACGTTGATCAGGGCGAGCCCTTGCCAGTGGTCGGCGGCGGAGGCCGGGTGGTCGGCGCTCGGCAGGGCGACCGCCTCGGACACGGTGCTGAAGCGGAAGCCCTGCACCTTGAGCTGGGGGAGCAGCGTGGTGAGCGCGTCCACGGTCTGGGAGCGGTCGCCGCCCGCGTCGTGCATGAGCAGGATCTGGCCGGTGCCCGCGCGCGGGGTGGCGTTGGCGAGGATGCGGCTGACGCCGGGGCGCTGCCAGTCCTCGCTGTCCTGGGTGGTGAGGACGGTCAGGTAGCCCTCCCGGCCCGCCTGCTGCAGGACGGACCAGTCGGCGTCGCGCAGCGAGTCGTTGCCGGAGGAGTACGGCGGGCGCAGCAGCGAGCTGGTCACGCCGGTGGCGCCGGCCACGGCGAGCTGGGTCTCGCGCAGCTCCAGCGAGCGCTGCCAGGCCGGCAGCCGGCTCAGGTCCGGGTGGCTGAAGGTGTGGATGCCGATCTGGTGGCCCTCGGCGACGATCCGCCGGGCCAGCTCGGGGTTGGCGGCGACCTGGGTGCCGACCACGAAGAAGGTCGCGTGGACTCCGTTGCGGCGCAGCACGTCGAGGATCTGCGGGGTCCAGCGCGGGTCGGGACCGTCGTCGAAGGTGAGCGCGATGGTGCCGGGCTTCGGCCCGGCCGTGCGGGCCGGGGCCGCGGCGCTGTCGATCACCGGGCCGCCGTGCTGGACCTGGGCGGGTACGGCCGTGACCGGGCCGGGGTGGTCGGCGGCGCCGTCCGGCGAGGAGCCGAACATGTGCTGGGTGTAGCCCTGGATGAGCAGCGCGGCGGACAGCGTCAGCACCAGGGTGGTGAGCAGCAGCCAGTGGGTGCGCAGCGGGACCTGGCGGACTCGGCCGCGGTGGCCGGTGCGTCTGGCCCGGTCACTGGCGCGGTCACTGGCGCGGTCACTGGCGCGGTCACTGGCACGGGAGCGCTTGGCACGGCGGGAACGGGACATCGTGGTGCTCTTCTCCGCCGGGGCTCAGGGGTGGGGCCGGTGGCTGGGGCCGGAGTGGCCGTGGCTCGGGGTGGGGGACGGGTGCGCGCTGGTCGGCTGGCCGGTGGGTGTGCCGGGCGCGGGCGGCGGGCTGCTCGGGGCGGCAGCGGTGGCGCCGGTCGTCGGGTGGCCGTCCGGCCGTGGCGCCGGCACTCCGGCCGGCCGGGTCGGCAGCGGCGGGTGGGTGACCCCGGGGCTCGGCTCGTCGGGGGTGCCGACAGCGGCCGGGCCGGGGGCGGCGGCGCTCGGGGTGCTTGCCGGCGGGGCGGGCAGCGGGAGGAAGGGGGAGTGGACCGTCGGGCCGCCGAGCAGCGTGCTGGAGAGCAGGCCGACGTACCCGACCGCGGGAACCACCAGTAGCCGGCCGAGCCGTCGCACCCGCCGCTGACGGCGGCCGGAGGAGTCCACGAAGACCGGTGCGGGCTGCGGACCGGTCACCCGGGGGAGGGCGAGCGTCGGCCGCCCGGTGGCCGGCTGTGGCGGCCGGGCGGCCGGTGCCGGGACGGTTGGCATGCCGACCATGGTGGTGGCGGCGCTGTGGGGGCTCGGGTCGGTGCTCATCTCACCTTCCCCAGCGCCCCGCTGTTCGATTCCGTCACTCCTGTGACAGGGAGGTTCGGTGAAGGTGCGGCGGGGATCGGGTGTCGACGCCTCGAGAGGCTGCCCGGCTCGAGCGGGCCGGTCGTGCGATCATCGGGCCATGTCGTTCAAGGTCGCCGTACTCGCCTCGCACACCGGCTCCAACCTCCGCGCCCTGACGGCCGCCGCCGCGCTGCCGCAGGCGGCCTTCACCGTCGAGCTGGTGGTCAGCAACAACAGCGCCTCGGGTGCCCTCGCCCACGCCCGCGAACTGGGGATCCCCTGGCTGCACCTGTCGGGCCGGACCCACCCGGACCAGGAGCAGCTCGACCTCGCCATGCTCGCCGCGCTGACCGAGCACCGGATCGACCTGGTCGTCACGGCGGGCTTCCTGCGCAAGATCGGCCCGATCACGCTCTCCGGCTACGCGGGGCGGATCGTCAACATCCACCCCTCCCTGCTACCCCGCCACGGCGGCCCCGGCATGCACGGCCTGCACGTGCACGAGAGCGTGCTCGCCTCGGGTGACACGGTGTCCGGCGCCTCGGTGCACCACGTCACGGCCAACTACGACGAAGGGCCGGTGATCGCCTCCCGCGAAGTCCCGGTGCTGTCGGGCGACTCCGTCGAGAGCCTGGCCGCCCGGGTGCTGACCGCCGAGCACGGCCTGCTGGCCGAGACCGTCCAGGCGCTGGCCGTCGCGCACGCCGACCGCTGAGAGCGCTCCGGCGGGGTCGAAATAGTCATATTCATTCGCATGCATTCTATCTTTCGCCACTCGATCGGATGGCTGATTCTCACGATCGAGTGATGCGGATTCCATTTGCACACGGAGTACTGGTAGAACTCGACCCGTCCCAGCATGCTGCCGCCCGTCCCACGGCGGCCGGACGGACGGGTGAGGCCATGGTCGGAAATCTGGAATCCATTTCGGTCGCACTCGCGCGCAGAGCGGAGCCCGAAGCGGCGGCGGAGCCGGGCGCGGCAGCGGCGCCATCGCCCGCCGCCGCCGCTGCTGCCACTGCCGCCGCCGCTCCCGCCGCCGCGCCGAGCAGTCCGGCGGGCCTCGCGCTGCAGCTCACCGCCGAGCAGTGGGCGTCTCTGTCGGCCCAGTGGGAGCAGCTCGGCGGCGCCGCCACCGAACTGACCCTCGCGGTCGGCCCGCAGTCGGTCGGCTCGCTGCGGATCGCCTGCGGCTGGGTGTCCGAGCACCCCTGGCCCTTCCGGGCCCCGGGGGCCGTCCCCGCGAGCTGACGGTGGGCGGCCCGCCGCAGGGGCCGCCCGCACACCGGATTCACCCTCCCTCCGCCATCGTCTAGAGAAATCGTGAGTGTGCTCTCCGTTCCGCGTGTCCTCTTCCGCGGAAAAGCGTCCTGGAATCCCGCCGCCGGCAACAACAACGACCAGTGGCCGGTCTACGACTTTCCCAATGCCGTGCTCAACCGGAGCTGTCTCCAGTCGCCGGACATCGGGATCACCCCGGAGAACGTCCGGGAGGAATTCCCCCGCTGGGCCCGCATCCGGCACTGGTACAACTCCGATCCGAGCGATCCCACCATCGGCCGGTGGCAGCCGCCGGGGGAGTGGAACTACTACGGCGGCATGGAGAGTCGGTCCCGGGGCTCGCTGGAGCTGCACTACGCCTCCGGCCTCGGCAAGTCCGTGGCGCTGCTCACCGAGCGCACCGTCTCGATGAACACCGACGATCGCAGCATCTTCCTCGACCAGGGCCGGTCCGGCACCGTCGCCCTCCAAGTCCGCGAGCGCGGTGCCGGCCTCGGCTGAAGGTCGCAGGCATGGAACCGCCGCCCGCGAGGAAGGATCAATGCGGCATGGACATGATCTTCAAGGGGGGCGGCCGGTGACCATCGAGGAGCGGGAGTTCCTGGAACTCTCCCAGGCCCTGACCGGATTCGACCGGGACGAACTCGCCGCCACCGGGCAGGTGTCGGCGCACCGGGCCACCGCCGTGCAGCGGCTCGGGCCGGAGCCGTACCGGCGCCTGCTGGCCGCCCTCGCGGCGGCCGCCGGGGAGCCGGACGCGCTGCCGGAGGGCCCCGAGCGAGAGCACGCCCGCGCGGTCTGCGGCCTCTGGTACCTGGGGCACTGGCCCGGTACGGGCGACGAGCCACCGGCCGCCGGGGCGGCCGAGGCCTACGCGGCGGGGCTGGTCTGGCGGACCTTCGGCGGCCGGGCACCGGGCACCGCCGCACCGGGCTTCGGCAGCTGGGCCCACGATCCGGAGGGGGAGCGGTGAGCGAGCCGGGCCAGGAGCGGTACGACGTCATCGTGGTCGGCGCCGGGATCGCCGGCTCGCTGCTGGCCGGGCGGTTGGGCGGGCACGGCTGGCGGGTGCTGGTGCTCGAAGCGGGTACCGGCGGCGCCGATGCCGAGCGCGAGCACGCCGAGGCGCTCGACCGGTACCGCGCCGCCACGGCCAAGCTGCCCGGCGCCGCGCTGGCGCCGAACGCGCTGGTGCCCTCACCCGACATGGCCGACCTCCGCGGCCTGCCCGGCGGCGGCTACACGGCCACCGGCCACCTGCGCCAGGACGGCCCGCAGCCCTACGCCAGCGGGTACCTGCGGGTCAACGGTGGTACCGGCACCGCCTGGACCGGCCTCACCCCGCGGATGCACCCCGAGGACTTCTACACCTCCGCCTTCGGCTACGGACGGGACTGGCCCATCGGTTACCGGGAGTTGGAGCCCTACTACCGCGCCGCCGAGCAGGAGCTCGGCGTGGCCGCCGACGCCGCCGAGCAGCGCGCCGACGTCGGCCTGCCGCTGCCCGAGGGCTACGCCTTCCCGCAGCCGCCGGTGCCCGCCAGCCACCTGGACCGCCTGCTCGCGGCCCGCCTGGACGGCGCCACCGCCCAGGACCCGTACGGCAGCCGGCCCACCGCGCTGAAGGTGGTCGGCACCCCCCACGGCCGCAACACCACCGACTCGGAGCAGCACGGCCCCGTCTGCCAGGGCAGCGCCAGCTGCATCCCGGTCTGCCCGAGCCGGGCCAAGTACACCCCCGCCCGCACCCAGGCCCGCTGGGCGCCCGAAGTGCGGCTGCGCACCCGGGCGGTGGCCGTCCGGGTGCAGACCGATGCCAACGGCCGGGCCACCGGAGTCAGTTACCGCCGCTACGACGAGCGAGGGCGCCCGGACCACGGTGCCCGGACGGCGGAGGCCGGCATCGTGGTGCTCGCCGCGCACGCGGTCGAGAACGCCCGGCTGCTGCTCGCCTCCGGGCTGGCGAGCTCCAGTGGCCAGCTCGGGCGGAACCTGATGGACCATCCGGTCCTGCTCACCTGGGGCTTGATGGACCGCCAGGTCGGCCCGTACCGAGGGCCTGGCTCGACCTCGGGCCTGGAGGGCTTCCGCTTCGGCCGCCTCCGGTCCGCCCGGGCGCCGTTCCGGATCGAGATCGGCAACTGGGGCTGGGGCTGGGCCGCCGGCCCGCCCGGGGCCGAGCTGGACGCGGTGCTGCGCACCGGGGACCCGGCCGCGCCGAACGGGCGCGGGCTGTTCGGCAAGCGGCTGCGCGAGGTGGTCGGCGACCGGGTCGGGCGGCAGTTCGCCCTGCAGTTCGAGCTGGAGCAGGGTGCCGACCCGGCGAACCGGGTCGGACTGGACCACCGGCACCGGGACGCCTTCGGCCAGCCCCGGCCGCTGCTGACCTACCGGCTCTCCGAGCACGTCAGACGCGGGATGGCCGCCGCCAAGGCCGTCTCCGACCAACTCTTCACCCTGCTGGGGGCGGAGGACCACACCGCCTACCACCCGGGCCCGGCCAACCCCGGCTACTTCGAGCACGAGGGCCGCCCGTACGTCTACCGGGGTGCCGGCCACGCCGGGGGCACCCACCTGATGGGCCACCGGGCGGCCGACTCGGTGGTGGACTCCTGGCAGCGCTGCTGGGACCACCCCAACCTGTACGCCGTCGGCTGCGGTTCGATGCCCTCGCTCGGCACCTCCAACCCCACCCTCACCATGGCCGCGCTGACCCTGCGCAGTGCCGACCGGATCCACCGCGACCTCACCGAGGCGCGCCGCGCCACGACCACCACCAGCTGAGGAGCCACCCCATGACCTCCGACCTCGGTCTGCCGCCCGTCGCCGCGCCGTACCAACTCCCGTTCCACTACGGTGCGCTGCACAACATCGGGCTGGACTACCTGACCGACCCGGCCCCGGCCCGCAAACTGCTCGCCGAGCGCCACCCCGCGCTCACCCTGGCCGAGTTCGACGGCCGGGCCTGCGTCACGCTCAACTACCAGCTGTACTTCGCCCAGTACGCGGGCGGCGCCGGGATCACCCAGGAGATCGAGGTGAGCCTGGTCGCCCACCCGACCGCCGAGGCCGACCGGCTGGCGCGGCTCTCCTACGGGCAGTACGCGCGCGGGCTCGACCAGACCAAGCTGCTCGGGATCGCCCGGCTGCACGTGCTCTGTGACAACCCGATCGCGATCGAGGCGGGCACCCTGCTCTACGGCGAGCCCAAGTACCCGGCCGCCTTCGAGGCCGCCATGCCCTCGCTCAACGGCCCTGCGGGGGAGGCCTGGTCGGTGCGCTGCACCACCCCGGCGGGGGAGCCGCTGCTCTCCTTCGAGGCCGATCTGGCCGGGCTGGCCCGGGAGTCGGTCAACAACACCCCGATCACCGGGTACGGCACCGACGCGGCGGGGCGGCCGTTGGCCGGGCCGATGAACGTCTACCACCCCTACCAGTACGTCGAGTTGGGCGAGGCTGCGGCCGGGCGGGTGCGGCTGCGGGTGGACGACCCGGCGAGCGAGGTCGGCCGTCACCTGAACGAACTCCTCGGCGACGCCGAGGCCGTGGCCGCCTGGAGCTACCAGTCGGCCCCGGTCGCCGCACACAACCACCCGTACTACCTGAGCCGGTAGCGCCCGCCCGGCCCAGCCGGCTCAGCGCAGCCGGCGCAGCGCCGCCGGGGTGAGATCGGCGACGGTGGGGTAGCCGTCCACCGCCATCAGCAGGTCGGTCTCCGCCAGGAGCGAGCGCAGCACGTGCACCACCCCGTCCTCGCCGCCCACGGCCAGCCCGTACGCGTACGGGCGGCCCACGCCGACGGCCGTGGCGCCGAGGGCGAGTGCCTTGACCACCTCGGCGCCGCTGCGAATCCCGGAGTCGAACAGCACCGGCAGGCCCTCGGCGGCCGCCACCACGCCAGGCAGTGCCTCGATCGCGGGCAGACCGCCGTTGGCCTGGCGGCCGCCGTGGTTGGAGCAGTAGATGCCGTCCACCCCGCCGTCGCGGGCGCGGCGGACGTCCTCCGGGTGCTGGATCCCCTTGAGCAGCAGGGGCAGTGAGGTGAGCGAGCGCAGCCAGGGCAGGTCGGCCCAGCTGAGCGCGTTGGGGAAGACGGTGGCCCACTCGCGGACCACGCCCGCCTGGTCCTGCTCCGGCGGGGCGGCCAGGCGGGCCCGGAAGGCCGGGTCGCAGGTGTAGTTGGCCAGGCACTTCCCGCGCAGCATCGGGAAGTTGGCGGTGGCGAGGTCGCGCGGGCGCCACCCGGTGACCCAGGTGTCGAGGGTGACCACCAGGGCCTGAAAGCCGGCCGCCTCGGCCCGGTGCACCAGGCTCTCGGCCAGTGCCCGGTCGTTCGGGGTGTAGAGCTGGAAGAAGCCGGGCGTCCCGCCGAGCTCCTTGGCCACCTCCTCCAGCGGGTCGGCCGACAGCGTCGAGGCGACCATCGGCACCCCGGTGCGGGCCGCCGCCCGCGCGGTGGCCAAGTCCCCGTGCCCGTCCTGCGCACAGATCCCCAGGACTCCGACGGGCGCCAGGAACAGCGGCGAGGCCAGCCGCCGGCCGAACAGCTCCGCCGACAGGTCCCGCTCGGCCGCCCCCGCCATCATCCGGGGCAGCAGCCCCCACTGCTCGAACGCCGTGACATTGGCCCGCTGCGTGTGCTCGTCCCCCGCACCCCCGGCCACGTACGACCACACCCCCGGCGCCATCGCGGCCTCGGCCCGCCGCTCCAGCTCCGCGAAGCTCATCGGCATCGCCGGGGTGACCCCGGCCAGCCCGCCCAGGTAGATCTCCAGCTGGTAGTCGCCGAACTGCTGTGCCATGCGGACTCCTCGGTCCAGGGGTGTACTCCGTGCCTGATCTTCGCTCAGCCGCCGAAGTTGAGGGCGTAGAGGGGGCGAACGGAGGCGGCGGTGACGTAGTCCATCGGGACGGTGCCGAGCGCCGGGCGGGCGCTGTGGTCGAGGGCGGCGAGGTAGCCGGTCAGGCGGGGGGCCGCCGTGTCGGCGGCCTGGCGGGGCCAGAGGCCCCAGCCGGAGGAGGAGGTGAAGGTGAGGAAGAGGCGCTGGGGGTCGCCGGCGGCGCGGGCGGCGTCGAGGTGGGCGGAGATCTCGGGCCACTTGCGGGAGTTGAAGTCGAAGATCGTCCCGATGTCGTAGTCGTCCTCGATGTCGGTGCGGCCGCCGCCCCACCGCAGGCCCGGCACCCCGCCGTTGTCGGCCAGCACCACGACCCGGCCGCGTACTTCGCCGAGCGCGGGCACCCGGTCCTCCGTCCACAGCAGCCCCGGCCAGCGGCTCGCGTACCCCGCGAAGAGTGCGCCGAAGTCCTGGTCGGAGACGCTGGAGTACTCCTGCTTGACCCGCATCAGCACCGTCTCGCCGGGGTGCGCCGCGAGGAAGGACCGGCACTGGTTGAGCACGTCGCCGAAGAAGATGTTCTGGAAGAACTGGCTGTGGTGGATCGCGAAGACCCCGTTGTACGCCCGGCAGCGGATGTCCAGGAACCGTACCCCGGCGGTGAGTTGGTCCGGCACCGAGAGCGTCTGGGTCTGCACCAGCGCCCCGCCGTAGAGCGAGCAGGTGTCGTGGGTGCCGGGCACGGTCAGCCGGGCCAGCGAGGCGCCGTCACCGAGCGCCGCCATCCAGTCCGCGCCACCGGGCACGGCGGCCGCCCGCGCCGAGACCGGCACCGAGCCGAGCAGGGCCGCCCCGCCGGCCGCGAGGGCCGACCGCAGCAGCGTCCGGCGCCCGACCGGGCTTCCAACCGAGCGAGTCGAGCCTGTCGCACCCATGCCGCACTCCCGTCCTCCGCAACTCCGGCATGGGCATTATCGGGAGCGCCGGGCGGGCGCGGATAGACCCGTGCCCGCCCGAAAGTGAGCCGGCCTCAGGAGATTCGGGCCAGGTACCCGTTGTCGACCAGCCAGAGCACGTTCAGCCGGTCCGGCCCGCCGGGCAGCAGTGTGGCGTCCAGCTGGTACTGCCAGCCGTAGCCGGGCTGGCCGAACCAGGGGGCGATCGGGCCGGCGTCCACGGTGAAGGGCTTGAGCACCTGGTAGTCGTGGTAGTTGCAGCCTTCGGCGGGCGTGCCGTCCAGGCTCTGCGGCGGGATCGAGCGGTTGGCGTAGGGCAGGCCCTCGGGAGCCAGGAAGGCGCCGTACTCGCTGCCGAAGCGGTCGATCCGCTGGCCGGGGAGCAGGGTCTGCTCGAGCTCGATCGGCGTCCCGTTCGGGGTGAGCAGGTAGCCGTTCTGCGGCGGGTACTTCCAGGAGCCGGCCGTGGCGTCGTAGTAGGTGGCCAGGAACTGCTGCTGGTCGAGCGAGCCGGTGCGCCGGTAACCCCACAGCTCGCGGCCGACCGGGCCGGTGCTGGGCAGCTGCTCGGGCCCCAGGCGCTTGTCGCCCTGGTAGAAGGCGGCCGAGCACTGGTCCGTCACGGTGGCGGTGATCCGTACCTGGCCGAGTGCCGAGGCGGGGGCGGCGCCGGTCGCGACCGTGCCCGCCAGGACCGCCACCGCCGCGCCGACCGCCGCGATCGCCCGTCGTATGCCCATCGAAATCCCCTCCCGTGCGCCACGGCTGTGGTCGCGCCGATACCGACGGTGATCATCAAAGCCGTCCGGCCGTCAAAGCGTCAACCGGTTCGGGGAAATGACGAGAAGTCAGGCCACGGTGGGGGCGAGTGCCGCGACCGTGCGGCTGAAGTCGCGCAGCAGGGGCGTCTCGGTGCCGGTGCGCCAGACCAGACCCCAGGTGAGCGGGGGAGTGTCGTGGATGGGCACGTAGGCGATGTCGGGGCGCAGGTAGAAGCGGTTCATCTGGGCGCCCACCGGGAAGGCGCCCTTGCCGGCGGCGACCAGGGCGAGCAGCTCCTGCATCGAGGTGGCGGGCGGCCCCTGGGCGATCGGGCGGCCGCTCGGGGTGGTGCGCGGGGCGCGGGCCTTGGACCAGCGTTCGGAGAGGGTCGGGGTGGTGAGCATGGTGATGTCGCCGAAGTCCTCCGGCGTGACGTTCGCGCGGGCGGCGAAGGGGTGGGTGGCCGCGACGGCCAGCACGCGGCCCTCGCTGACCAGCGGTTCGCCGGTGGACATGTCGGCCGCGTCGAACGGGAAGCTCACGTTGCTCAGTTGGATCTCGCCGGTGCGCAGCGGCTCCTGCCCGACCCCGAACGGCACCTCGCGCAGCTCGATCGTGCACTCCGGCCGGGCGGCCTGGAAGGCGTCCGCCGCCGCGCCGAACAGCTGCCCCCACAGGGCGCCGACGAAGCCGACCCGCAGCGTGCCGCTGATGCCGCGCGCGGTGGCGACGGCGCGCTCCACGGCGTCCGCCATCGCCCGGTGGTGCGGCGCGAGGTCGTCGGCGAGCTGCCGGCCGAGGGAGGTGAGGCCGACGCTGCGGCTGGTGCGGAGGAAGAGCGGGGCGCCGATCCGGCGTTCGAGCTTCTGCAGGGTCTGGCTGACGTGGGCCCGGGAGACCAGCAGCCGCTCCGCCGTCCGCCCGAAGTGCAGCTCCTCGGCGAGGGTCAGGAAGACCTCGACCTCGTGCCGCTCCACCATGTCACCCTCCGCGCCGTCACCTTGTCAGGTCATCGTTCAGTCGGAGTGACCGATTGTTCCAGAGAACCGCGTTGTTCCAGCTGACGGGGGTGGCCGAAGCTGGTCCCGGCCGACCGGGGAGGACGGGGGAAGATCCGTGAAGAAGCTCACCGCCGGGTTGTTCGTCTCGCTCGACGGGGTGGTGGAGTCTCCGGAGCGCTGGCACTTCCCGTACCTGAATGACGAGCTGGGCAGGGCGCTCGGCGCGCAGATCTGCGCGGCGGACACCATGCTGCTCGGCCGCTCCACCTACGAGGAGTTCGCGGCGCACTGGGCCCACCAGGGCAGCGAGGTGCCGTTCGCGGACCGGATCAACGGCACGCCCAAGTACGTGGTGTCCAACACCCTGCCCGCCGCCGACTGGCAGAACTCCACCCTGCTCGGCGGCGAGGGCCTGGCCGGGCGGATCGCGGAGCTGAAGGGGCAGCCGGGCGGGGACATCTCGGTGACCGGCAGCGTCACGCTGGTGCGCTGGCTGCTCGCGCAGGGCCTGCTGGACGAGCTGTCGCTGATGGTGCACCCGGTCGTGGTCGGGAAGGGCCGGCGGCTCTTCGACGAGGCCGACGCCTCCCGCTACGAGCTGGACCTGGTGGACTTCACCACCTTCCGCACCGGAGTGGTGCACCTGACCTACCGCACCACCGCCTGCCTGCAGTAGCGCCACTCCAGTACCGCCCCAGCACCACCCGGACCAGGGCCGGGCCCACGCCGACGGACAGACACGCACGAGGGGACGCGTCTGCCCGCCCGCGCGGGTCCGGCCCTTTCGTCTGCCCGCTGTTCCCTGCCGCGGGTGGGCGCGGTTAGTCTTGTCATCAAGTGAAGACATCACACGATGACAAGACTCTGCGCAAGGAGTGGACGATGGACGGTCGGGCAGGCCCGCGGGAGCGGGCCCTGGTGCCGGTACTGGTGTTCCTGGGGCTGGTGGTCGCCGTGATCAGCAGTCTCGGCGCGCCGCTGGTGCCGACCATCGCCGCCCGCGACCATGTCTCGCCCGCGAGCGCGCAGTGGTCGCTCACCATCACCCTGCTGATCGGCGCCGTGGCCACCCCCACCATGGGGCGGCTCGGCGACGGCCCCCGGCGCCGCGCGGTGGTGCTGACCGGCTCGGCCGTGGTGCTGGCCGGCAGCGTGCTCGCCGCGCTCCCGCTAGGCTTCAGCTGGTTCGTGGCCGGCCGCGGCATGCAGGGCTTCGGTCTCGGGCTGACCCCGCTGGCCATCGCCACCGCCCGCGACAGCCTGCCCGCCGACCGCTCCCGCTCCGCCGTCGCGCTGCTCTCCATCACCACCGTCGCCGGGGTCGGCCTCGGCTACCCGCTCACCGGGGTGATCACCGAGACCTTCGGGGTCTCGGCCGGTTTCTGGTTCGCCGCGCTGATCGCGGCGGTCGCCTTCGTCGCCGCCGCCCTGGTGCTGCCGTCCACCAGGGACCGCGCGCCGCAGCCGCTCGACGCCCTGGGCGCACTGCTGCTCGGCGCCGCCCTGGCCGGGCTGCTGCTGGTGCTCACCGAGGGCGAGAGCTGGGGCTGGGGTTCGGCGAAGCTGCTCGCCCTGGCCGCCGGCTCGCTGGTGCTGCTGGCCTGGTGGACCTGGCACGAGCTGCGCACCGAGCACCCGCTGGTGGACCTGCGCCTGGTGCGGCACCGCACCGTGCTCACCGCCAATGTGACCGGCCTGGTCGCCGGGGTGGGGATGTACCTGCTGATCGCGCTGGTCACCCGCTTCGTCCAGACGCCGGCCGGCGCGGGGTACGGCTTCGGCACCTCGGTGGTGGTCACCGGCCTGGTGCTGCTGCCGTTCTCGGCCGCAAGCGTGCTGGCCAGCAAGGTGCTGCCGCTGCTGGCCCGGCGGATGCCGGCCTCGGCCGTGCTGCCGCTGGGCTGTCTGGTCTGCCTGGCCTCGCTGCTGGCCTTCGCCACCGCGCGCGGCGCGCTGTGGGAGCTGTTCGTGGTCATGGCCGTCGCCGGGCTGGGGGTCGGCTGCACCTTCGCGGTGATGCCCGGCCTGATCGTCGGGGCGGTGCCGGCCGCCGAGACCGGCAGTGCGATCAGTTTCAACCAGGTGCTGCGGTACATCGGCTACTCCACCGGCAGCGCGCTGAGCGCCGCCGTGCTGCAGGCGCACACCCCGGCCGGGGCGGTGCTGCCGAGCGGGTCGGGCTATCCGGCGGCGGCCTGGATCGGCTGCGCGGTGTCGGCGCTGGCCGCCGTGATCGCGGTGGTGCTGCCGGGGCGGTCCGCCGCCGCCCCGGCTCCCGCCGTGCCGGCCCCGGTGGTCACAGCGCCGGTGCCCACGCGAAGCCGTCCGGGTCGGTGAAGGCGGCGGGGGCGCCGCCGATCACCAGTCGGTGCGAGCCGCCGCCCTCGGCCGGGACGCCCGCGTCCTTGGCCAGCGCCTTGCGCCGGTAGAGCCCGAGCTTGACCCGGCCGCCCTCGGCGGCGAACTCGACGTACATCTTGCCGAAGCTCTTCGCCACGGTGAGGCCGCGCTCGACGTAGAACTTCTTGGTCGCGGTCACGTCGGCGACCCCGATCAGCAGGACGAACTCCTCGAACTCCCGGACGGCCGGGCCGGAGTCCTTCTTCGCCGAGGTGGCGATCTTCCAGATCGTGCCGTCCGGAGCCTGGAGGCTGCCGCCGTAGCCCCAGAGGGACTTGCCGGCCGGCTTGAGCACGGTGGCCCCCGCGGCGACCGCGGCGGCGAAGTAGGCGTCCACGTTGCCCGGCCGGGCGACGGTGAGCGAGAGGGTGAAGCCGCGGAAGCCGGTGCTCGGCGTGTCCGTGGCGCGCAGCCGCAGCCGGTCGTCGAGGCCGAAGGCGGCGCTGTAGAAGCGGTGGGCCGCCTCGACGTCCGCCACCTCCAGGGTGACGGAGTCGAGGGCGGTCAGAGCGGCGATCGCAGTGGTGTTCGTCATGACAATGACGGT
This sequence comes from Kitasatospora sp. NPDC002227, assembly GCF_040296285.1. Classification (NCBI taxonomy): domain Bacteria; kingdom Bacillati; phylum Actinomycetota; class Actinomycetes; order Kitasatosporales; family Streptomycetaceae; genus Kitasatospora; species Kitasatospora sp. NPDC002227. The sequence continues at coordinate 67,976 of NZ_JBEOWY010000031.1, forward strand.
AGGTGCGGCCCGGTGGGCGGGGCTTCTTGATTCCTGACCGGTCTGGTCACCTGCTTCTCGACGCAGGACGGCAGCCCCGCCTCGGCCCCGGCCGTCCGGCGCTGGTACTCGCTCGGCGGCATGCCGATCAGCTCGGTGAAGCGGGTGCTGAAGGTGCCCAGCGAGGAGCAGCCGACGGCGAAGCAGACCTCGGTGACACTGAGGTCGCCTCGCCGCAGCAGGGCCGTGGCCCGCTCGATCCGACGGGTCATCAGGTACGAGTACGGTGCCTCGCCGTAGGCCAGCTTGAACTGACGGCTGAGGTGCCCGGCCGACATGTGCACGCCGCGCGCGAGCTCCTCGACGTTCAGCGGCTCGGTGTACTCACGGTCGATCCGGTCGCGGACCCGGCGCAGCCGGGCGAGGTCGCCGAGGTGCTGCGCCTCGGCGCGGGCCTGGTCCCAGGCGGGGTGGCACATCCGGGGTCCGCCCTAGCCGCGCAGCTGCTGGATGCGGACCAGGTTGCCCGCCGGGTCGCGGAAGGCGCAGTCGCGGACGCCGTACGGCTGCTCGGTCGGCTCCTGGACCACCTCGGCGTCGGTGGCCTGCACCTTGTCGAAGACGCCGTCGAGGTCCGGGGTGGCCAGCAGGATCCAGCCGTAGGTGCCCTTGGCCATCATCTCTGCGATGGTGCGGCGCTCGTTCTCGGTGATACCGGGGTCGGCGGCCGGGGGCGCGAGCAGGATGGACGTGCCGGGCTGGCCGGCCGGGCCGACGGTGATCCAGCGCATCCGGCCCTGGCCGACGTCGGTGCGGACTTCGAAGCCGAGCACGTCGCGGTAGAAGGCGAGCGAGGCGTCCGGGTCGTCGTGGGGGAGCACGGTGGTGTGAATGGTGAGGTCCATGCCGTCCAGCCTAGGGCGGGCCCCGGGCCGGGACTTCTCGATTCCTGATCCGCTTCTCGATTCCTGACCGCTTGCCGCGCCCGGGACGGTCCGCTTGCCGCGCCCGGGACGGTCCAGGCCGGGGGCCGGGGCGCTCCGGGCGCGGTTCCGGGCGGGGGCCCGGCGGGGCGTACGGTGGGGCGGTGACCGACCAGCCCGATGCCAAGCCGGCCCGCCGCCGGGACGCCGCCCGCAGCCGTGAACTGCTCTTCCAGGCCGCCCGGGAGCTCTTCACCCACCGCGGCTACGACCGCGCCACCACCCGTGAGATCGGCGAACTCGCCGGGGTCGACCCGACCCTGATCGCCCGCTACTTCGGCGGCAAGACCCAGCTGTACATCGCCGTCCTCAACGCCGAGTTCGGCGACTCGCGCCCGGCGGGCCTGCTGGATGAGGAGCGCGTGCGCCTCCTGATCGACCGCGTCGACGAGCGCGGCCCCGGCCCGGCCTTCCGGGTCGCGGCCACCCCCTACCAGGACCCGGCCGTCCAGTCCGCCGCCACCGAGCAGCTCCACTCGCGCCTGGTCGCCCCCCTGCGCGACCAGTACGACGAGGAGGGCCGGCCCGATGCCCAACTGCGCGCCGAGCTCGTGGTGGCGGCCTTCGCCGGCGTCCTGATGGGCCGCAGCAGCGGTGCCTTCCCCGCCCTGGCCGAGGCGGATTCGGACCAGGTGGTGCGGCTGGTCAGGGAGTTGCTCGCCCAGACCGGACAGTCCTGACCACTCGTTCGAGTGATCTCGATCAATTCGACTTCCGCTCGATCAGTTCGTTGTCCTAGCGTCTGCCCTGGAACTGACGGTGCGGCAGATCAGGGGTGGGGCATGACCGGGCAGGGGTTGAGCAGGCGGCGGCTGTTGGCGGCTTCGGCGGCGGCCGGTGGAGCGGCCTGGCTGCTGCGCGGCACCGTCGGGGCCGACAGCGCGCAGGCGGTCGGGGTGGCGCCCGCCCTGCCGGGCGGGCTGGCGCCCTACCAGCAGGTGTACGAGAACTGGGCGGGCGAGGTGCGGACGGATCCGCTCTGGGTCTGCGCCCCGAGCAGCCCGCAGCAGGTGGCCGACCTCGCCGACTGGGCGGCCGCGAGCGGCTGGCGGCTGCGCGCGCAGGGCCAGCGGCACGGCTGGGCCCCGCTCACGGTGGCGGCGGGCACCACCGGCGACACCAAGGTGCTCCTGGTCGACACCACCCGCTCGCTCACTGCCATGAGCATGGCCGGTGCCACCGCCGTCCGGGTCCAGACCGGCGCCTCGATGGAGAGCCTGCTCGCCTACCTGGCGGGGCAGGGCCTCGGCGTGGTCGCCTGCCCGGCCCCGGGCGACCTCACGGTCGGCGGCGCGCTGGCCATCGGCGGGCACGGCACGGCCGTCCCGGCCCAGGGCGAGGCGCCGCCGCCCGGCCAGGGCTACGGCAGCCTGAGCAACCAGGTGCTCTCCCTCACCGCCGTGGTGCACGACGCCGCCGCCGGGCGGTACGTGCTGCGCACCTTCGACCGCACCGAGGCCGACAGCGCCGCCTTCCTGGTGCACCTCGGCCGCGCCTTCCTGACCGAGGTGGTGCTGCAGACCGGCCCGGACCGGAGCCTGCGCTGCCTCAGCCGGGTGGACGTCCCGGCGAGCGAGCTGTTCGCCGCGCCCGGCAGCGCCGCCGCCTCCGGCGGGCGGACCTTCGCCGACTTCGTCGCCCGCACCGGCCGGGCGGAGGCGATCTGGTACGCCTTCACCGACTACCCCTGGCTCAAGACCTGGGAGCTCTCGCCCAGCAAGCCGCTGTTCTCGCACGAGGTCACGGCGCCCTACAACTACCCTTTCTCCGACAACATCCCGCAGCCCGTCGCCGAGCTGGCCGGCCAACTGGTCGGCGGCTCCTGGGGGCTGGCCCCGCTCTTCGGCCAGCTCCAGTTCCTGGTCACCAAGATCGGCCTCACCGGGGACTTGACCGATCTGCTGCTCGCCCCCGGCCTGCTGCGCAGCCTGCTCAGCGGGGACGCGCTCACCCACCTGCTGGCCGGCGGCCTGCGTTCCGACCTCTGGGGCGAGGCCTCACGGCACCTGCTCCAGTACGTCCGACCGACCACCCTGCGGGTCACCGCCAACGGGTACGCGATCCACTGCCGCCGGGCCGATGTGCAGTGGGCCGTCTCCCAGTTCACCGCCTTCTACCAGCAGTTGCTCGCCGGCTACCAGGCCCGCGGGCAGTACCCGATGAACGGAGCGGTGGAGATCCGCGTCACCGGGCTGGACGATCCGGCGGTGGTCGGGGTCCCGGGCGCCCAGCCTGCCCTGCTCTCCGCGCTGCGCCCACGCGCCGACCGGCCGGAGTGGGACACCGCGGTCTGGCTCGACATCCTCACCCTCCCCTCCACCCCCGGACTGCAGGGTTTCTGTCGGGAGATCGAGCAGTACCTGTTCGCCACCTTCGACGGCACCCGGGCGGGCCTGCGGGTCGAGTGGTCCAAGGGCTGGGCCTACACCCAGACCGCCGCCTGGGCCGACCCCGACGTGCTCGGCCGCGCGATCCCGGCCAGCCTCACGGCGGGCGGCGGCCCCGGCTGGGCCGAGGCGGTGGCCACCCTCGACCGTTACGACCCGGCCCGCGTCTTCGGCAACCCGTTCCTGGACAACCTGCTGCGGTAACCGACCTGAGGAGGTGTCATCTCCGTCCTGACTGTCTATAGTGGATATGCACAGTCGAGAGAGACGGGGATTCGTCGTGCGCGTGGTGTTGTCGAACAGCTCCGGGGTGCCGCTCTACCAGCAGATCAAGGACCAGGTCGCCCTGGCCGTCCTGTCGGGAGAGCTCGCGGAGGGCAGCGCGCTGCCCTCCGTCCGTGCCCTGGCGCGCGATCTGCGGATCAGCATCATCACCACCACCCGCGCCTACACCGAGCTGGCGGCCGGTGGCTTCATCGCCACCGTCCCCGGCAAGGGCGCGTACGTCCTCCCGCTGGACTCGGCGCTGGTGCGTGAGCAGCTGCTCCGCCAGGTCGAGGACGGTCTGCAGACGGCGCTGGACGCCGCCCGGCGGGCCGGTCTCGGCCGTGAGGAGCTGATCGAGCTCCTCGACGGGCTGCTGCAGACCGAGCACTGTTGATCAGGGGGAGCCGTCCATGCTTGCGTTTGCCCTCCGGGGCGTCAACTCGACCGTCAGTCAGGGATTCGCCCTGCGCGAGGTGAGCTTCGAGCTCCCCGCCGGGTACGTGATGGGTCTGATCGGCGCCAACGGCGCGGGGAAGACCACGACCATCCGCAGCCTGCTCGGCATGCGCGGTGTCGACAGCGGCGAGATCGAACTGCTCGGCCACCCGGTGCCGGGCCCGGTCGCGCTGCGCCAGGACGTCGGCGTGGTGCTCGACCGGGGGTACCTGGTCGGCGACTGGCGCCTCGCCGAGGTCGAGCGGACGCTGCGCCCGTTCTACGACCGTTGGGACGCCGCCCGGTACCGGGAGCTGCTCGACGGCTTCGGGCTCGACCCGCGGGCCAAGGTCAAGGACCTCTCCCGGGGCATGGCGATGAAGCTGATGATCGCCGTCGCCCTCTCGCACGGCGCCCGGCTGCTCGTCCTGGACGAGCCGACCAGCGGGCTCGACCCGGTCGCCCGGGACGAACTCGTCGGCATCCTGGGGGACTTCCTGCTCGACGAGGGCCACAGTGTGCTGTTCTCCACCCACATCACCGCCGACCTCGACCGGATCGGCGACTACCTGACGCTGATGCACGGCGGCCGGGTCGTGCACACCGGCCCCAAGGACGAGGTCCTCGCCTCCTACCGCATCGTGCGCGCCGGGCCCGAGGAGCTGACGGACCTGGTCGGCATCGAGCTGATCGGCCCCCGGCGCACCCCGGCGGGGGTGGCGGCGCTGGTCCGCACCGAGGAGGCCGAGCTGCTCGGCCGGGCAGTCCTGGTCGAGCCGCCCACCCTCGAGGAGATCGCCGTGCACATCGGAGCGTCCCCGGCCCGGCCCGGCCGCCGGGAGGTGGCCGTATGAGCGCCGTCGCCCGCGTCGCCGTGCTGCACCTGCGCACCGTCGCGCCGTACCGGGCTCAGGGCCTGATGGTGTTCGGCCTGATCGTCCTGGTGCTCGCCCGCACCCCCGCCGGGCTGGTCCCGGCGCTCGCCCTGCTGCTCGCGCCGATGCTGGCGGTGCACCCCTTCGTGATCGCCGACAAGGCGGGCCTGGACGTGCTCCACGCCGTGCTGCCGGTGCCCCGCCGCGCCGTGGTCCTCGCCTACTACGCCTGGGCCCTGGCGAGCTTCCTCGCCCTGGTCACGGCGGGCGCGGCGGTGGCGGTGCTGCTCGCGCAGCTCCAGGGACAGGCCCTCGACCCGGCCTCGCTGGCGACCCCGCTCACGCTGTCCTGGGCGCTGTTCGGCGTCAACATCGCGATCCAGCTCCCGCTGCTCGTGCGGTTCGGCTACGCGCGCGCCAGCGTCCTCGGCACCACCGTCCCGTTCGCGCTGGTCATGATCGCCGTCGTGCGGCTGCACCTGACCCTGGGCTCGGTCCAGTCCTGGCTGCCGCTGTTCTGGGTGCTGGGGGCGGTGGCCGTGGCGGGCTCGGCCGCGGTCGCGGTGCGGCTGCGCGGCCTGAGGTAACTCTCCCCGCGGGCGGGCCCGTTCTCGATACGCTCCGGTGCGTATCCGTACCCACCGAAGAGAGCGGACTCCCTTGGACTCGCAGGCACTGCGGCGGCGGTTCGCCGCGCTGACCACCGCGCACCTGGCCGATGCGTGCGTGCGGGCGAAGGTGCCCGTGCGGTGCGTGGAGCTGAGCGCCGTGCTGCCGGGCAGCCGGCTGGCCGGGCGGGTCCTGCCCGCGCGGCACGCCGGCAGCGTGGACGTCTTCCTGGAGGCGTTCACGCTCGGCGAGCCGGGGGACGTGCTGGTGGTGGACAACGGCGGCCGGGTGGACGAGTCCTGCGTCGGGGACTTGGTGGTGCTCGAGGCGAAGGCGGCCGGCCTGGCCGGTCTGGTGGTCTGGGGCCTGCACCGCGACACGGCCGACTGCCGGGCGATCGGCCTGCCGCTGTTCAGCCTCGGCGCCATCCCCAACGGCCCGCTGCGGCTCGACCCGCGCCCGGCCGAGGCGCTCGGCTCCGCCCGGGTCGGCGACTGGACGGTGAGCCGGGCGGACGTGGTGCTGGCCGACGAGGACGGCGTGATCTTCCTCCCGGCCGGCGAGGCCGAGGCACTGTTCGGCCTCGCCGAGACGATCCGGGACACCGAGCGCCGCCAGGCCGCCCAGATCCGGGCCGGGTACGCGCTGCGCTCCCAGCTCCACTTCGACGCCTACCTCGCCGAGCGCGACCGCAACCCCGGGCACAGCTTCCGGGACCATCTCCGGGCGATCGGCGGTGCCGTGGAGGAGTGACGTGCGATGCTGGTGGCAGCGGGAAGAAAGGGCAGGCCCATGAGCAAGATGCCACCACCAGGAGCGAAGGGGCCGAGCTGGCCGGGCGGTCGCCGCGGCTCCCGGGGCCCCAGCCGGGGGAGCCACCCGAGCGCCCCGCCGTTCGTCACCGGCCCGGTCGACCTCGACCCGCACCTCGTCCTCCCGCAGCGCGAGCCCAGCGGCACCGATTCGGGCATCGGCGGCGCCCCGCCCCCGCCCCCGGGCCCCCGCAACCCACCCCCGCCCACCGGCAACCCCGCCCCGCCCCCGGAGCCGCCCAAGCGGTGACCGGCCGCCCGGCGCTCACCAGCGCAGGCCGGTGAAGTCGACCGGGCGGGGCTGCAGTTCGGCGGTGCGGGCGGCCAGGGCGCGCAGGCGGCGGGTGAACTCGGCGGCGGGCAGCCGGCGGCGGTCGCCGTGGCCGGGGAGCAGCCAGCTGAACCGCAGCCGCGGTGCGGTGCGGGCCAGGGAGGCGGCCAGCTCGGTGACGGAGTACCAGGTGACCGACTCGGCGACCGCCAAGTCCCCGGCGGCGCGGGACCAGTAGAAGCTGTCGCCGCTGAAGCAGTAGGTGTCGTCGGCGAGGTAGAGGACGCTGCCCTCGGTGTGGCCGGGCAGCGGGTAGGCGGTGACACCCTCGGCGACCGGGGCCGGGTCGGTGCCGCGGAGCACCTGGTCGGCGTCCGGGGCGGCGGCCAGGTCGCGCTCGTGGATCCACAGCCGGGCGCCGAACCGGTCGGCGTAGGCGCGGCCGTGCGCGGCGTGGTCCCGGTGGGTGAGCAGTACGTCGGTGACCGGCCCGAGCGCGGCGTACCGTGCTGCGAGGGCGGCGCTGAAGCGCGGGGTGTCGACCATCATCAGAGTCCCGCCCGGGCGGCGCAGCAGGTAGGAGTTGGCCCCGGCGGTGTGCGGCGAGTTGTGGCCGCACAGGTGCACGTGCTCGGTCAGGCGCAGCGGGAATGGGTCGAGCGCGGCACCGGGCCCGCGCCCGCCGTACCGGACCGAGCGGGTGGGGCAGCTGAACGCGGCTGCCCGCAGGGCGTCCTGCTCCGCTTCGGTGCGCGGCTGGCGGACGACGGCCGAGCGGCCGTCCACCTCGGCGATCAGGCCCGGCGCGAGCTGCCTGGCGGCGTCGCAGTTGGTGCAGCGGTGGTCGACGTGCCAGACGGGATCGTTCACGGCGTGGCTCCTGCGCGGGGATCGACTACGAACGGATGTCCTTCCGGGGTATCACGCGCGCGGTGGCGAGAACCAGGCGGAAGCCGCGTTGACTTGCCCGTACCGTGCTGCTCTCCCAGGGCCGTTGCGCGGTGCCGCGGATAATTCGGTTCCGCCGCGGCGGCGGTGCTGTTAGCGTCCTCGACGTGGCAAAGCTGAACCAGATCATCGCCGTTGAAAAGGGCGTCAAGTCCAAGTCCTTCCAGGAGCTCACGCAGGCTCACCAGGACGTGCAGAAGCCCGCGTTGCTGGCCGGCATCTCCCGGACGTACCAGCCCAAGGACGAGGAGGGCGAGCAACTGCCGCCCGAGTCGACCAGGGTGCAGCTGAAGGCCGAGGACGTGCTGCGGTCCACCGCGGGCACCCTCACCCGGCTGTTCGACGTGACCGCCACCAAGGACTGGGCCAACATCGGCGCCCGGGCGGACGTGGTGGTGGACGGCCAGGTGCTGCTCGCCCAGGTGCCGGTGCCCTACCTGCTCTTCCTCGAGAAGCAGCTCACCGACCTGTTCACCTTCGTGAAGAAGCTCCCCGTCCTGGACGCCTCCGAGTCCTGGCAGCTCGACCCGTCGACCGACTCCTGGAAGACCGAGCCGGTACGTACCATCCGGACCAAGAAGGTGCCCCGCAACCACGTCAAGGCCGAGGCGACCGAGAAGCACCCGGCCCAGGTCGAGGTCTACTACGAGGACGTCCCGGTCGGGTACTGGACCACTGTGAAGTTCTCCGGCGCGCTGCCGGCCCGCCGGGTCAACGAGCTGGCCGAACGGGTGGAGAGGCTCCAGCAGGCGGTCAAGTACGCCCGCGAGGAGGCCAACGCGGTGGAGGTCACCGACCAGCGGGTGGGTGACGCCGTCTTCGGCTACCTGTTCCGGTAGCCCCCTGAACGCCCACCCGGGGAGCCGGGTGGGAGCACGGAAAAGCTGACACTGACGTTGAAGCTGACCAGGGGTCACAGTGGAGGTTCGAATCCTCCCCTCCGGCACCACTCGCCGGGGTAGCCCAAGTCCGGCAGAGGCAGACCCCTTCAAACTCAGACTCTCGCTCAAGTCTCAGCATTCGCCGCCGAACACCGGATCGACCGGGCGCGGACGATTGTCGACGAATGCGGGTTCAAGTCCTGCCTGTGCCGCTCCGTGGCACGGTAGTTCAAAGGTAGAACGCGTCGACTTCAGAATGATCCGCGGCCCTTAAACGTGCCGGTGTGTGCAAGTGGGCGGCAAAGTGGGGCCCGGGAGCTGGCTACGCTCCCGGGCTCTCCGTCCTTTCCGGGGCCGGTTCGCCACACCGTTTCCGCGCCCGCTCCGGCGGTCAGCGGGTCTTGAACTCCTCGATGGCGTCGTGGACGAACTGGACCATGGTCGGGCTGCCGATGTGGCCGGAGTCCTCCGAGATGTGCAGCCGGGCGCCCGGCCAGTTCTTCGCCAGCTCCCAGGCCGTCTGCGGCGGGCAGCCCATGTCGTGGCGGCCGGTCGCGATGACGCCCGGGATGCCGGCCAGTTTCGGGGCGTCGCGGACGAGCTGGTCCTCGGCGAGCCAGGCGCCGTGGCTGAAGATGTGGGAGCAGATCCGGACGAAGGCGATCTGCTCATCGACCTCCCGATTGCTGTACATCCCGGGCGAGTTGTTGGGCTCGCCGGTGATCACCGCGTCCTCCCAGGCCAGCCAGTCGGCGGCGGCCTTCGCCCGGACGGCGCGGTCCGGGTGCTCCATCAGCCGCGCGTACGCGGCGAGCAGGTCGCCGTCCCGGTCCTCCTCGGGTACGCCGTCGCGGAACCGGTCCCAGGCCTCGGGGTGGAAGCGCCCCGCACCCCGGTAGAGCCAGTCGAGTTCGCCACGGCCGGTCGTCATCACGGCCTGCACGATGATCTCGCTGACCCGCTCGGGGTGCTGCTGCGCATAGGCCAGCGCCAGCGTCACACCCCAGGAGGCGCCGTTGACCAGCCACTTGTCGATGCCGAGGTGCTCGCGCAGCCGCTCCATGTCGTCGATCAGGTGCTGCGTGGTGTTCAGGCTCATGTCCGCCGCCGGGTCACTGGCGTGCGGGGTGCTGCGGCCGCAGTTGCGCTGGTCGAAGCGGACCAGCCGGTAGTACGCCGGGTCCCACGCCTTGGTGGGCCGGAAGTTGGTGCCCCCGCCCGGGCCGCCGTGCAGGTACACGGCCGCCTTGCCCTCGGGGTTGCCCTGCTGCTCGTAGTAGATGCGGTTGCCGTCGCCGGTCTCGAGGTACCCGGTGTCGAACGCTTCGGTCGGAGGGTAGAGAGCCATGCCGCCGATCCTAGGACGGCGGTAGCGGCCAGGTCATTCGAGATGGGCGAACAGGTAGACGGTGTACGTCGCGTGGTCGCGTCTGTCGAGCGTGAGTTGGAACGAGCGACCGCCGATCGGCAGGATCCCTGACGCCCCCTCGATGCCGTCGGTGAAGTACGGAGGATTGGCGATGGCCCAGTCCTGGCTCTCCGCCACGTCTCGCTGCAGGCCGATCGTGCTGGCCGAGGTCACGATCTCGTTCGTCCGGAGGAACTCCTGGACGGTCTCTGGGGAGGCGGAGAACGAGATGAACGATCCGTCCGGTTCGTTGTCGTCGCCGTTCCTGCAGTAGGCGATGGGCAGCCCGGGAGGGAGGGTGATCTCCTCCCGTTGGGTGATCTGTCGCAGCGCGTCCTCCGCGCAGCCGCGCGGTGGCGGCGAGCTGCCGGTCCAGAGTCCGCAGGAGGTCAGGAGCGCGCAGAGGGCGCCTGCTGCCAGTGTGGCGTGCCAGGTCGTGCCGACCCGCGCTGTCTCCTTCATGGCTGCCCCCGACCGTCGCCCTATTTGAACGCGTTCAACCTAGCATCCCGTGAGGCGGCTCCGGCATGCGGTTGAATGGGGGGCGGCAGTGATCACGACGGGGAGGCGGTTCGGTGGAGTCGGTACGCGAGGTGTTGGCGGGGAACCGGTATCCGGGGCGTGGGGTGCTCTGGGGGCGGGGGCTGGACGGCGGGGTGTACGGGGTGTACTTCCTGACCGGGCGCAGTGCGGCCTCGCGGGCCCGGGGGCTGCGGCTGGGGGGCGGCGAGCTGGTGGTCTCGCCGACGGACACGACGGCGCACGACCCGCTGCGGCACTATGCGGCCGCGCGGCAGGAGGGGCGGTGGCTGACCTACGGGAACGGGGAGCAGGTCGCCGTGGTGGCGGAGCGGCTGCGGGGCGGGGCGGAGCCCGGGCCTGCGCTGCAGGGGCTGGAGTACGAGCCGGACCCGCCGATCTTCACGCCGCGGATCACCGTGGTGGCCGATCGAGAGAGCGGGGAGGCGTGGTTCGGGGCGGCCCGCCGCAGCCGGGGCGGGCGGGAGAGCACGGACGTGCTGACGCTGCGGGTGGGGGAGCTGGCGCCGGGGGATGCGGTGCTGATGACGACCTACCGGTCGGACGGGGAGACGGTCGCCACCGCCGAGCCGTACCACGAGGTGGCGGTCACGGTGCGCGGCAAGGAGGAGCTGCTGGCGGAGGTCTGGGGTGCGCTCACCCCCGAACTCCGGGTGGCGATCGCGGTGTTCGAGTCGGGCAAGCTGGCGGACGCGGTGCTCCGGCATGCCTGAGGCCGAGTACCGCGAGGCGCTGCGGGCGGGGCTCGCGGCGGCGGTGGAAGCGGCCTGCGGTGGCGCAGAGCTGACGGAGATCGACCGGCTGCGGGGCGGGAGCAAGAAGGGGGTGTACCGGCTCGGGCTGGGTGACGGGCGTGCGGTGGTCGCGTACGTCTGGAACCGGGAGGAGGACTTCTGGCCCGAGGCGCCGGTGGAGGACGCCGGCCCGCTGGGGCACGCGAGCGGTCTCGGCCTGTTCGCGGCGGCCAACCGGAGGCTGACCGGACTCGGCGTCCGGACACCGGAGTTGCTGCTGGCCGACGACGCCGGGCGGTTCCTGCCCCAGGCCGAACTGGCGATCGTCGAGGACGTGCCCGGCGAGAGCCTGGAGGCACTGCTCGGGCGCGACCCGGCGGCCGCCCGCCCGGTGCTGGAGCAACTGCGCGGCGCGCTGCGGCTGATGGCGGCCGACACCGCGCCCAGGCCCGGCCGGATCGGGCATGGGACAGCGGAGAGCTGCGAGCGGCTGGTGCTGCGCCGGGCGCTGGCCGACCTCGCCGAGGCGGCCGGCCGGGACGGGCGGATCGCCGAGGCCGAGGGGGAGCTGGCAGACCGGCTGCACCGGCTGGCGCGGGCCGTCCGGCCCCGTTCGGAGTTCGGTCTGGTGCACGGTGAACTCGGGCCCGACCATGTGCTGGTGGACGCCGCCGGGCGGCCGGTGCTGATCGACATCGAGGGGCTGATGCACTTCGACGTCGAGTGGGAGCACGTCTTCCTGCGGATCCGCTTCGACGAGCACTACGGGGACTTGGCGGCCGAGGGGCTGGACCCGGACCGCCTGGCGTTCTACGAGCTCGCGATGCGGCTCTCGCTGGTGGCCGGCCCACTGCGACTGCTCGACGGCGGCTTCCCGGACCGGGAGTTCATGCTGGGGATCGTGGAGTACAACCTGCGGGCGGCGCTGGCCGGTCAGAGCTGAGCCAGCCAGGCGTGGCCGGGGTGGACCTGCTCGAGGAGCTCGGCCAGGGCGCCGCGCTGGGCCGCGTCGAGCAGCGGGAGGGCGGCCTCGAAGTCCCGCTGGTCCTTGGGGCGGACGTACTTGGCCTTGAAGAGCAGGGCCAACTCCGGTGCCAGATAGGGGATTCCGTCGCCCGTGCGGCGGATCACCGACTCGTACGGGCGGCGGATCGACGGGTCACGGCGGCAGATCCAGACCGGGCCGTCGTGCGGTTCGCGGAAGACGTCGAGCAGGAAGTGGTCCGTGGCAGGGTCGCGCAGCCAGGTCTGGTGGGTCTGCTCGTAGAGCTCGGGCCCGGCGGCGGGCCAGAGGTGGCCGGAGGCGATGACGTCGAAGGGGAACTCGGGGAAGCGCGCCCGTAGTTCGGGGAAGTCGGCGGCGGGCACGGCGAGTTCGAGATCGCCGTGCGGGCGGACGGGCCCGCCGGTGAAGAGGTCGATGGCCCAGCCACCCGCGACGTACCAGGGCGCGGTGAGGCCCGCCAGCCGCTCGGCGGCCTGGGCCGGGCTCCAGGCGTGCGCCCAGCGGGCGTCGGCCTCGGCTTCGGTGATCGGGATGCCGCCGGGCGGGAGTTCCGAAGTCATCCCGCCAGCCTAGGGCCTGTCCGGCCGATCACGCCGGGCGGTCGCCGCCGGGGCACGCACCTCGACGGCTTCTCCTCAGTCGCCGATGCTCCGCATGGACTCCTTCGTCGGCGCCGCCGATGCACGCACCCCAACGACGCCCGCTATCCGACGTGATCGGCCGGACAGGCCCTAGCGAAGGCGAGGTCAGCGGTAGTCGTCCTCGTCGAGTTCGATCACCCGGGCCTGCTCGGCGCGGTCGGCTTCGTTGGCCGAAGCCGGGTCGATGTCGGTGAGGGGTTCGTCCCGGTGGGGTGCGAGGTCGGCGTGCTGCTCGGCGGCGTCGGCCTCGGGGGCCTCCATGTCGGCCGTGGTGAGGTCGTCGTCTTCGAACGTCTCGGGGTCGGTCGGGTCGACGGGCACGGGGGCCTCCTCGGTGCGGCGGTGGACACGGACCTACCGGAAGCTATCGGTCCCGCCGCCCGGTGTGTCGCAGGCGCGCGGGGAAGCCGTCAAGGCACGGCGGAGGCAGTCAGGAGCGGACGAGTCGGGCGATCGCGTCGTTGGCTTCCTTGAGCTTCAGGTTGGCCTCGTCGCCGCCCTCGGCGACGGCCCGGCTGACGCAGTGCGCGAGGTGCTCCTCGAGGAGCTGGAGCGCGAAGGACTGCAGGGCGCGGGTGCTGGCGGAGACCTGGGTGAGGATGTCGATGCAGTAGGTGTCGCTCTCGACCATCCGCTGGAGGCCGCGGATCTGACCCTCGATCCGGCGCAGGCGCTTGAGGACGTCGTCCTTGTTGCTGGTGTAGCTGACGCTGTTGGCGTTGCTGGCGGCCATGGCCCTCTCCACTCCTTCGTCTCGCCTCGCAGGTGTGTCCCGAGCCTCAGCCTACTGTACCCGGGGGTGGTATCCGAGGAGCGCGGCCCGGCTGGGCCAGCGCGGTGAGCGCGCCCAGTGCGAGCAGGGCGGCGCCGATGCCGAGCCCGGCGGCCGTGCCGCCCGGCCCGTCGGAGAGCGCCCCGGCCAGCACCGGCCCGAGGCTCTGGCCGAGCGCGAAGGCCGTGGTGAGCCCGGCGATGGCGGCCGTCCAGTGCCGGGAGGGCAGGTGATCGCGGGCGCTCGCGGTGACGGCGGTGACCACGGACAGGAAGGCCGTGCCGAACAGCAGGGCCGAGAGCGCGGTGACCGGCCACCCCCGCCCGGCCAGCGGCAGCGCGGCCCCGAGCGCGGTGACGCCGATCAGCAGCGCGGCCCCGCGCCCGCCGCCGAGGCGGGCAAGGACCGGGCTCCAGCCGAGCGCGCCGACCACGGCCGCCGCCCCGAGCAGCACCCAGAAGGCCGTCACCCCCGCCTGGGCCACCCCGCCCTGGCGCAGGTAGGCCACGATGAAGGTCATGTACGCGATGTACCCGGCGCCGTACAGGGCGTAACCGCCGAGCAGGGCGGCCAGCTCGCGGGCCGGCCAGCGCAGCGAGCCGACCGGCGGGGTGCGGCCGCGGCAGGCGGACGCGCCGGGCAGGCAGGCGGGGGCGGCGAGCAGGGCGAGAGCGGCCAGCACCAGCCAGGCGGTGCGCCAGTGCGTGCCGTGCAGCACCAGGGGGACGGCCAGGCCGGAGACCAGGATGCCGAGGCCGCCGCCCGCGAAGTAGACGCTCAGCAGCAGGGTGGCCCGGCCCGGGGGTGCGCCGGTGCCCAGCCGGGCGGTGAGGGAGCCGCCGGCCACCAGGGCGACCGCGCCGCCGAGGCCGGCGGCCAGCCGCACGGCGAGCAGGTACGGCACCGCCCCGCCGGCCGCGGTGGCGGCGAGCGAGGCGATGGTGAGACCGAGGCCGAGCAGCAGGGCGGTGCGCTCGCCCAGGCGGCCGGTGAGCAGCGGCGCGGTGAGCGCGCCGAGCAGGTAGCCGACGGCGTTGGCGGTGCTCAGGGCGCCTGCGGTGGCCAGCGACCAGTGCAGTTCGGCGCGCATCGCGGGCAGCAGCAGCGCGTAGGCGAAGCGGCCCAGACCCAGGGCGATGGCCGGGACGGTGGCCAGACCGAGGGCCTGGGCCAGGGCCCGCCGCCGGGCGGCCGGGGCGTCGGCCACCTGCTCAGTGATGGCCATCGCTCCTCCTCCGCGATCCGTTCGGTGGGCCGCTGGGGTGTCGGCCGGGACGGGGGAGTAACGGGGGGACTCTCCCGTCCCGGCCGAGTTCATTGACCCGCCTCAGGCGGAGGCGGGACCGGTGAGCTCGTAGCCCGCCTCGTCGACCGCGGCGGCGACCTCGGCCTTGACCAGCGGCTGCTCGCTGTCGACGGTGACCCGGCCGGTGGCGAGGTCGACGGCGACCTTGGTGACGCCGCTGATCTTGCTCACCTCGGCGGTCACCGAGCTCACGCAGTGGCCGCAGGTCATGCCGGTGACGAGGTAGACCTCGCGCACCGCGCCGCCCGCGACCTCCTCGGCGGCCGGGGTGGTGCCGCAGGAGCCGCAGCAGGACCCGGTCGACCCGGAGCTCTCGATCAGAAGGTTCTCGGACATCTGCTGCTCCCTCGAAGCCAGAATTACCCAGCCCCACAAGGGCTGTTCGCGGCCGACCCGCTGTCGCGACAGTACCATACCCCCCTAGGGTAAGTGTGAACCTCGACGGGAACGCGGAGAGGCCGCCCGCGCTCACTCGCGCGGACGGCCTCCGGGGCAGGGCGGGTTCAGCCGACGACGGGGCCGCAGGTCATGAAGTAGGGGAGGGCGGCGGCGGCCAGGCCGAGCAGGAGGATGCCGCAGCGCAGGGCGGGGTGGAGCGGGGCCGAGGGG
Organism: Kitasatospora sp. NPDC002227; assembly: GCF_040296285.1. Classification (NCBI taxonomy): domain Bacteria; kingdom Bacillati; phylum Actinomycetota; class Actinomycetes; order Kitasatosporales; family Streptomycetaceae; genus Kitasatospora; species Kitasatospora sp. NPDC002227. The sequence continues at coordinate 83,439 of NZ_JBEOWY010000031.1, forward strand.
TGCAGCAGGCGGCGCAGGCGGGTCAGGACGGCCGCGCTGCCCGCGGCGAAGGCGGCGCGGGGGACGCCGCCCGCGGCCACCTCGCACATGGCGTCGGCCAGCGCCCGCGGCGAACTGCTGCGCAGGGCCCGGTCGTCGCAGATCATCTCGAGCAGCTCCGCCGTGCTCTCCCGGGCCGCCCGGGAGAGCGGCAGGCGGGGGAAGGCCCGGGCGAAGCCCTCGGCGGCGGCGGTGGCCAGGTGGTGGTGGCCGGTCAGGTGGGCGCGCTCGTGGGCCAGGACGGCCTGCAGCTGCGCGCTGGTGAGGCCCTGGACGGCGCCGCTGGTGAGCACGACCCGCGGCCGCCGGCCGGGCAGGCAGTACGCGGCGGGCACCTCGTGGTCGAGCACCACAGCCCGCAGTTCGGGCGCGGGCCGCCCGACCAGGTCGAGCAGTTCGGCGTGCCGCCGCCGGCGCCGGTGCGCCTGCAGGCTCACACCGGCGAACCAGGCGGCCGGCCAGAGCGCGGTGAGCGCGATCGGCACCAGCACGCCGGGCCCCTCGGCGCCGTGCGGGGCAGGGCCGTCGTCCGCGTGGTCGAACCACTCGGCGGCGCCGCCGAGCAGCCCGTGCAGGTGCCGGCCGGAGGCCGGCAGGTGGTACCAGGCGAGGGCGAGCGAGACCACGAAGGAGACCATCAGCGCCTGCCAGAGCACCACGGCCGTCCGGGGCGCGCGCTGCACCCAGCGGGCGCGGGCCAGCCGGCCGGGCACCGCGCACCCGATCAGCGCCGCGTAGCCGGCGAGGGCGAGGGAACCGATCACCCCTGCTCGCCGGGGGTGAGCTCGCCGGGGGTGAGCGAGCGCAGGGCCTGGCGCAGCGCCTCCTGCTCGTCGGGCGAGATCCGCTCGACGAAGTGGGCCAGCGCGCTGGAGCGGTCCACGCTGACGCCGAGCGCGTCGGCCATCAGGGCGGCGGTGTAGGACTCTCGGCTGCGGGTGGGCTCGTAGACCCAGGCGCGGCGCTCCTTCTCCCGGCGCAGCAGGCCCTTGTGGAAGAGGATGTCGGCCACCGTCATGACGGTGGTGTACGCGAGCGGGCGCTTGCGGTTGAGGTCGTCGACCACCTCGCGGACGGTGGCCGGCCGGCCCCAGCTCCACAGGCGGTCCATGATCTCGGCTTCGAGCTCTCCCAGTCGCCGCACCTTCGCTCCCCCCACCGTGCCTCCCTCGCTCGGGACCTCATCGTAGACGGTGCGTCGGGCGGCGGGGAAGGCGCGGGGCCGGTCCGAGCCGACCCCGTCAGATACCTCAGGGGGGTACGGTATCTGACGAGATCGGCGGATCATGGCTGGTCAGCACCGCCCAGAGCGCATGGACCTGACGAAGCTTGCTGTCATGGGCCGACCACCCCGGCCGCCCGGAGCATCCTGGCGAGCATGACCACCGACTCCGCTCCGCCCGCCGCCAGGGTCGAACTCCACCCGCAGACCCGGGCCGTGCACCCCGCCGTACCGCCGCTCGCGGGCGGCCGCCCGCTCAGCCCGCCGCTCTACCAGACCTCCGGCTTCGCCTTCGACAGTGCCGAGGCGATCGCCGAGGCGATGGCCGGGCCGGAGGGCGCCTTCGTCTACACCCGCCGGGGCAATCCGACCACCAGGGCGCTGGAGACGGCGCTGGCCGACCTGGAGGGCGGCGCCGCCGCGATGGCCACCTCCTCCGGGATGGGCGCGATCAGCGCCGTGCTGCTCTCGCTGCTGCGCCCGGGTGACCACGTGATCGCCCAACGCTGCCTGTACGGCGGCACCTTCTCGATCCTGGGCGACCTCGCGGCCCGGTTCGGCATCGAGGTGAGCTACATCGACGGCGAGCGCGCGGCCGAGGTCGCCGAGGCGCTGCGGCCCAGCTCGCGCCTGCTCTACCTGGAGACCATCGCCAACCCGATGACCCAGGTGAGCGACCTGCCCGCGCTGCTGGCCGCCGGCCGGGCGGCCGGGCTGACCGGGGTGGTGGACAACTCGCTGGCCTCGCCGCTGCTCTGCCGCCCGCTGGAGCACGGCGCGGACATCGTGGTGCACTCCACCACCAAGTACCTGGGCGGCCACTCGGACGTGATCGGCGGCGCGGTGGTCTTCGCCGACGCCGCGCTGCACCGGTCGGTCTGGGGACGCGCGGTCGAACTCGGCTCCACCGCCGACCCGTTCGCCGCCTGGCTGACCCTGCGCGGGATGCAGACCCTGCCGCTGCGGATGCGCCAGCACTGCGCCGGGGCGGCCCACCTGGCCGCGAACCTGGCGGCGCACCCGGCGGTTTCGGCCGTCCACTGGCCGGGGCTGCCCACCCACCCGAGCCACCAGGTGGCCGCCAAGCTGCTCGACGGCTACGGCGGGGTGCTCGCCTTCGACCTGGCCGGCGGCCGGGAGGCGGGCCGCCGCTTCGTCGAGGGGGTGCGCCTCGCCTCGCTGGCGCTCTCGCTCGGCGGGGTGGAGACCTTGGTGACGCACCCGGCCAGTACCTCCCACCGCGAGCTCGGGGAGGCCGAGTTGGCGGCGGCCGGGATCGGCGCGGGCACCGTCCGGGTGGCGGTCGGGGTGGAGCACCCGGACGACCTCTGGGCCGATTTCGACCAGGCGCTGAAGGGGTCGGAGTGCTCCTGAGGTGCAGCTCTGACACAGTATCGGCCCGCACTAGTTTTGGCTTGACCAAATAAACGAGCCAACCATATGTTGAATGAGGCCTTCAGGCCCCACCCCACTCGACTCCGCGTGCGTCCACCGCAGACAAGGGGCAAGCACATGCTGTACTTCGAGGACTTCAAGGCGGGAGACGTCCACGACCTGGGCACGGTCTCGCTCACCGAGCAGGAGATCATCGACTTCGGCACCCGCTGGGACCCGCAGCCCTTCCACGTGGACCCCGAGCTGGCCGCGGCCTCCGCCTACGGCTCGCTGATCGCCAGCGGCTGGCAGACCTCGGCGATGTTCATGCGCAAGTACGTGGACGAGCTGCTGGCCGACAGCGCCTGCGCCGGATCCCCCGGGGTGGACGAGATCCGCTACCACCAGCCTGTCCGGGCCGGGGAGGTGCTGCGCGCCAAGGTGCACGTCCTGGGCGCCACCCGCTCCTTCGGCAGCCCGGACACCGGCATCGTCAAGCCGCGCTGCCAGCTGGAGCGCGAGGACGGCACCGTCGTCTTCAGCATGATCCTGCACAGCATCTTCGTCCGGCGCGAGAGCCGCAGCTTCGGCCGGTCGCTCGACCCGTGTCACCCGTAACCCCCGTACCACCACCGCCAACACCTGACGCCAAGTCACCCGAGACGAAGGGGCCTCCCGTGGAAGCCGTATCCCGTACCGCCCAGTGGACCGCCGCCGCGCGAGCCCTGGAATCCGAGCGGGAGAGCCCGCTGTTCGTCGACCCGTACGCCCGCACCGTGGCCGCCGGGATCGGCTTCGAGCTGCTGGAGCGCTACGCCGGGGCCGGCACGGTCGAGTTCCTGGCGGTGCGCACCACGTACCTGGACCGTGCGATCGCCGAGGCCGTCACCGGGCAGGGCCTGCGGCAGGTGGTCTTCGTGGCCGCCGGGATGGACACCCGCCCGTTCCGGCTGACCTGGCCGGAGGGCGTCAGCGTCTTCGAGCTGGACCGCCCGGCCCTGCTGGCCGCCAAGGCCGAGCTGCTGGAGGGCGCCGAGCTGCCCGCCGGGGTCACCCGCACCCCGGTCGCGGTGGACCTGGCCGGGGAGTGGATCGGCTCGCTGGTCGAGGCCGGCTGGCAGGCCGAGGTGCCCACCCTCTGGGTGGTCGAGGGCCTGTTCTTCTTCCTCCCCGAGGACGCCGTGCGCCGCCTGCTCGCCACCGTGTGCGAGCGCACCGCCCGGGGCAGCGTGCTGCTCGGCGACGTGGCCAGCCGGGCCTCGCTGCAGAACCCGCTGGCGCGGCCGTTCCTCAACGCGCTCAAGGAGGACGACTCGGCCTGGCTGTTCGGCACCGACGAGCCCGAGCAGTTCCTCGCCGAGTGCGGCTGGGACGTGCGCGAGGTGAAGCAGCCCGGCGAGGAGGGCGCCGAGTTCGGCCGCTGGCCGTTCCAGGTGGTGCCGCGCGAGGTGCCGCGGGTGCCGCGCTCCTTCCTCTTCACCCTCGACGTCCCCCAGTCCTGAGCCTCCCGGAGAGACCACCATGAGCGAGACCGTCACCGACTTCCACCAGCGCGTCATCACCGACGCCGGTGCGGCCGTGCGCGGCCTGACCGTCGCGATCGGCGAGCGCCTGGGCCTGTACAAGGCGCTCACGGGCGCGGGCCGGGTCACCGTCGCGCAGTTCGCCGAGCTCGCCGACATCCAGCCGATGTACGCCCGCGAGTGGCTGCACGCCCAGGTCAGCGCCGACTACGTCAAGCACGACCCGGCCACCGGCACCTACTGGCTGACCGACACTCAGGCCGCCGTGCTCGGCGACGAGGACAGCCAGACCTACGCCCCCGCCTTCTTCACCGCCCTCAAGGCGCTCTACGCCACCGAGGACCTGCTGGTCGGGGCCTACCGCAAGGGCGGCGGCGTCGGCTGGGCCGACCACCACGCCAGCCTGGACGCGGGCATGGGCGCCTACTTCGTGCCCGGCTACCGCGCCAACCTGGTCTCCAAGTGGATCCCCGCCCTGGAGGGCATGGCCGAGCTGCTCGCCGAGGGCGGCAAGGTCGCCGACATCGGCTGCGGCCCCGGCTACGCGACCCTCATGATCGCCGAGGCCTTCCCGAACGCCACCGTCCACGGGTACGACTACTCCGAGGAGGCGATCTCGCAGGCCCGCAGGAACGCCGAGGAGGCCGGGATGGCCGACCGGGTGACCTTCGAGGTCGCCCCCGCCGAGGGCTACCCGGGCGAGAACTACGACCTGATCACCTTCTTCAACGTGGTGCACGACCTCGGTGACCCCGAGACCGCCGCCCGCGAGGTGCTCCGGGCGCTCGCGCCCAACGGCACCTGGATGATCGTCGAGCCGAACGCCCACGAGGCGGTCGAGGACAACACCACCCCGGCCGGGCGGCTCTTCATGGGCCTGTCCGCCGTGATGTGCCTGCCGGTCGCCGCGGCCCAGGAGGGCCCGTACGCGCTCGGCAACCACTCCGGCGAGCCGGCGCTGCGCGCGATCGCCGAGAAGGCCGGCTTCACCCGCTGGCGCCGCGCCACCGACTCGGCCGTCAGCGCCGTGTTCGAGGCCCGCCCCTGACCGGCCCCATCCCTCGACCGCTTATCCTCCGGAGGATCCGATGGCCACGGCCACACTCGAAGTGAACGACCGCTTCCGCGAGTTGCTCGACCGCCTCACCCAGAAGTCGATCGACGACTACTACAACCCCTACCAGCGCTTCGTCTGGGCCGACTCGCTCGAGGACGACCAGTGGTGGATGAGCCCCGAGCTGCTCTCGGTGCACGGCACCCCGCTGTTCGACGCCTACGACGAGAAGACGCTGAAGGCGCTGTCCAAGTGGGAGAGCATCAACTTCTACAGCCTCAACGTGCACGGCATCCGAGAGCTGCTGATCGAGGTGGTCGGCCGCGTCCAGACCCCCGCCTTCGACGTGCCCTCGGACTTCTTCCACCACTTCATCGGTGAGGAGAACGAGCACATGTGGTTCTTCGCCGAGTTCTGCAAGCGCTACGGGCAGAAGCTCTACGCCGGCCCGCCCGCGCTGAAGATCCCGGGCTCGGACCAGCACGAGATCGAGGTGGAGAACTTCCTGGTGTTCGCCCGGATCCTCTTCTTCGAGGAGATGGTGGACTACTACAACACCAAGATGGCCCAGGACACTTCGCTCTGCGAGACGATCCGCCAGGTCAACCGGATCCACCACGAGGACGAGTCCCGGCACATCGCCTTCGGCCGCGAACTGGTCTCCCACCTGCACACCCGGATGAAGGCCGCCGTCAGCGCCGAGCGGGTGCGCGAGGTGGAGCAGTACCTCAAGCGGTACGTGGTCTTCAGCCTGTACTCCTTCTACAACCCGCACGTCTACCGCGACGCCGGCCTGTCCGACCCGCTGAAGGTGCGCGAGACGCTGATCGCCGCGGAGGGCCGCCGCGCCGCCGAGCGCAAGGTGATCCGAAAGCCGCTGGCTTTCTTCCTCAAGTCGGGCATCTTCACCGACGACGTCCTCCCGGTCTGACGTACTGTCCACGAGGTGACCATGAGCTCCACCCAGAGCAAGATCCAGAACAGCACGATAGAGACCACCATCGAGCGCAACGGCCTGTCCGCGCTGGGCCCCGAGGCGACCAGCCTGCTGCGGCTGCTGGACGACACCTTCGCCGGCTGGGGCACCCGGGCCGGCGCGCTGTCGATGACCATGCCGCCGGTGCTGCCCGCCGCCGACCTGAAGAAGCTCGACTACTACGACAACTTCCCGCACCAGGCGATCCTCGCCGCGCCGCTCGACCTCGCCGCCCGCGAGAGCGCGCCGTTCGACGAGGAGCGGGCGGCCTTCCCGCAGGCCGCCCTGGAGCCCGCCGCCCTCGGGCTGCCCTCCGCCGCCTGCTACGGCATCTATCTGCACCACGCGGGCAGCCGGTTGGCCGGGGACACCCTGGTGACGGTGGTCGGCCGGTGCTTCCGCAAGGAGACGCACTACGAGAACCTGCGCCGTCTGCTCGGGTTCCACATGCGCGAGATCGTCGCCCTCGGCTCGCGCGAGCACGTCGAGGAGCACCTGCGCGGCTCCACCGAGCGGATCGCCGCCTTCGCCGAGGCAGTGGACCTGCCGCTGCGCAAGGAGGCTGCCACCGACCCGTTCTACGACCGGGGCGGAGCGCGTCTCCTGCTGCAGCAACTCTCGCCGGTCAAGCACGAGTTCCTGTACGAGGACCTGGCGATCGCCTCCGTCAACGTGCACCGGAACTTCTTCGGCGAGCGCTGCGACATCACCCTGGCCGAGACCGGCGAGCCGGTCTTCACCAGCTGCGTGGCCTTCGGACTCGAGCGCTGGCTCTCCGCGCTCACCCGTCGGCACGGCAGCTGGGAGGCCGCCACCGAGGCCGTGCTGCGGGCCGGGGCGGCGGTCTGAATGGAGACCGGAACCGTCCCTGACCGCGCCCCGGCCCCCAGCTGGGCGAACCTCGGCATGGACATCGTCTCCGCACAGCGCGTACGACGGATCATCGAGGAGCACGGCGAACCCTTCCTCGGCCGGATGCTCACCCCGCGTGAGCTCTCCGACTGCCGGATCGACACCGGGCTCCACCTGCTCACCGTGTGCGGCCGGATCGCCGCCAAGGAAGCCGCGTTCAAGACCCTGCGCGTCACCGGCCGTCCGATGCCCTGGCTGGACATCGAGATCCGCCGCGGGCCGGGCGGCTGGCCCACCGTCGAACTGTCGGGTGCCGCGGCCGTGTTCGCCGACATGGCCGGCATCGAGAGCGTCAGCGTCAGCATCAGCCACGACGTCGACTACGCCGTCGCGGTCGCTGCCCCGGTGCTCTTCGACTGAACCGCCAGAGCACTTCACTTAACCGTGTCCCACCCCACCCTAGGAGAAATCTCATGAGTGACCAGCTGGAGCAGGTCAAGGCCTGGCTGCTGAGCCGCCACCCCGAGCGTGACGACATCGCGCCGGACCTCGACCTGATCGAGAACCGCCTGATCGACTCGCTCTCGTTCGTCGAGTTCGTCTTCATGCTGGAGCAGGTCAGCGGCAGCCCGATCGACATGGACACCCTCGAGGTCGACGACCTGCGCAGCCTGTCCAGCATCGAGGCGCGCTACCTGGTCGCCGTCGCGAGCTGACCACCCGCACGCGGCTGCCGCCCGCCCCGGGCGGGCGGCAGCCCCCTCCCACCGACCCCCATCGAAGGGCCCGCACACACATGTCTCGCCGCCTGTTCACCTCGGAGTCGGTCACCGAGGGCCACCCCGACAAGATCGCCGACCAGATCAGTGACGCGATCCTCGACGCGCTGCTCCGCGAGGACCCGACCTCCCGGGTCGCCGTGGAGACCCTGATCACCACCGGCCAGGTGCACATCGCCGGTGAGGTCACCACCTCCGCCTACGCCCCGATCGCGCAGCTCGTCCGCGACACGATCCTGGAGATCGGCTACGACGCCTCGCAGAAGGGCTTCGACGGCGCCTCCTGCGGCGTCTCGGTCTCCATCGGCGCGCAGTCGCCCGACATCGCCCAGGGCGTGGACACCGCGATCGAGACCAGGGTGGACGGCACCGAGGACGACCTGGACAAGCAGGGCGCCGGCGACCAGGGCCTGATGTTCGGCTACGCCTGCGACGACACCCCCGAGCTGATGCCGCTGCCGATCACCCTGGCGCACCGCCTCTCCCAGCGCCTGACCCAGGTCCGCAAGGACGGCACCATGCCGTACCTGCGCCCGGACGGCAAGACCCAGGTCACCATCGAGTACGACGGCGACCGGGCCGTCCGCCTCGACACCGTGGTGGTCTCCACCCAGCACGCCGCCGACATCGACCTGGACACCCTGCTCGCGCCCGACGTCGAGCAGTTCGTGGTCCGGCCGATCGTCGACGCGCTGGAGATCGACACCGAGGGCTACCGGCTGCTGGTCAACCCGACCGGCCGCTTCGAGGTCGGCGGCCCGATGGGCGACGCCGGTCTGACCGGCCGCAAGATCATCGTCGACACCTACGGCGGCATGGCCCGCCACGGCGGCGGCGCCTTCTCGGGCAAGGACCCGTCCAAGGTGGACCGTTCGGCCGCGTACGCGATGCGCTGGGTCGCCAAGAACATCGTGGCCGCCGGGCTCGCGCGCCGTGCCGAGGTGCAGGTCGCGTACGCGATCGGCAAGGCCGCCCCGGTCGGCCTGTTCGTGGAGACCTTCGGCACGGAGACCGTGCCGGTCCTGGACATCCAGAAGGCCGTCCTCGAGGTCTTCGACCTCCGCCCGGCCGCCATCGTCCGCGACCTCGACCTGCTGCGGCCGATCTACTCGCAGACCTCGGCGTACGGCCACTTCGGCCGCGAGCTCCCGGACTTCACCTGGGAGCGCACCGACCGCGCGGACAAGCTCCGCCAGGCGGCCGTCGCGGGCTGACGGCCCGGTCGGTCGGTTCGGTCATTCCGGGGGCGTGGGGCACCCGGGCGGCCAGTGGGCAGCGTGCTGCCCGGCCGCGTGCCTCGCGCCCCCTGGCGTGCCCCCGTCGCCACCATCGAGTTGTCCGCCCTCTTCACCCGTGATCCGAGACGAGGACTCATGCGCATAGCCATCACCGGGTCGATCGCCACCGACCATCTCATGGCGTTCCCCGGCCGGTTCGCCGAGCAGTTGATGCCCGACCAACTGGCTGCGGTCTCGCTCTCCTTCCTGGTCGACGACCTGGAGGTACGGCGCGGCGGGGTGGCCGCCAACATCGCGCTCGGGCTGGCCCGCCTCGGCCTCGCCCCGGTGCTCGTCGGCGCGGTGGGCCCGGACTTCGGCGAGTACGGCAGCTGGCTGCGCGGCGAGGGTGTGGACACCGCCTCCGTGCGGGTCTCCAGCACCCGGCAGACCGCCCGCTTCATGTGCACCACCGACCTCGACCGCAACCAGATCGCCTCCTTCTACGCGGGCGCCATGGCGGAGGCCCGGGAGATCGAACTCTCCCCGACGGCAGCCCGGTTGGGTGGTCTCGACCTTGTCCTGGTCTCGCCCAACGACCCCACCGCGATGGTCCGCCACACCGAGGAGTGCCGCGCGCTCGGCCGCCCCTTCGCCGCCGACCCCGGCCAGCAGATCGCCCGGATCGACGGTGCCGACCTGCTGCGCCTGGTGGACGGCGCCTGGGTGCTCTTCACCAACGAGTACGAAGCCGCACTGCTCTGCAAGCACACCGACCGTACGCATGACGAACTGCTCGAGAGCGTCGGCACCTGGATCACCACCCTCGGCGCCGAGGGCATCCGGATCGAGCGGGCCGGCGAGGAGCCGGTCACCGTCCCGGCCGTCCCGGTCACCGACCCGGTCGAGCCGACCGGCCTCGGCGACTCGTTCCGGGCCGGCTTCCTGGCGGGCACCTCCTGGGGCCTCGACATGACCCGGTCGTCGCAACTTGGCTGCGCGATGGCGGCCCTGACGCTGCGTCATGTCGGTCCGCAGGGTGACAAGCTGGACACGGACGCGCTGCTGGACTCGATCCGGGAGACCTACGGCGAGCAGGCCGCTGACGAGCTGGCCGCGCACCTGGGCGGTGCCCGATGAGCCGTGGTGATTCGCTGCGCGAGGCGCTTGCCACCCGGGTGGTGGTGGCCGACGGTGCGATGGGCACCATGCTGCAGGCGCAGGACCCAACGCTTGAGGACTTCCAGCAGCTCGAGGGCTGTAACGAGATTCTGAACGTGACCCGGCCGGACATCGTGCGGTCGGTGCATGACGCGTACTTCTCGGTGGGTGTGGACTGCGTCGAGACCAATACGTTCGGGGCGAACTGGGCGGCGCTGGGCGAGTACGACATCCCGGAGCGGGTGTTCGAGCTGTCGGAGGCGGGTGCGCGGATCGCCCGTGAGGCGGCCGACGCTTTTGCGATGCCGGAGCGGCCGCGGTGGGTGCTGGGGTCGATCGGGCCGGGGACGAAGCTGCCGACGCTGGGGCATGTGGACTACGCGACGGTGCGGGAGGGGTTCCGGCAGAACGCGGCGGGTCTGATCGCCGGTGGTGCGGACGGTCTGCTGGTGGAGACCAGCCAGGACCTGCTGCAGACCAAGGCGGCCGTTCTCGGCGCCAAGGCCGCCGTCGAGGAGGCCGGGCTGGACCTGCCGGTGTTCGTGCAGGTGACGGTGGAGACCACCGGGACGATGCTGCTGGGCTCCGAGATCGGCGCCGCGCTGACGGCGCTGGAGCCGCTGGGTGTCGACTTCATCGGGCTGAACTGTGCGACCGGCCCGGCGGAGATGAGCGAGCACCTGCGCTATCTGGCGAAGAACGCGCGGGTGGGTCTGTCGTGCATGCCGAACGCGGGTCTGCCGGTGCTGGGCAAGGACGGCGCCCACTACCCGCTCTCGCCTTCGGAGTTGGCCGATGCGCACGAGACTTTCGTGCGGGAGTACGGCCTGAACCTGGTGGGTGGCTGTTGCGGCACCACCCCCGAGCACCTGAAGGCCGTGGTCGAGCGCGTGCGTGGTATTCCGGTGACGGCGCGCGCGCCGAGGCCGGAGCCGTCGGCGGCCTCGCTCTACCAGTCGGTGCCCTTCCGGCAGGACACGTCGTACCTGGCGATCGGTGAGCGGACGAACGCCAACGGGTCGAAGAAGTTCCGTGAGTCGATGCTGGCGGGGGACTGGCAGGCCTGTGTGGAGATCGCCCGGGACCAGATCCGTGAGGGCGCCCACCTGCTGGACCTGTGTGTGGACTACGTCGGCCGGGACGGTGTGGCCGACATGAAGGAGATCGCGGGGCGGCTCGCCACGGCCTCCACCCTGCCGATCGTGCTCGACTCCACCGAGCCGCCGGTGCTCCGGGCCGGCCTGGAGGCGCTGGGCGGGCGCGCGGTGCTCAACTCCGTGAACTACGAGGACGGCAACGCGGCGGGCTCCCGCTTCGCGGTGATCGCCTCGCTCGCGCGGGAGCACGGTGCGGGTCTGATAGCGCTGACCATCGACGAGGAGGGCCAGGCGCGCACCGCCGCGAAGAAGGTGGAGATCGCCGAGCGCCTGATCGCCGAACTCACCCAGGACTACGGCGTGGACGAGGGCTCGATCCTGGTCGACTGTCTGGCCTTCACCCTGGCCACCGGCCAGGAGGAGTCCCGCCGGGACGGCATCGAGACCATCGAGGCGATCCGCGAGCTGAAGCGCCGTCACCCCGACGTGCAGACCACGCTGGGTCTGTCGAACATCTCCTTCGGTCTCAACCCGGCCGCCCGTCAGGTGCTCAACTCGGTGTTCCTGAACGAGTGCGTCGAGGCCGGGCTCGATTCGGCGATCGTGCACGCCGCGAAGATCCTGCCGGTGGCGCGTATTCCGGAGGAGCAGCGCACTGCCGCCCTGGACCTGGTCTACGACCGCCGTAGTGAGGGTTACGACCCGCTGCAGAAGCTGTTGCAGTTGTTCGAGGGTGTCTCGATGGCCTCTTCGCGGGAGTCGAAGGCGCAGGAGCTGGCGGCGCTGCCGCTGGAGGAGCGTCTGCAGCGGCGGATCATCGACGGCGAGCGGAACGGGCTGGAGGC
>NZ_JBEOWY010000032.1:0-86548 GCF_040296285.1 Kitasatospora sp. NPDC002227
ACCTACCTGGACCAGCGCGACATCCCCCGGCCGAAGTCCTGGCGAACTCTTGGCACTTGAACCCGATCGTCCAAGATCCCCGACAGAGTCAAGCTTAGAGCAGTGACTTGAGGCGGAGCAGGTCTCGGAGGCCTGCTTCGAGCTTCACGCGGCCGGTGGCCCAGGCTGGGGCGAAAGAGAGGTGGCCGGAGACCAGGGCGACCAGGTCGTCGGAGGTCATGGTGAGGCGGATCTCCGCCTTGGTGGGGGGCGGGCCGGGGGTCTGGGTGATGTCGGTGAGGGTGCCTTCCTGGAGGCGGCCGGTGAAGGTGAGGTCCAGGTCGGGGAGGCGGCAGCTCAGGGAGCGGTCGAGGGTGGCGGCCTTGCGGACGTCGCCGCCCGAGCCCGCGAGGTTGCGGCTGAGCTGCTCGAGTGCCTCGCGGCACTGCTCGGTGCTGGCCATCTTCGGTGCTCTCCCGTCCCGTCCGGTCGGCGACCACCGTACCGCCAACGGGGGCGGTAGCCCCTGCTGTGGCTGGTGGGAGGTGTCAGAGTGGGGTATGTCGGTTGGGTCGTTCTGGAGGAGGCGGGCGGATGCTGCGCAATGCGGTGCGCGGGGTGACGGCGGTGGCCGTCGAGTTGGTGACGGAGGTCGGGAAGCTCACCGGGCAGGTGGTGGAGCGGGTGGCGGCCGAGCCGTTCCCGCCCACGGTGAAGTCGCTGCAGACGCTGGCCGGTGAGGCGCTGACGGTGGGCCGGGCCGGGGTGGACCTGGCGGTCGGGGTGGCCCGGAGCGAGACGGAGCGGCTGTTCGAGAAGGTCGGCGACCAGGTGGTGAAGGTCGGCGTGGTGCTGGGCTACCTGGAGAGCAAGCTGCGGGAGGTGGACGAGGAGCCGGTGGCGAAGCCCGAGCCGCGCCCGCGTGCGGAGGGGCTGTTCCAGGCCGGGTGGGAGGCCGAGCCCGCGCCCGCCGAGGCCCGCGAACCGGAGCCCGAGCTCGAGGAGGAGCCGGAGCCCGTGCCGGTGAAGAAGGCGGCTCCCGCGAAGAAGGCGGCTCCCGCGAAGAAGGCGGCTCCCGCGAAGAAGGCCGCCGCCGTGAAGACGACCGCCGTGAAGAAGACCGCGGCGGCGAAGAAGACGACCGCCGCGAGGAAGGCGGCGCCGGCCAGGAAGACCGCCCGGCCGCGGAAGGCGGTGGCCGGGGATGAGTGAGCCGGTGGTGGAGACCGGGCACCCGGAGGTGGACGCGGCGCTCGCGCGGTTGGCCGAGTTGGACGGGGTGGAGACCGGGGAGCACGTCGCGGTGTACGAAGATGTACACCAGCGGTTGGTGGAGACCTTGACGGGGCTCGACCGGTAGCGCCGGAGACATCCAGACAGCAGGAGCTGAAGCACCAGTGGCAGTGGCACGACGCCGACTCGACGCGGAGCTCGTCCGCCGCAAGCTCGCCCGTTCGCGGGAGCACGCGAGCGAGCTGATCGCGGCCGGGCGGGTGACGGTGGGCGGCACGACCGCGACCAAGCCCGCGACCCAGGTGGAGACCTCGGCGGCCGTGGTGGTGGCCGAGGACGAGAACGACCCGGACTACGTCTCGCGCGGCGGGCACAAGCTGGCCGGGGCGTTCGCGGCCTTCGTGCCGCAGGGGCTGGTGGTGGAGGGTCGCCGGGCGCTGGACGCCGGGGCCTCGACCGGGGGGTTCACCGATGTGCTGCTGCGGGCGGGCGCCCGGCAGGTGCTGGCGGTGGACGTCGGCTACGGGCAGCTGGCCTGGTCGCTGCAGAGCGACGAGCGCGTGGTCGTGATGGACCGGACGAACGTGCGGGAGCTGACGCTGGAGCAGATCGGCGGCGAGCCGGTCGGCCTGGTGGTCGGCGACCTGTCGTTCATCTCGCTCGGCCTGGTGCTGCCCGCGCTGGCGGGCTGCTGCGCCGAGGACGCGGACCTGGTGATGATGGTCAAGCCGCAGTTCGAGATCGGCAAGGAGCGGCTCGGCAGCGGCGGGGTGGTGCGCAGCCCGGAGCTGCGGGCCGAGATGGTGCGCCGGGTCGCGGACCAGGCCTGGGCGCTCGGGTTCGGCGTGGTGGCCGTGGCGGCCTCGCCGCTGCCGGGGCCGTCGGGCAATGTGGAGTACTTCCTGTGGCTGCGTCGGGGGGCCCCGCAGCTGGACCCGGCGGAGGCGGACCGGGCTGTTGCCGAGGGCCCTCGATAGGGTACGACCGTCCGGACAGGGTGGGCCCGCGCCGGGGTGAGGGAGAGGGCAGCATGAGCGAGGAACGTACGGTCTTCCTGATCGCGCACACCGGTCGGGAGGCCGCGCTGCGCAGCGTCGAGGGCCTGGTGCACGGGCTGCTCAAGGCGGGGATCAGGATCAGGCTGCTGGCCGCGGAGGCCGTCGGTCTGGATCTGCCGGACGGGGTGGAGCGGGTGGCGGGCGGCCACGGGGCCGCCGACGGCTGCGAGTTGATCCTGGTCGCCGGGGGTGACGGCACGCTGCTGCGCGGGGCCGAGCTGGCCCGCGAGTCGGGGCTGCCGATGCTGGGCATCAACCTGGGCCGGGTCGGCTTCCTGGCGGAGGCCGAGCGGGACGACCTCGCGGTGGTGGTCGAGCGGGTGGTCGACGCCGATTACGAGATCGAGGACCGGATGACCCTCGATGTGCTGGTGCGCACCAACGGCGACGTGGTGCACGAGGACTGGGCGCTGAACGAGGCCTCGGTCGAGAAGGCCGTGCGGGAGCGGATGCTGGAGGTCGTCACCGAGGTGGACGGCCGCCCGGTCTCCAACTTCGGCTGCGACGGGGTGGTGCTCTCCACCCCGACGGGCTCGACCGCGTACGCGTTCTCCGGCGGTGGCCCGGTGGTGTGGCCGGAGGTGGAGGCGCTGCTGATGGTGCCGATCAGCGCGCACGCGCTGTTCGCCCGGCCGCTGGTGACCTCGCCGCACTCGGTGCTGGCCGTGGAGGTGCAGCCGAAGACCCAGCACGGGGTGCTGTGGTGCGACGGGCGCCGGTCGGTGGAGCTGCCGGCCGGGGCGCGGGTGGAGGTGCGGCGGGGGCGGGTGCCGGTGCGCCTGGCCCGGCTGCACCGGGCGCCGTTCACGGACCGGCTGGTGGCGAAGTTCGCGCTGCCGGTGACGGGCTGGCGCGGTCGGTCGGGCTGTTGAGCGGGCGGGTGGCGGCGGTCAGCCGCAGCGGGGCGCACGAGTTCAGCAAGGCGGAGCGGGGCCGGATACGGCTGCTGGCCGGCCTCGGGGTGGAGGGGGACGCGCACCTGGGGGTGACGGTCCAGCACCGCTCCCGGGTCGCGCAGGACCCGACCCAGCCGAACCTGCGTCAGGTGCACCTGATCCACCAGGAGCTGTTCGCGGAGCTGGCGGCGGCCGGGTTCACCGTCCGGCCGGGCGAGCTGGGCGAGAACGTGACCACGGCCGGGGTGGACCTGCTGGGCCTGCCCCGCGGCACCCGGCTGCACCTGGGGGTGGAGGCGGTGGTGGAGGTGACCGGTCTTCGGAACCCCTGCCCGCAGATCGACGCCTTCCAGCAGGGCCTGCTCAAGCAGGTGGTCGGGCGGGACGCGGAGGGGCGGATCGTACGGCGGGCCGGGGTGATGGGCGTCGTGCTCGAGGGCGGCGAGGTGGCGCCGGGCGACACCGTACGGGTGGAGCTGCCCGAGCAGCCCTGGCAGGCGCTGGAGCGGGTCTAACCGCCGACGGGTGGCCCGGAAGGGCCGAGGCGGCGGGGCTTTCGGGCAGCTCGGCGCCGTCGGCCCGGGACCGGGGCCGTGGGCGTGGCGCCGGCCCCGAGAATGGGCCGGTGGCTCCCGACCCCCGTCATCCGCGCACGGCCCCCACCCGGCCGGGCCGGGGGCTGTGGCGCGTGCTGGCGGAGGTGACCGGCGGCGCGCTGCTGATGCTCCTCACCCAGGCGATCCTGCGGGGCCGGGGACCGTCCGCAGGGGTCCAGTTGCTGCTCGCGGGCCTCGCGCTCGCCCTGCTGGTGCTCCGCCGGCGCTCCCGCACGGCGAGTCTGCTGGCCGTCTCCGCCGTCCTCGGCCTGCTGCCCGCCGCCGGGCTGCCGGCCGCGGTGGTCGCGTACGGCACGGCCAGGCGGCTGCCTGACCCGCGGCGCCGCAGTGCCGTGCTGCTCGCCGCGGCCGCGACCGCCACGCTGGTCTGCGGCGTTCTCGCCCCGGTGACCGGGTACGGCAGCCATCCGTTCGGACTGGCGGCGGGCGCCGTGCTGGCCGTCACCACGCTGGTGGTGCCGGGACTGCTCGGCAGTTCGAGCGGGCAGGAGGACCGGCTGGTGCGGGCGCTGCGGGAGCGGGCCACCGCCGCCGAGGCGGCCCGCCGGCTCGCGGACAGCGAGGCCCGGATCCAGGAGCGGTCCCGGATCGCCGCCGAGATGCACGACCTGATCGGGCACCGGCTCAGCCTGATCTCGCTGCACGCGGGCGGCCTGGAGCTGGCGTTGCAGCAGCGCTCGCCCGAGCTGCGCGACGAGGCGGCCCTGGTGCGCCGGACCGTCGCGGACGCGATGCGCGAGCTGCGCGAGGCCCTCGGCGTCCTGGGCCCCCTGGACCGGGACACCGGCACCGCCGCGCTGACCGCTACGACCGGCACCCGGGCCGATGTCGAGGCGCTGGTGGCGGAGTCGCGCAGCGGTGGCATCCCCGTCGAACTCCGCTGGGACGGACCGGACCTGGACGGCCGCGCGGCCCAGCTGCGGCGTGCGGTGCACCCGGTGGTGCGCGAGTCGCTGACCAACGTGCACCGGTACGCCGCCGGGGCCCGGGTCGCCGTGGCGGTGACCCATACCGAGGACCGGGTGGCGGTGCTCGTGCACAACGAGCCCCCGGCGGCCCCGGCGGTGGGGACGGGCCTGGGCTCGGGGCGCGGCCACGCCGGGCTGCGGGAGCGCGTGGGGCTGCTCGGCGGCACGCTGGCGGCGGGCCCGACGGCCGCCGGCGGGTTCGCGGTGAGCGCCTTCCTCCCGGCGGAGCCGGGCCGGGGCACGAGTCCGGGCCGGGGCGGGGCGCGGCCGGAGCGGTCCGAGGCGGTGGGGCCGCGCCCCGGGCAGGAACCCGCCGCCGTCCACCGCCGTGCCGTGCGGGCCCTCGGCGGGTTCCTCGGCCTGATGGGCGTGGGCGTGCTGATGCTGGGCAGCCTCCTGCTGGTCTCCCAGGCCTTCCCGGAGCCCGACACCAGCCTGCCCGTGCCGACGATCGGGATGCCCCGCCGGCTCGTGGAGGCGACCGTGTACGACAGCGCGCCGGTGCGGGCGGCGGCGACGGGGCGGGAGCCGGCCCGGGCCGCGTCCGTGACGAGCTGTCTGTACGGGACGGGGCCGGTCGGGGCCGAAGGCCCCGGCCCGTCCGCCGGGGCGGAGCCCGACCGGCTCGGGATCGTCAGGTACTGCTTCCGTGGCGACACCCTGGCCACGATCGACCGCTTCACCGTGCCCATGGCGGCGCGCACATCCGCGTGGGAGTCCCGATGACCGACCTGCCCGCTTCCGGCCTGCCCGCCCCCGAGCTGCTCGTCCCCGGCCGGGACCGCCCGGTCCGGGTCCTGCTCGCCGACGACGAGGAGTTGATCCGGCACGGTGTCCGGCTGATCCTGCGTCATGCCGAGGGCATCGAGGTGGTCGGCGAGGCGGCGAACGGCGTGGAGGCCGTGCGGCTCGCCGCCGAGACCCGCCCCGACGTGGCCCTGGTCGACATCCGGATGCCGGTGCTCGACGGGCTCGCCACCATCGAGCGGCTGCTGGCCCTGGACCCCCGGCCGCAGGTCGTCATGCTCACCACCTTCGGCGACGAGCGGAACGTGACGCGCGCGCTGCGTTCCGGTGCCACCGGCTTCCTGCTCAAGGACGAGGGCCCGCAGGAGCTGATCAGCGCGGTGCGGGCCGCCGCCACGGGTGACGCCGTCCTCTCGCCGAAGGTCACCCGGAGTGTCATCGAGCGGATGCTCGACGCCGGGCCCGCCCGGCCGGATCGTGCGGCGCCCGGGGACGAGCGCCTGGCGGCGCTCACCGGCCGCGAGCGCGAGGTCCTCGCCCTGCTGGGGCAGGGCCTGGCCAACGGAGAGATCGGCCGTCGGCTGGGCATCGGGGTCGGCACGGTGAAGTCCCACGTGAGCGCCGTCCTGGTCAAGACGGGTTCGGACAGCCGGGTCCAGGCGGCCGTCCTCGCCCACCGGGCGGGCCTGCTGCCCTGAGCTCCGGCCTCTGCCCGAGGACAGAGGCCGTACTCCGCCCCGAGGAGTACGGGCGGCGGCGGGAGCGACCTTCGGCGGAGGCCGCGGTCACGCCTCAGGGCTGACGGTTCGCCGGCCCGGCGCTTCGAGGATGGGAGGCAGTCACCCACCACCTCCTCGTCGATCGGAGCTGCCATGCCGATACTGCGCACCGCCCTGCGCAACGTCCTCGCGCACCGGGCCCGGCTGGTCATGACCGCCCTCGCGATCACGCTCGGCGTCGCCTTCGTCTCCGGCACGCTCGTCTTCGGCGACACCGTCACCCAGGCCCTGCGCGGCGCCGCCGCCAGGAACCTCAAGGACGTCGCGGTGGTCGTCCAGTCCGAGTCCGAGTCCGAGTCCGAGCCCGAGCGTGGCAGCGGCGACGCCTCGCCCGGTGGCCGGTCCACCGCGCTCACCGCCGAGCTCGCCGAGCGGGTCCGGACCGTGCCGGGCGTCACCTCCGTCCACCCCGTGGTCGAGGGCACCGCCACGCTGGCCGCCAAGGACGGCCGCCCGCTGAACGCCGACAGCGGCGGGCCGAACCTGGCGGTCAACTACGCGCCGGACGAGCCGGGTACGGACCGGGACAGCCGCATTGCCCTCAGCGCCGGGCGCGGCCCGGCCACCGGCGCCGAGCTGGCCCTCGACCGGCGCACCGCCGAGAAGGCCGGCTACCGCCTCGGCGACGTCGTCCGGTTCGCCACCGACGGCCCCACGCTCACCGGGACACTGGTCGGCATCGTCACCACCGACGACCCACGGGTGAGCGCGGGCGGCAGCCTGCTGCTCCTCGACACCGCCACCGCGCAGCGGCTCCTGCTGCGGGCCGGGCGGTTCGACTCGCTGTCCGTCGGCTCCGCGCCGGGCACCGACGAGCAGGCGCTCGCCGACCGGGTCCGCGCGCTGCTGCCCGCCAAGGGGATCACGGTCACCAGCGGCGCCCGGCTGGCCCGCGAGCAGGCGCGGCAGATCGCCGAGAACACCAAGGAGCTCACCCGGATGCTCCCCGCCTTCGCCGCCGTCGCCCTGTTCGTCGGCGTCTTCACCATCGCCAACACCTTCACCATGCTGGTGGCCCAGCGCAGCCGGGAGACCGCGCTGCTGCGCGCCGTCGGGGCCTCGCGCCGCCAGGTCGTGCGTGCCGTCCTGGCGGAGGCCGGGCTGCTCGGGCTGGCCGCCTCCGCCGCCGGCCTCGCGCTGGGGCTCGGCATCGCCACCGCCCTGCCGCGGCTGCTCGCCGCAGGCGGCGGGGGCCTGCCGGACGGCCCGCTGGTCGTCTCCGCCGACACGCTCGTCCGCTCCCTGCTGGTCGGGGTCGGCGTCACGCTGGTCGCCGCCTGGCTGCCGGCCCGCCGGGCGGCGAGGACCGCACCGGTGGCGGCCCTGAGCGCCGTCGACCAGGCGCCGCCGCCGCGCGGCCTGCTGCTGCGCAACTGCCTCGGCGGGCTGCTCACCGGCGCCGGGGTGGCCACGATGCTGTACGTCTCCACCCAGCGCGACGGCGGCGACCTCAACCTCAAGGCCGCCGGGCTCGGCTCGGTGCTCACGCTGACCGGCATGATCGTGCTCGCGCCGCTGCTGTCCCGGCCGGTGATCCGGCTCGCGGGGGTGGTCACCACCCGGCTGTTCGGCGTCGGCGGCAGGCTCGCCGAGGGGAACGCGCTGCGTAACCCGCGCCGCACCGCCGCCACCGCCTCCGCGCTGATGATCGGGCTCACCCTGATCACCGGCCTGAGCGTGACCGGCAGTTCGATGAGCGCGGCGCTGGAGGCGGCGGCCGTCGGGGGCCTGACCGCGGACCTGAAGGTGTCGTCGGCCGGGCCCGGCCTCGACCCGGCCTTCGGCGCGAAGGCCGCCGCCGTCCCGGGCGTGGCGCAGGCGGCGCCCGTCGCCGTCGCGGCACTGGGGGTGCGGGGCGGGTACGCCACGCTCACCGGCGCGGACCCGCAGCGCCTCGCCGCCGTCTCCGATCTGCGGTTCAGCAGTGGCTCGCTCGCGGAGCTCGGCCCCGGTCGGGTCGCGCTCTCCGAGCAGCTGGCCGCCCGTACCGGCCTCGCCAAGGGCGACACCTTCGAAGCGGCGCTGGGCTCCGGCCACGGCCGGAAGGCGCTGACCGTGGTCGGCGTCTACCGGCAGACCAGGGCCGTCGGGGGCGCCCTCGCCACCCTGGACGAGGTCCTGCCCCACGCGTACGGGGGCAGGCTCGACAGCATCCTGGTCAAGGCCGCGCCCGGCCGGGCCGTCCGTGGTCTGGACGAGGACATCCGCAAGGCGCTCGGCGGCAGCCCGCTGCTCCAGGTGCAGGACCGGGAGCAGCTGACGAAGGCGGAGTCCGGCCGGATCGGGCCGATGCTGGACATGATGTACGGCCTGCTCGGCCTGACCGTCGTCATCGGTGTGTTCGGCGTCGTCAACACCCTGGCCATGTCGGTGGTCGAGCGGACCCGGGAGATCGGGCTGCTGCGCGCGGTCGGGCTCGACCGCGCGGGCGTGCGGCGGATGGTGCGGCTGGAGTCGGTGGTGATCTCGCTGTTCGGCGCGGTGCTCGGCATCGGCACGGGGTGCTTCCTGGCCTGGGCCTGCGGCAGTCTCAGCACCT
Organism: Kitasatospora sp. NPDC002227; assembly: GCF_040296285.1. NCBI lineage: Bacteria > Bacillati > Actinomycetota > Actinomycetes > Kitasatosporales > Streptomycetaceae > Kitasatospora > Kitasatospora sp. NPDC002227. Next base: position 8,817 of record NZ_JBEOWY010000032.1, read on the forward strand.
CCTCGCTGCCGCAGTACGAGACGGTCCTGCCCTGGGGCCGGCTCGGCCTGTTCCTGCTGCTCGGCCCGGCGATCGGGGTGCTGGCCGCCCTCTGGCCGGCCCGGTGGGCCGCCCGCCTGGACCTGCTGCGGGCGATCGGCGCGCAGTAAGGCCGGCCGGTCAGCGGGCCTGGCCGGCCGCGGCTGCCGCCGCGGCCAGGCGGGCGATGGCGGTGGCGGCGGCCTGGGGCGGGACGGTGAGGGGGAGCCGCAGGTAGGGCTCGAAGGTGCCGTCGGTGGCGAAGCGGGAGCCGGCGGCCAGGCGCAGGCCGAGCGGGTCGGCGGACTTGGCGAGGCTGGAGCTGGCCAGGCCGTCGGTGGCGACCCAGAGGCAGAGGCCGCCCGGGGGCAGGGCGAACTGCCAGGCGGGCAGCTGCTGCTGGAGCGCCTCGGCCAGGGCGTGGGCGGTGGCGCGCATCCGCCGGTGCTGGTGGGCGCGGACCTCGGGCAGGGCGTGGTCGAGCAGGTGGGCGGCGATCAGCTGGTCGAGGACCGGGGTGCCGACGTCGGTGAAGACCCGCTCGGCGGCCAGGCGGCGCACCAGCGAGGGCTGGGCACGCAGCCAGCCGACCCGCAGGCCGCCCCAGAGGATCTTGCCCGCCGAGCCGATGGTGACCACCTGGGCGGTGCGGTCCAGGGCCGCCGTCGGCGGCGGCACGGCGTCGGTGCCCCAGTCGAGCTCGGCCGGGGTCTCGTCCACCACCACGACCGTGCCGGAGACCCGGGCGGCGGCGAGCAGGGCGCGGCGCTGCTCCTCGTCGATCAGCGCGCCGGTCGGGTTGTGGAAGTCGGGCACCACGAAGGCGGCCCGGGGCGAGGCGCCGCGCAGCACCCGCCGCCACTCCTCGGTGTCCCAGTACGGCAGTGCGGCGTCCCCGCCGGGCCGGGCGAACGGGACGGGCACCAGGCGGGCGCCCTCGCGCTGGAGCAGCCGCAGGGTGTGCGCGTAGCCGGGGGCCTCGACGGCCACCCGGTCGCCGCGCCCGAGCAGGGCCCGCTGGGCGAGGTTCAGGGCGCCCATCGCGCCGGTGGTGATCAGGATCTGGTCCGGGGTGGTGGGCAGGCCGCGCTCGGTGAAGCGGCGGGCCACGGCCTCGCGCAGCACCGGCACCCCGGTGGGGTAGTGGCCGTGGCCGGTGGCGTAGGTGGGCAGCTGTTCGACGGCCCGGGCGGCGGCCTCGCCGAGGAAGGGCTGGGGTGCGGGGAGGGCGGCGACGCCCAGGTCGATGGTGTGCTCGGCCTCGTCCGGCGGCACCGGGTGGAGGGCGTCGCCGGGCGGGCGGCTGCCCTCGGGCAGGGCCGTCCAGCTGCCGGAGCCGCGCCGGCTGTGCAGGTAGCCGTCGGTGCGCAGCGCTTCGTAGGCGGTGGCGACGGTGGTGCGGCTGAGGGTGAGGGCCTGAGCCAGCTCGCGTTCGGCGGGCAGCCGGGTGCCGACCGGCAGGCGGCCCTCGGCGACCAGGCCGCGCAGCTGCACGGCGAGGCGGCGGTAGGCGGTGCGCTGCCCGGTGGGCGGGGTGGTGGTGAGCAGGCGGGCCAGCGCCGGGGCGGTCACGGTGCTCTGCCACTCGGCCATGGGGCGCGCCCTCCCTCGGGGCTCTGTCCAGTCCACTTGGCTCGGATTGGCCCGGCAGGTGGCTCGCGGTGGCTGCCCATGATGGCAGAGCGGCCCGGCGTACCGCCAGCGAAAGCCACATTTGGTGCAGACGGCACCGCGTACCGCAAGGGAACAAGGCTGCGACAGCGACCGGAAGGGATGAACTTGGGGGCCGGGCCAGGCCGCTCGTCGCGCGATGGGGGTCGGCCACCGTAAGGTCGTCACCGTGCTGGACGAGATGCGGATACGGGATCTGGGCGTCATCGACGACGCGGTGGTCGAGTTGGCACCGGGCTTCACCGCGGTGACCGGTGAGACCGGTGCGGGCAAGACCATGGTGGTGACCAGCCTCGGCCTGCTGCTCGGCGGCCGGGCCGACCCGGGCCTGGTGCGCCGCGGCGCCGAGCGGGCCGTGGTCGAGGGCCGCCTGGCGCTGCCCGAGGGCTCCCCGGTGGCGGCCCGGGCCCAGGAGGCCGGGGCCGAGCTGGACGAGGGCGAGCTGCTGATCAGCCGTACCGTCTCCGCCGAGGGCCGCTCGCGCGCCCACGTCGGCGGCCGGAGCGTGCCGGTGGGCCTGCTCGCCGAGCTCGGCGAGGACCTGATCGCCGTGCACGGCCAGACCGACCAGCAGCGCCTGCTGCGCCCCTCCCGCCAGCGCGGCGCCCTGGACCGCTACGCCGGTGAGGCGCTCGCCGGGCCGCTGGGCCGCTACCGCGAGGTCTACCGCGAGCTGCGCGAGGTCTCCGCGACCTTGGAGGAGCTGACCACCCGGGCCCGCGAGCGCGCCCAGGAGGCCGACCTGCTGCGCTTCGGGCTGGACGAGATCGCCGCCGCCGAGCCGGTGGCCGGGGAGGACGTCGAGCTCGCCGCCGAGGCCGAGCGCCTGGGCCACGCCGACGCCCTCTCGCTGGCCGCCACCCAGGCCCACGGCGCCCTGGCGGGCGACCCGGCCGACCCCGACTCGCTGGACGCGGGCACCCTGCTCGCCCAGGCCCGCCGCGCCCTGGAGTCCGTGCGCGGCCACGACGAGCGCCTGGGCGCGCTGGCCGAGCGGGTCACCGAGGTCGGCTACCTGCTGGCCGACGTCTCCGCCGACCTGGCCAGCTATGCGGAGGACCTGGACGCCGACCCGGTGCGCCTGGCCGCCGTCGAGGACCGCCGGGCCGTGCTGGCCCAGCTGCTGCGCAAGTACGGCGGCACCGACAACACGCTGGCCGAGGTGATCGCCTGGGCCGAGGCGGGCACGGAGCGGCTCCTGGAACTGGACGGGGACGACGAGCGGATCGACGAGCTGGGAGCCAAGGAGACGTCGCTGCGGGCCGAGCTGGGAGTGCTGGCCGCCGAGGTCTCCGCCGCCCGGCACGCGGCCGCCGGCCGCTTCGCCGAGGCCGTCTCCGCCGAGCTGGCCGAGCTGGCCATGCCGCACGCCCGGGTCACCTTCGCGCTGAGCCTGGTCGACGACCCGGCCGGGATCGAGTTCGAGGACCGGACGGTCTCCTACGGCGCGCACGGAGTCGACGAGGTCGAGGTGCTGCTCGCCCCGCACCCGGGCGCCGTGCCGCGCCCGATCGCCAAGGGCGCCTCGGGCGGTGAACTCTCCCGGGTGATGCTCGCCGTCGAGGTGGTCTTCGCCGGCGCGGACCCGGTGCCGACCTACCTCTTCGACGAGGTGGACGCCGGCGTCGGCGGCAAGGCGGCCGTCGAGATCGGCCGCCGCCTGGCCAAGCTCGCGCAGAGCGCCCAGGTGGTCGTGGTGACGCACCTTCCGCAGGTCGCGGCCTTCGCCGACCGGCACCTGGTGGTCGAGAAGACCCACGACGGCACCGTCACCCGAAGCGGCGTCAAGGTGCTGGACGACGAGGAGCGGGTGCGCGAACTCTCGCGGATGCTGGCCGGTCTCGAGGACTCCGAACTCGGCCGTGCGCACGCGGAGGAGCTGCTCGCCACGGCCCGGGCACCCCGGGGGGAGTGACCGCCCCCGGGGCCGGTCCGCCGCGCCGGGCGGAGGCCTCGACTGTCCAAGATGCGGCCCGACCTGGCATGGTGGCGGCTGGACACTGGCACCCCAGTCCCGAGCGCCGCGCGTGGGCACACCCCGCCCCGGTGTGAGTTCGTGAACGAAGTCGGAGCGAGACGACGTGGACCAATTCGTCACCAGGGCCACCGCAGCCGCCGCCGAGCGCGGGCAGCTGCACGTGGTGCTCGTCCTGGCCGCCAGCACCGGCGGCATCGGCGCCCACTGCCGCTCGCTCGCCCAGGGCCTGGTGGCACACGGCGTCAACGTGACGGTCTGCGCCCCCGCCGGGACGGACGCCCTGTTCGGCTTCTCCCGCACGGGTGCCCGCTTCCACCTGGTCGACATCACGCCGACGGCCGGCGCGCGCAGTGACGCCGCCGCGATCGGCGAGTTGCGGCGGGCCTTCACCGGCGCCGACGTCGTGCACGCGCACGGGCTGCGGGCCGGTCTGCTGTCCGATCTGGCCCTGCGGACGGCCGGGCGCTTCCCGGGCCTGCGGCCCGAGACGCCACTGGTGGTCACCTCGCACCACGCGATGCTCGCCACCGGCCTGGACCGGCGGCTGCAGCGGCTGATGGAGCGGCGGGTCGCCCGGGCCGCGGACCTGGTCCTCGGGGCCTCCTCCGACCTGGTCGCCCGGGCCCGGGAGCTCGGCGCCTCCGACGCCCGGCTCGGGCCGGTGGCGGCGCCGCCGATGCCGCCCGGCACGCTGGACCGCGAGGCCGCCCGGGCCGCCCTGCTGGGCGGCCGCACCGACCGGCCGGTGGTGCTGGCGATCGGGCGGCTGGTGGCGCAGAAGTCCTTCGGCCTGCTGCTCGACGCAGCGCGCGGCTTCGGGCCGGACGTGGCCGTGGTGATCGCCGGGGACGGGCCGGAGGCCGCCGACCTGCGGGAGCGGATCGCGGCGGAGAAGCTGCCGGTCGACCTGCTCGGCTACCGCACCGACGTACCGGACCTGTTGGCGGCGGCCGACGTGGTGGCGCTCAGCTCCCGCTGGGAGGCCCGCTCCCTGGTGGTCCAGGAGGCCATGCGGGCGGGCGTGCCGGTCGTCTCCACGGCGGTCGGCGGCGTGCCGGAGCTGGTCGGCGACGCGGCCGTACTCGTCCCGTACGGGGACGCCGCCGCGCTCGGCACGGCCGTACGCGATCTGCTGGCCTCGCCCGAGCGGCGCACCGCCCTCGCCGAGGCCGGCCGGCAGCAGGCGAAGACCTGGCCGGACGAGGCGGCGACGGTGGCTCAGGTGCTCTCGACCTACGACGAGCTGGTCGCCCGGGGGTAGTCGGTCCTGGGCGCTAGGGTGCGCACGTGATGCGAAGCGCTGACGTACAGGTGGAGTTCGCCGAGGGCCCGCCGCTGCTGCGGCCCGAGGGCGACGAGCTGAGCCAGGCCGTACGGGAACGGGTCGACGAGCTGAGCCCCTGGCTGTGCGCCAGGCGCGGCGGGCCGGACAGCCACCTGTACATCCAGGCGTACTTCCGTGGGCCCGATGCCTGGGAGGTGGAGCACCGGTTCGGGTCAGCGGGGGAGCACTACGCGGCGGTCGGGCACCAGAACTGGGAGACCACCGAGCGGGTGCTGCTGGCCTGGATCGCGGCCGAGCCGGGCTGGCGGGAGTTGGTCGACTGGCAGAAGCTCGACTTCCCGGCCCGGCAGGTGCCAGTGGCCCACGAGCCGGACTTCCGCACCCGCTGGATCGGCACCCATGACGGTGGTCAGTTCTTCGGCGACGTGACCGGGGCGCCCGGCCTGGACGGCTTGATGGCGCTGGTGCACAGCTTCGACGCTGAGGGCGGGCACCTGGGCAGCGAGTTCCGCCCGGCCGCCGACGGGGCGACGGGCGAGCGTGAACTGGCAGGGTTGCTCGACGGGCTGAGCGGTGTCGCGTACGGCGACATCCGGATCCGCCCGTTCGAGGTGGTCAGCCACGGGGTGAGCTGGGGCCTGATCGACGGGACGGCCGAGCGGGACGGGTCGGAGCACTACGAGCTGGAGCCGCAAGGCCTCGGGTTCGGCGCGCCGTTCGACGGCCTGTACGACACCTGACCCGCCCTCGCTCAGACGGTGGCCTGCTGCTGGGCCGACAGGTAGGCCCCGGCGCAGGCGGTGAGGCGCAGTGCCGTGTCGATCAGGGGGACGTGGCTGAAGGCCTGGGGGAAGTTGCCGACCTGGCGCCTGAGGCGAGGGTCCCACTCCTCGGCGAGGAGGCCGAGGTCGTTGCGCAGGGAGAGGAGCTTGTCGAAGAGCTCGCGGGCCTCCTGGACGCGGCCGATCATGGCGAGGTCGTCGGCCAGCCAGAAGGAGCAGGCCAGGAAGGCGCCCTCGTGGCCGGAGAGGCCGTCGACGTTGTTGCCGTCCTCGTCGTGGGTCGGGTAGCGCAGCACGAAGCCGTCCTCGGTGGAGAGCTCGCGCTGGATCGCCTCGATGGTGCCAATGACGCGCTTGTCGTCCGGCGGGAGGAAGCCGACCTGGGGGATGAGCAGCAGGGAGGCGTCGAGCTCCTGGCCGCCGTAGTACTGGGTGAAGGTGTTGCGGTCGGGGTCGTACCCCTTCTCGCAGACGTCCCGGTGGATGGTGTCCCGCAGCTCGCGCCAGCGCTCGAGCGGGCCGTCGGCGGGGGACTGCTCGATCAGCTTGATGGTGCGGTCCACCGCGACCCAGGCCATCACCTTGGAGTGGACGAAGTGCCGCCGCGGCCCGCGGACCTCCCAGATCCCCTCGTCCGGCTCCTGCCAGTGCTGCTCCAGGTAGCTGATCAGCTTGAGCTGGAGGTGGTGGGCGTGGTCGTTGCGGGTCAGGCCGGTCATGTGGGCCAGGTGCAGGGCCTCGACCACCTCGCCGTAGACGTCCAGCTGGAGCTGGCCCGCGGCGCCGTTGCCGACCCGGACGGGCAGCGAGCCCTCGTAGCCGGGCAGCCAGTCGAGCGAGGACTCGGTGAGCTCGCGCTCGCCCGCGATGCCGTACATGATCTGCAGGTTCTCCGGGTCGCCGGCGACCGCGCGCAGCAGCCACTCGCGCCAGGCGCGGGCCTCCTCGCGGTAGCCCGTGCGCAGCAGCGAGGAGAGGGTGATGGCGGCGTCCCGCAGCCAGGTGTAGCGGTAGTCCCAGTTGCGCTCGCCGCCGATGTCCTCGGGCAGGGAGGTGGTGGGGGCGGCGACGATGCCGCCGGTGGGGGCGTAGGTGAGGCCCTTGAGGGTGATCAGGGAGCGGACCACGGCCTCGCGGTAGGGGCCCTGGTAGGTGCACTGGCCGACCCACTCCTGCCAGAACTGCTCGGTCTCGAGCAGGAGCTGCTCGGCGTCGGGCGGGGTGGGGGCGGGCAGGTGGGAGGCCTGCCAGGTGAGGGCGAAGGCGATCCGCTCGCCGGCGGTGACGGTGAAGTCGGCGTAGGTGGTGAGGTCGCGGCCGTAGGTCTCGGCCTCGCCGTCCAGCCAGACCGAGTCGGGCCCGGCGACGGCGGCGGTGCGGTGGCTGCCGTCGGCCTGCTCGACCCGGTGCACCCAGGGCACCACCCGGCCGTAGCTGAACCGCATCCGCAGCGCCGAGCGCATCCGTACCCGGCCCTCGACGCCCTCGACGATGCGGATCATCTGCGGGACGGAGTCGGCCCCCGCGAGCGGGCGGCGCGGCATGAAGTCGATCACGCGGACCCTGCCGCCCTGGGCGTCCCACTCCTGCTCCAGGACCAGCGAGTCACCCCGGTAGCGGCGGCGGTCGGCGGGCAGCGCGGGGGCGCCGGCGTTGGCGGGCATCGCGCGGCCCTCGGTGAAGTCACCGGGGTCGGTGACGGCCGACGGGGGGAGGACGCCCGCGGTGACCGGTTCGGCCGGGCCGATCCGCCAGAACCCGTGTTCATCGGTGCCGAGCAGCCCGGCGAACACCGCGGGCGAGTCGAATCTCGGCAGGCACAGCCAGTCGACCGCCCCGTCCCTGCTGACCAGGGCGGCGGTCTGCATGTCTCCGATGAGTGCGTAGTCCTCGATACGGCCGGCCACGTCGGTCTCCAGTGCGGGTGTCAGAGCAGCGCAAGATGTGCTCGGCGGCGTCCGACAGCGGAACGCGGCTGCTGGCCTGCGCGACCTGACCCCTCGCCCTCCGCGTGTCCCGACTGTCGGCGATGCGTCCGTGCAGAATACGTCGGGCGTGGGGCGCGGAGCACGCGTATCGCGCCCCATCCGGTCGTAGAAGGGCCGAGTTGAGGACAGAGTGGTCCGACTGGAGCAACTAGGTTTCACCCCAACGGGCGCGCGGGAGGCGACCCCGGGGCGCGTCGGAGCAGCCCCGAACGCGTCCGGTGCGGGTCGCTGATACCCTGGTATCCCGTGGACTGGTGAGTTCGGACGAGCCTCAGGCCCCACCACCAGCGTCACTTTCGACACGCGACCCACGGGAGCCCCCTCTTGGCACAGCCCCATTCCGGCAAGGCAGCGAACGGCCGCGCCGTGACGACCAAGCACCTCTTCGTCACCGGGGGTGTCGCCTCTTCGCTCGGCAAGGGGCTCACCGCCTCCAGCCTCGGCGCCCTGCTCAAGGCCCGCGGCCTGCGCGTGACGATGCAGAAGCTCGACCCGTACCTCAACGTGGACCCGGGCACGATGAACCCGTTCCAGCACGGTGAGGTCTTCGTCACCGACGACGGCGCCGAGACCGACCTCGACATCGGTCACTACGAGCGCTTCCTCGACACCAACCTGCACGGCTCGGCGAACGTCACCACCGGCCAGGTGTACTCGACGGTCATCGCCAAGGAACGCCGCGGCGAGTACCTGGGCGACACCGTCCAGGTCATCCCGCACATCACCAACGAGATCAAGTCCCGGATCCGCCGGATGGCGACCGAGGACGTGGACGTCGTCATCACCGAGGTCGGCGGCACCGTCGGCGACATCGAGTCGCTGCCGTTCCTGGAGGCCGTCCGCCAGGTCCGCCACGAGGTCGGCCGGGACAACGTCTTCTTCGTGCACGTCTCCCTGCTGCCGTACATCGGCCCCTCGGGCGAGCTGAAGACCAAGCCCACCCAGCACTCGGTCGCCGCACTGCGCAACATCGGCATCCAGCCCGACGCGATCGTGCTGCGCGCCGACCGCGAGGTGCCGAGCGCCATCAAGCGCAAGATCTCGCTGATGTGCGACGTGGACGAGGAGGCCGTGGTCGCGGCCATCGACGCCAAGTCGATCTACGACATCCCCAAGGTGCTGCACGGCGAGGGCCTGGACGCGTACGTGGTGCGCCGTCTGGACCTGCCGTTCCGCGACGTGGACTGGACCACCTGGGACGACCTGCTGCGCCGGGTCCACGAGCCCCAGCACATCGTCAAGGTCGCGCTGGTCGGCAAGTACATCGACCTGCCGGACGCGTACCTCTCGGTGACCGAGGCGCTGCGCGCGGGCGGCTTCGCCAACAACGCGCGGGTCGAGATCAAGTGGGTCACCTCCGACGACTGCACCACGCCCGAGGGTGCGCAGGAGCAACTGGGCGACGTGGACGCGATCTGCATCCCCGGTGGCTTCGGTGACCGCGGTGTGGACGGCAAGGTCGCCGCGATCACCTACGCCCGCGAGAACAAGATCCCGCTGCTGGGCCTGTGCCTGGGTCTGCAGTGCGTCGTCATCGAGGCCGCGCGCAACCTGGCCGGCCTGCCGGACGCCAACTCCACCGAGTTCGACCCGGCCGCCAAGTACCCGGTCATCTCGACCATGGCCGAGCAGCTGGCGATCGTGGACGGCAAGGGCGACCTGGGCGGCACCATGCGGCTCGGCCTCTACCCGGCCAAGCTGGCCGAGGGCTCGATCGTGCGCGAGGTCTACGCCGGCGAGCAGTACGTCGAGGAGCGCCACCGCCACCGCTACGAGGTCAACAACGCCTACCGCGCGGACCTGGAGAAGACCGGCCTGCAGTTCTCGGGCCTGTCGCCCAAGGGTGACCTGGTCGAGTACGTCGAGTACCCGCGCGAGGTCCACCCCTACCTGGTCGCCACCCAGGCGCACCCGGAGCTGAAGTCCCGCCCGACCCGCCCGCACCCGCTGTTCGCGGGTCTGGTGGCGGCGGCCATCAAGATCAAGACCGACGCCGAGTAAGTTTCGCGTGTCTGTGACGGCGGCTTCCCGGAATTCCGGGGGGCCGCCGTTCGGCGTTGGATAGTGTCGTACTGACGAGAAGTCCGAGGACCAAGAGCAGGGGAGTGCGGCGTGATCAAGGACGTGGCGGAGGAGTGGGAGGTGCGGGCGTCGTCCGTGCCGTTCCAGGGGCGGGTCACCGGGGTCCGGACGGACGAGGTGCTGATGCCGGACGGGTCGTACGCCCGGCGTGACTACCAGACCCACCCCGGGTCGGTGTCGGTGCTGGCGCTGGACGGGGAGGGGCGGGTACTGCTGGTCCGGCAGTACCGCCACCCCGTACGGCAGCGGCTGTGGGAGCTGCCGGCCGGGCTCCTGGACGTGCCGGGGGAGAACCCGCTGCACGCGGCGCAGCGCGAGCTGTACGAGGAGGCCCACTGCAAGGCCGGCTCCTGGCGGGTCCTGGTCGACTTCTACACCTCGCCCGGGGGGACGGACGAAGCCCTTCGGCTCTTCCTGGCGACGGACCTGGAGGAGGCGGGCGGTGAACGGTACGCCGCCGACGGGGAGGAGCTGGAGATCGAGGTGGCGCGGGTGCCGCTGCCCGAGCTTGTCCGGCTGGTCCTCGCCGGGGAGCTGCACAATCCGACGCTGATCACGGGGACGCTGGCCCTGCAGGCCGCCCTGGCCGGGGACGGGATCGCTTCGCTGCGCCCGGCGGACTCGCCGTGGCCGGCGCGGCCGTTCGCCGCCGAGTAGCCGTTGGGGGCGCGGGCTGTCCAGGGGCGCGGGGAACGGCGCGAGGTCGGGAGAGGCCGACCTGCATGGTTTCGCTCTGAGCCAGTTGCACTGTCCAGGGGCGCGGGGAACGGCGCGAACGCGGAAGGTGACGGCCTGTCGCCTGCCGCAGCGCGCAGTTCCTCGCGCCCCTGATGGTGCAGCTGGCTCGTTGTGGTGCGGCTTCGTCCCTGCCGCAGCGCGCGGTTCCTCACGCCCCTGGGGAGTGCGACTGGCTGTCCGGGTGAATTGCCGGGTGGTAGTACCGGGTCTCCGGGTGGTGGGGCCGTTGGCCGAACTACGCTTCGCGGACAGGGAGGCGCTGGGCGACTGTCGGGAGTGACGCTGGTGGCGACGTTGGATGTTGGCCGCGAAGTGGTGCTGCCCGGGGAACCCGGGGTGTGGGTCGGGCGGCAGGGGGAGTCCGCCGCTCTCGCGGCGGGGCGGGAGAAGGGGGCCGTGCTGGTCGTGGCCGGGCGGCCCGGGTCGGGCCGTACCGCGCTGGCCGTGCGGTTCGCCCGTTCGGTGGCCGCCGACTATCCCGACGGGGTGCTGTACACCCGGCTCTCCGCTCCCGACGGCACCCCCGTGCCGCCCGGCCGTGCCGCCCGGCGGCTGCTCGAGCAGCTCGGCGCGGAGCCGACCGCCGAGCTGCTGCCCGGTGGGGCGCCCGACGAGCCGGATCCGGCGTGTGCCGCGCTGCGGGCGGAGCTGGCGGACCGCCGCGTCCTGCTGCTCCTCGACGACGTGCGGGACGCCGGGCAGCTGCGGCCGCTGCTGCCCGGGGAGCCGGGGTGCCTGGTGCTGGCCACCACGGCGGGCCCGATCAGCGGGATCGAGGGGATCGATCCGGTGATCCTGGGCGGGCTGGGGCTGACCGCCGCGACGGAGCTGCTGAGCGGGCTGGTCGGCGGGACGCGGATCAGCTGCGACCCGGTGGGGGCCGCGAAGCTCGCGGAGAGCTGCGGGGCGGGCCCGGCGGCGCTGAGGCTGATGGCCGGCTGGCTGCGGGCCGACGGCAAGGCCGCCGTGACGGACGCCGCGAGCGCGCTGGCGGCGGTGACGGGCCCGGCGGAGCCCGGCGGCCGGGCGGGGCGCCGCAAGGGCAAGGGGAAGAACGGCCGCCGGGCCGCCCAGCCGCCCACCGAACTCGAGCTGGAGCAGCTGGCTCGCGCCGCCGACCTGCCGGTGGACGCCGACACCGAACTGGACGTCGGCACCGGAGTAGGCCTGGACGGCGTACCCCGGATCGCCCTCCTCGCCCCGCCCGTCGTGGCCGGGCCCCCTGCCCAGGCGGCCACCGCCCCGGCGGCGGCCGGGGCAGACCGGGCAAGGGGAAAGACCGCCCGCCGCCGCCCGGTGGCCCCCGACAGGCCGGGGGCTGCTGCAGCCGGAGGCCCGGACGCCACCGGCAGGTCCGGTGGCAGCGCCACGCCCGTGGCGGCCGGGGCGGTGCCGGTGGCGGACGGGGATCCGTTGACCGGGGCGTTCCTGCTGGGGTACCGGGCGTTGCCCGCGGGGCAGGGGCGGATGTTGCGGATGCTGACGTTGGCGCCGGGCCAGGTGGCGGATCTGCGGACGGCTTCGGCGTTGGTGGGGTGTCCGGCACCGGAGGCCGGGGGGTTGCTGGCGAAGTTGGCCGAGCGGGAGCTGCTGGACCTGGAGCCGCCGGCGGGCGACGGCACGCTGCGCTACCGGCTGCCCGGGCGGCTGTACGCGCGGCTGGTGGCGCTGCGGGAGAGCACGGACCGGCCGGCGGAGGTGCAGCTGGCGCGGGCGCGGCTGCTCGAGCGGCTGGTGCGGCTGGTGGATTCGGCGCGGGAGCTGCTGGAGACGGGCTCGGTGGCCGATCCGCTGCCGGGGCCGCTGCGGCTGCGTGGTGTCGGTCACGCCCGGCTGTGGCTGGGCGAGGAGCGGGAGCTGCTGCTCGGGGCGGTGGCGGAGGCGATCGGGCAGGCGGATCTGGACGGGTCGGCGGGCCGGCTGGTGACGGCCCTGCTGCGGGCGCTGCCGCTGACCGGGGCGGCCGCCCCGGCCGAGCTGCACGGGCTGCACGAGCTGGTCCGCGAGGTGGCGGGGCGCTCGGGTGACTCCCGTCGGGTGACGGCCGCGCTGCTCAACCTGGGTGATCTTCAGGCGGCGGCCGGCCGGTGGGAGCCGGCCGCCGAGCGGTACCGGGCGGCGTTGGAGACCGCCCGGGCGGACGGGGACGAGCCCGCCTGCGCGCGGGCACTGGAGAGCGTGGCCGGCTGCCACCGGGCGCAGGGCGACGCGGTGCGGGCCGCCGACTGGTACGGCCGGGCGCTGGCGCTGCGGCAGAGCCTGGGGGAGCGGGCCGCCGAGGCCCGGCTGCTGGCCAGGGTGGCGGAGGCGCACACCGCGCAGCGTCGGTTCGAGGAGGCGGAGCGGGAGTACCGGGCGGCGGTCGGGCTGCTGCGCCGCCTGGACGACGTGGCCGGTCAGACGGCCGTGGCGGCGGCACTGGGACGTCTCAGGGCACAGGTCGAGGGTGAGCGGCTCCGGGTGACTTCGGAGTAATGTCCAAGTTGTCGATTTTGCCAGCGTTTGAGGGGCTTGTCGGGCTGGAAGCCTACGAACCTGCCAATGCGCCCGGCTGATTTATTCAGTTTGGAAGGCTGACGTAACCGCTGGGCTTCATTACACTCGACCTTAGTCGCGCAGCGAAGTGCGCCCCGGTGTCTTCCGGAGGCTTCCGCGTGCGCGCCGCCCGCCGGTCTTCCCCGGCCGGGACCCCCATGGCAAGAGGACGTGTTTAGCCGTGAAGGTCGGCATCCCCCGCGAGGTCAAGAACCACGAGTACCGCGTGGCCATCACGCCCGCCGGCGTGCATGAGCTGGTCCGCAACGGACACGAGGTCTTCATCGAGGACAACGCCGGTCTCGGCTCCTCGATCCCCAACGAGGAGTACGTGGCCGCCGGTGCCACCATCCTCGACACCGCTGACGAGGTCTGGGCCACCGCCGACCTGCTGCTGAAGGTCAAGGAGCCGATCGCGCAGGAGTACCACCGCCTGCGCAAGGGCCAGACCCTCTTCACCTACCTGCACCTCGCGGCCGACCGCGCCGGCACGGACGCGCTGGTCGCCTCCGGCACCACCGCGATCGCGTACGAGACCGTGCAGCTGGGCAACGGCGCGCTGCCGCTGCTCGCCCCGATGTCCGAGGTCGCGGGCCGCCTGGCCCCGCAGGTCGGCTCGTACCACCTGATGCGTCCGGCCGGCGGCCGCGGCGTGCTGCCCGGTGGCGTGCCCGGCACCCACCCGGCCAAGTGCGTGGTCATCGGCGGCGGCGTCTCCGGCTGGCACGCGGCGACCATCGCGATCGGCATGGGCTACGAGGTGACCCTGCTGGACCGCGACATCAACAAGCTGCGCGAGGCCGACCGCATCTTCGGCACGAAGATCAAGGCCATCATGTCCAACAGCTTCGAGCTGGAGAAGGCCGTCCTCGAGGCGGACCTGGTCATCGGCGCCGTGCTGATCCCGGGCGCCAAGGCCCCGAAGCTCGTCACCAACGAGCTGGTCTCCCGCATGAAGCCGGGCTCCGTGCTCGTCGACATCGCCATCGACCAGGGCGGCTGCTTCGAGGACTCGCACCCGACCACGCACGCCGAGCCGACCTTCGAGGTCCACAACTCGGTCTTCTACTGCGTGGCCAACATGCCGGGCGCCGTCCCGAACACCTCCACCTACGCGCTGACCAACGCGACGATGCCGTACGTCGTCGAGCTGGCCAACCGCGGCTGGAAGGAGGCCCTGCGCCGCGACGCCGCGCTGGCCAAGGGTCTGAACGTCCACGAGGGCCAGATCACCTACGGCGCCGTCGCCGAGGCCTTCGGCCTGGAGTCCGTCTCCCTTGACAGCGTGCTCGCCTGACGACCGGTCAGGCAAGGGCCCGGCGGAGGACTTGAGCCTGCGCTGAGCTTCTGTCGCCCCCGGCCCGCTCCCCTCGGGCCGGGGGCTTCGCCATGCCCACACGCGGCCCGCCGGTGTCAAGCCCCCGGTGGCCGCGAGGTGGAGACGAGATGTCAATTTATGTGCAACACGTCACCCGGCCGGTGTGGTGACCGCCCCCGCATGCCCCGGAAGGAGGGGCGAAGTGTGCCGAAACGTTAGGGTCGCGGGCCCGGGGATCCCTTGACAGTGACCCATGCCAAGGGCGACACATCCCGCCCACTCCCGTGGATTGTGTTGCTGCGAACGCCAAGGACGGCCTAGAGTCGCAAACCGTCGGCATGCTGCCACGCTGACGAATCGACATAGAGTCCTGGATGCCCAAGGAGGTAAGACGACTTGTGAATGAGTCGACATTTGCTCCCGGGGGTGGTCAGCCAGGACTGGCGGAGACCCCTAATTTTTCTGCGGGCCCCGGACAGCCGAACGAGGAGCACTCGGCCCGGCAGGCCACGGTGGGCTCGGTGGAGGTCGGCTCGGTCGCGGTCCGTACCTTCGAGGCACGCCAGAGCGTCGCTCCCTCCACCGCAACCGACTACGACGCCGAGCTGCCCACGCACGGGCTGGCCTACGGCGACTTCGCGTACGGGTCCTACGACGACCCTGACGCCGAATACGAACCCGACCCGGAGTACGCCGCCACCTTGGCCCCCGACGCAGCCCGTCAGCGCCGTGAGCGGGTGGGCCCCACCGGCCGCCCGCTGCCCTACTTCCCGATCCCCGCGCCGCTGGCCGAGCACGGCCCCGCGCAGATCATCGCGATGTGCAACCAGAAGGGCGGCGTCGGCAAGACCACGTCGACCATCAACCTGGGTGCCGCGCTCGCGGAGTACGGCCGCCGGGTGCTGCTGGTGGACTTCGACCCGCAGGGCGCCCTGTCGGTCGGACTCGGCGTCAACCCGATGGAGCTCGACGTCACGGTCTACAACCTGCTCATGGAGCGGGGTCTGACGGCCGATGAGGTGCTGCTGAAGACCGCCGTCCCCGGCATGGACCTGCTGCCCTCGAACATCGACCTCTCGGCCGCCGAGGTCCAGCTGGTCAGCGAGGTCGCCCGCGAGTCGGCGCTGGCCCGCGCGCTGAAGCCGCTGCTGCCGGACTACGACTACGTCATCATCGACTGCCAGCCGTCGCTCGGCCTGCTGACGGTCAATGCCCTGACAGCCGCTCACAGCGTCATCGTGCCGCTGGAGTGCGAGTTCTTCGCGCTGCGCGGTGTCGCGCTGCTCACCGAGACCATCGAGAAGGTCTGCGAGCGGCTCAACCCCGACCTGCGCCTGGACGGCATCCTGGCCACCATGTACGACTCGCGCACCGTGCACAGCCGCGAGGTGCTGGCGCGTGTGGTCGAGGCGTTCGGCGACCACGTCTTCCACACCGTCATCGGACGGACCGTCCGCTTCCCGGAGACCACCGTCGCCGGTGAGCCGATCACCACGTACGCGACCAACTCGGTCGGTGCCGCCGCCTACCGTCAGCTCGCCAGGGAGGTGCTCGACCGGTGCCGCCCCGTCGAGTGAGTCTCCCGGGCGCCGACGAGCTGTTCCGGACCACCGGCGGGATGGCGCTTTCGCCCTCGCTGCAGCGTCCGGCCGAGGCACCCAGACCGGAGACCGCGCGAGCGGCCGAACCGGCCCCCGAGGCCGAGCGGGCGCCCGGCGGGCGCGAGGTGCCCCCGGCGCGGGCCGAGCAGCACCCGGAGCGCGCGAACGCGACCGCGCGCCCGGCGCAGCACGCGGCCGCCGCCGAGGAGCCGGCCGCCGAGGCCGCCCGGCGGGCCCGCCCCCGGGGCCGGGCGCCCCGGCGCCCCAGCGGCCGGGAGCGGCATGACGAGAAGATCACCGTGTACGTCTCCGCCGAGGAGCTGATGGACCTCGAGCACGCGCGGCTGGTGCTGCGCGGCGAGCACGGGCTCGCGGTGGACCGCGGCCGGGTGGTCCGCGAGGCGATCGCCGTGGTGCTGGCGGACCTCGAGCAGCGGGGCGAGAGCAGCATCCTGGTGCGGCGGCTGCGCGGCAGGTAGGGCCGGTGGCCGGGGTGGTGCAGGATGGGGCGCGATGCCGACCGCACCCGAGCCCGCCACCGCCGCCGCCGAGCCGCGCGGCGCCTTCACGCTGCGGCTGGACAACTTCGAGGGCCCGTTCGACCTCCTGCTGAGCCTGATCGCCAAGCACAAGCTGGACGTCACCGAGGTGGCGCTGGCGAAGGTCACCGACGAGTTCATGGCCCACATCCGGGCGATGGGGCCGGACTGGGACCTGGACGCGACCACCGAGTTCCTGGTCGTCGCCGCCACCCTGCTCGACCTCAAGGCGGCCCGGCTGCTGCCCGCCGCCGAGGTCGAGGACGAGGAGGACCTCGCGCTCCTGGAGGCGCGCGACCTGCTCTTCGCGCGGCTGCTGCAGTACCGCGCCTACAAGCGGGTCGCCGGCCTGCTGGAGGACCGCTGGGCCGCCGAGCAGCTGCGGCGGCCCCGGGCGGTCGGCCTCGAGCCGCAGTACGCCGCGCTGCTGCCCGAGGTGGTGATCAGCATCGGGCCGGAGCGGTTCGCCCGGATCGCCGCCGGGGCGATGACGCCCAAGCCCAGGCCCGCGGTGTACGTCGACCACATCCACACCCCGCCGGTGAGCGTGCGGGAGCAGGCCGAGGTGGTGGCGCGGCTGCTCACCGTGCTCGGCGAGGCACAGTTCCGGCAGCTGGTCGCGGACGCCGACTCCACGCTGGTGGTGGTGGCCCGGTTCCTGGCCCTGCTGGAGCTGTACCGGGAGAAGGCGCTGGCCTTCGAGCAGCCGGAGGCGCTCGGCGATCTGCTGATCCGCTGGGTCGCGGAGGCCGACCGCCTGGTCGAGGTGACGGACGAGTTCGACCGCCCGGCGGGCGAGCAGGAGAAGGGTGAGGCGCAGTGACGGAGCAGCCGAAGGCCCCACGACGCTCCCTGGGCGTCCCCGGGCAGGGCGCGCGCCCCGAGGAGTGGCTGGAGCCCGCCTACGAGGCCCTGGAGGGCCCCTACGCGGCCTCGGAGCCCCCGGAGGCCCCCGAGTCGGGGGCGGGGGCTGCCGGGCCGCAGGCGGCCCCGCGGCGCGGATCGGCGGAGGCGGCCGACCCGGCGGCGGGGGAGCCGCTCGTGGTGGCCGAGCCGGCGGTCCTGCCCCGGCCCGCGGGCGGGGAGCAACCCCGGCCGGTGGCGGAGGTGCCGCCGCAGGCCGGGCCGGAGGCCGAGGCCGCGGCGGACCGGGCGGCGCTTCGGGCGGAGCTGGAGGCGATCCTGATGGTCGTCGACGAGCCGGCCTCGGAGGGGCGCCTCGCCGGGGTGGTGGAGCGGCCCAAGGCGGTGGTGGGGGCGGTGCTGCGGGAGCTCGCGGCGGAGTACACGGCGCAGGGGCGCGGCTTCGAGCTGCGGCTGGTGGCCGGGGGGTGGCGGTTCTACTCGCGGGCGCGGTGTTCGGCGGCGGTCGAACGGTACGTGCTGGACGGGCAGCAGGCCCGGCTGACGCAGGCCGCGCTGGAGACGCTGGCGGTGGTCGCGTACCGGCAGCCGGTGTCCCGCAGCCGGGTCTCCGCGGTACGTGGTGTGAACTGTGACGGCGTGATGCGTACCCTGGTACAGCGAGGACTGGTGGAGGAGACCGGCTCCGAGCCCGAAACAGGTGCGATCCTGTATCGGACGACGAACTACTTCCTGGAACGGATGGGTCTGCGCGGCCTGGAGGAACTTCCGGAGCTGGCGCCCTTCCTGCCCGAGGTCGACGACGTGGAAGCGGAGTCCCTCGAGGGCACGATGATCGCGGAGGCGGTCGCTGCCGCGCGTGCGGTGGACGACGCTGACGACGCGGAGCGGACTGTGCCTGACTGCTAGGGGAGCTGTGAGGTCGGCCGGCACGACTTGCACTTCCCAGACGGACACGACGTACGGACATTTTGATGCGTAGCAGCGGTAACGGCAGGAACAGCGGCGGCGGTGGCGGGAGCCAGGGCCGCGGAGGACAGGGCGGGGGCCGCTCGGGCGGTGGCTCGTACGGCGGCTCGCGCGGGGGCGATTCCCGTTCCGGCGGCGGCTACGGCGGCGGCAGCGGCGGTGGCTCGTACGGCGGTGGTTCCCGCAGCGGTGGCGGCTCGTACGGCGGCGGCAGCGGCGGTGGCTCGTACGGCGGCGGTTCCCGCAGCGGTGGCGGCGGCTACGGCGGCGGCTCGCGCTCCGGTGGCGGCGGCTACGGCGGCGGCTCGCGCTCCGGTGGCGGCGGCTACGGCGGCGGCAGCGGCTCGTACGAGCGCCGTGACGACCGGCGGGACGACCGTCGTGATGACCGCCGCGACGACCGGAAGCAGTACCCGGACCGGAAGCTGCGCCCCGAGGAGCGCAAGTACGACCGCCCCGAGTACGGCTCCGGCGGGCACTACGGCGCGCGCAAGGCGCTGCCGCAGGCCAAGCGGCCGCAGGGCCCGCGTCAGCCCGGTCAGGGCCAGCCCGGCGACCCGCGGCGCCAGCCGCAGCGCTCGCGCGAGCTGCAGGCCCGGATCGAGGACGCGGTGCTGGCACGGCACGACAAGCCGCAGGTGAAGACGCCGAAGACCTTCGGCGAGCCCGAGGGCGAGCGCCTGCAGAAGGTGCTCGCGCGGGCCGGCATGGGCAGCCGCCGGGCCTGCGAGGAGCTGATCTCGCAGGGCCGCGTGATGGTCAACGGCCAGGTCGTGGGCGAGCAGGGCAAGCGGGTCGACCCGCAGAACGACGAGATCAAGGTGGACGGCCTCACCGTCGCCACCCAGTCGTTCCTGTTCTTCGCGCTGAACAAGCCGGCCGGCGTCGTCTCCACCATGGAGGACCCGGACGGCCGCCAGTGCCTCGGCGACTACGTGACCAACCGGGAGACCCGCCTCTTCCACGTCGGCCGCCTGGACACCGAGACCGAGGGCATCATCCTGCTCACCAACCACGGCGAGCTGGCCCACCGTCTCACCCACCCCAAGTACGGCGTGACCAAGACCTACATGGCCGCCATCCAGGGCCCGATCCCGCGTGACCTGGGCAAGATCCTGGCGCAGGGCATCGAGCTGGAGGACGGCTACGCCCGGGCCGACAGCTTCCGGGTGCTCTCCAACGTGGGCAAGAACTACCTGGTCGAGGTGACCCTGCACGAGGGCCGCAAGCACATCGTCCGCCGGATGCTCGCCGAGGCGGGCTTCCCGGTCGAGAAGCTGGTGCGCACCCACTTCGGCCCGATCGCCCTGGGCGACCAGAAGTCGGGCTGGCTGCGCCGCCTGACCAACCCCGAGGTCGGCCAGCTGATGAACGAGGTCGGTCTGTAGGACCGTGCCTGACGAGGGCCTCCCCGCCGAGTGGCGGGGAGGCCCTCTGCCGTTCGGTGGGGGTTGGTGGGACTGGCGTGAGACCGGCTTGTCAGCCGGTGGGGCGGTGGCACAGGATGGCCACCGTCATCCGGGCAGCAGGGTGGCGTAACTGCGCCACCAGGGGAGTGGCCAGGGGGAAGGAGGGTCGGTGCTCGACTCATTCGGAGTGCTGGGGCTGGGCAAGCCCGACGGGCAGGTCTACGCCGCGCTGGTGGTGGCGCCGCAGTCCACCGCCGAGGAGCTGGCGGAGCAGTGCGGGCTGACCGTCGAGCAGGGCCGGGCCGCGCTGGACCGGCTCGCGGACCAGGGCATGGCCACCCGCGCACCGGTCGACCGGGAGCGGTACCTGGCCGTCGCCCCGGACGTGGCGATCGGCACCCTGATCGGCCACCGGGAGGCGCAGCTGCGCACCGCCCGGGCCGAGATGCACCGCCTGATGGACGCCTTCCGGGAGGCCTCGCGGTTCACCGACCCCGCGCACTCGGTGGAGGTGCTCAGCGGCGGCGAGGCGATCGCCCAGCGGCTGGAGCACCTGACCGAGACCGCCGAGTACCAGGTCCGCGGCTTCGACTGCCCCCCGTACATCCAGGACCCGGTGGCCAACCTGCCCCGGCAGCGGCAGCGGTTGAAGGCCGGCGTGCGGTTCCGGACGGTCTTCGACAAGGAGGCCGTGGCCTGGCCGGGGCGGCTGGAGAAGGAGATCCTGGTCGGCGTCGCGGACGGCGAGGAGGCCCGGGTGCGGCCGGTGCTGCCGATGAAGATGATGATGGCCGACGACCGGATGGCGATCATCCCGATCAGCGTCGGCGACGCGGTGCTCGACGCGGCGTACGTGATCCACCCGTCCGCGCTGCTGCAGGCGCTGGACGGGCTGTTCGAGGCCGAGTGGGAGCGCGCGGTGCCGCTGCAGGCGGCGATCGGCGGCACCGCGGAGCAGGGGCCGGAGGCGGACCACCGCAAGCTGCTGGGCCTGCTGGCCGCCGGGCTCACGGACGAGTCGATCGCCCGCTCGCTCGGCTGGAGCGCCCGCACCACCCAGCGGCGCCTCCAGGCGCTGATGCGCGAGCTGGGGGCGACCACCCGCTTCCAGGCCGGGATGGCCGCCCGCGAGCGCGGCTGGCTGTAGGGCCAGGGCCTCTCTTTCGGATCACGTCGGATGAGCGGGCGTCGTTGGGGTGCGTGCATCGGCGGCGCCGACGCGGGGGCACCTCCCGGCCGAAGGCTGGGGGCGAGTCCATGCGGAGCATCGGCGACTGAGGAGAAGCCGACGAGGTGCGTGCCCCGGCGGCGCCCGCCCGGCGTGATCCGAAAGGGAGGCCCTAGCTCCAAGGCGTGAGGCCGGCCCAGCGGCCGTCGGGGCCGCGCTCGACCTTCTCGAGGCCGATCACGGCGGTGCGGTTGAGGCGGCCGTAGATGTGCGGGAAGAGGACGCCCGGGGTGGCTCCGTCCGGCGGATCGCCGTTCGGGGCCTCCCACTTCACCATCGGCTCGACCAGGGCCTCCTCGATCAGCAGGGCCATCAGCGGGCCCTGCGCGTCCCGGAAGAAGGCGTTCGCCACGGCCAGCGCGGTCTGCTCGTCGGCCGAGCAGTGGATGAACCCGTCGGTCAGCAGCGAGGCGGCGGCGTAGGGCCGCCCCGGGTCGTGCAACCAGTCGTCCAGCGGCGCGAGATGGTAGATCATGCTCCCTTTCTAGCAGGGGCCGTGGCCCGAACCGGGGGTCGCGCGGCCGTCAGAGCCCGGCGACCTTCGCGGCGGCGGAGATCTCGTACGCGAGGGTGACGGTCCTTCTGCCGCCGGGCGGCAGCGGGACGGACCAGCGGCAGATGCCGTCGGCGTCCAGCTCGTCCGGGGCCGGGGAGCAGAGCTCCTTGCGCAGCCGGACCTCCACCTCGGCGACCTCCGAGACCGGCACGCGCTCGCGCAGGGTGACCAGGCGCTCCTCGCGCTCGGCCGGGCCGGAGAAGCGGCTCAGGTGCAGCCGGACGGTGCGGGTGACGGTCGAGCGCTGGGTCAGGCCGGTGGTGGCCCTGGTCTCCTCGGTCTCGCGGACCACCCGGTAGCTGTCGGAGCTGCCGAAGGAGAGCTCGGCGGTGGCGCCCGGGGCGGTGAAGGGCAGCTCGCCGCGCCCGGCGAAGCCGCTGCCGAGGATCAGGTCGACCGGCCCGGCCAGCAGGGCGTACGCGGCCTCGCTGCGGAACCGGACCACCTGGCTGACCAGCGGCGAGAGCTCCGGCGCGCAGACGTACTCGCTGCTCGCCGCCGTGGAGAACTCGCCCAGCGGCACCCGGTGCGGGCGGCCGTCCCCGGGCACCGTGGCCGGCTGCCCGGCGGTCATCACCCGGACTTCGCCGCCGTCGTCCACCCCGGGCAGGCCGGTCTGCGCGGGCCCGGTGTCGCCCACCGCCTCCTCGCGCAGCTCGACCTCGACCACCTTGCGCTCCCCGGCGCTGCGCTCGCGCAGCGTGAGCACGTCCGGCAGCAGCTGGGGCGGCTCGGCGGCCAGCGAGCTGCGGGCGGTGGAGAAGGTCAGCCGCACCGCCGGCCAGTCCTCGCCGGTGCGCTGCCAGACCATCGCGTCGGTCTCCAGGCGCAGCCGCCCCTCGGTGAGGGTGGCTCGGTAGGCGGGCCGCCAGAGGGCGCAGGGCGTCAGGTGGCTGACCGTCAGCTCGGCCGGGCCCGCCTCCTCGGCGGCCACCGCCAGCTCGACGTAGGCGGTCAGCTCCGGGGGCTCCTCCTCGGTCAGCTCCAGCGCCCGGCGGGCCTCGGCCAGCTCGGTCTCCACGGTGCGCAGCCGGGCCCGGCAGGCCCGCAGCCGCTCGCCGTGGGTCTCGCGCTCGGTGTCCACCCGGTCCAGCTCGCGGGCCCAGCGGGCGGGCTCCAGCTCGCCGTGGCCTGCGCCCTCGCCGATCTCGCGCAAAAGGTCGGCGCCGAGCTGGGCGAGCAGCGCGAGCCGGGCCTCCAGCCGCTGGGCGCGGTCGCTCTGGGCCCGCTCCTCCAGCTCCAGGGCGTGCACCCGGTGGCGCAGCTCGGAGTCACCTTGGCCCGGGGGCAGCGGCGGCCGGGGCGCCCAGGCCCGGACCAGCCGGGCCTCGAGGACCTGGGCGGCGGAGCCGGGCGGGAAGTCGGCGCGCAGCGAGTGGTCGACGGCGAGCGCGGTGACCGGGCCGAGCTTGAGCCGCTGGACGCCCGCGGTGAGCGGCAGCCGCAGGACGCGCTCGACGAGGGCGCGGTCCTCCAGGCAGGTCACGGCGGTCACGGGCAGGCCGGTGAGCGCGGGGAGGGGAGGGGTGGTGGTCATGCTTCTAGTACCTCCGATTGCCGCCGAGCAGGGCCTTGCCGGCCGGGATGCGGATCTCGTAACCACCGTCCAGCTCCGCGGTGCCGTGGGCGGGCAGCTCGACGCGCCGCCGCCGGGCGCCGGGCGCACCGGCGCCCGAGGAGTCGTCGGACGGGTCGAGGGCAGTCCAGCCGGGCTTCTCCTCGATCCGGATCTCGGCGTCCGCACTGACGGGCACCCGCTCGCGGACCTCGACCGTGACCGGGTGCGGCAGCCGGTTGGCCAGCTCGATGTGCAGGCGGTGGTCCAGCACGGTGGTGCCGCCGCGCAGGCCCGCCGTGGATTCGCGCAGCTCGGTGCGGCGGGCGACCTTGATGCCCTCGGTGACGCCGAGCCCGACCCGGCGGCGCCCGCCGGGCGCGAGGGTGGGCAGGGCGGTGGTGAGCAGGTAGCTGCCGTCCGCCGTGACCTCGACCGGCCCGGCGAGCAGGGCCTGGTCGGTGCCGTTGCCGAGCACCAGCGCGCCGTAGACCGTCGGCTCGACGGCGGGCACGCAGACGTACTCCCTGCTCACCGAGACCGGGATCTCGCCGATGGTGACGGTGTGCCAGCCGCCGTCCGAGGGCACGTCGACCGGCGCCGGGGCGTCGTAGCGGTGGTCGAAGGAGCCCGCCGAGCGGCGCGGGCGCACGGCGTGCCGGGGCAGCCGGAGCTCGGCGACCTTCGCGGCCCGGGCCTGCTCGGTCACGGCGCCGTAGGTGGTGGAGCGCTCCGGCCGCAGCCGGCCGCGCCAGGCGGCCGTCTCCTCGGGCCCGGCGAGGACCAGCCCGCCGTAGTCGAGCCAGCCGGGCCCGGGGCGCAGCGCTCCGGCGTCCGGCTGCGGGGGTTCCTGCTCGGGCGCCGTCGAGTCGCGGCGGGCCTGTTTTGCGGCGGGCCCGGCACCGCCGCCGAAGGCCGGGGCGGCGGCGTAGGCGCGGGGCGGCGGGCCGCCGGGGCCCTGCGGGGCCGATGGGGGCGGGGCGCTCAGCGGGGCGCTCAGTGCCACGGGCAGGTCCGGGGAGAGGAAGTCGGGGGTGTCGAGCTGCTCGGCGGCGACGGCCGGGGCCGGCTCGGCGGCCCGGCGGGCGCGCCTGGTGCGGGGGGCGAGCCGGGAGGCCTGCTGGTGGCCAGTGGCGGGGCGGGGCCGGTCGGCCGTGTCGTAGCCGGCGAAGAGCTCGCCCAGGCCGACCGGCGGCTCGCGCCAGCCGCTCGGGGCGGGGGCGGGCTGGGCCCGGCCGATCCGCAGGGAGGTCAGTCCGGGCAGGTCGGTGCGGCGCTCCAGGTCGGCGGTGGAGAGGGCGAGCCGCACCCCCGTCCAGTCCTCGCCGCTGCGCTGGGCCACCGCGGCGCGCAGCACCAGGGAGCCGGCCTCCTCGCCCTGACGGTGGCTCAGCCGGTAGGTGGGCACCCAGTGGGCGCCGGGCACGGTGTACTCCAGTTCGATCTCGAGCTCGCCGCCGGGCGCCTCCGCGAGCACCGCCGTCGGGGTCAGCCGCAGCCGGGCCGTGACGGTGGTGGGCGCGGTGCTCCGGGAGACCGTGTCGGTGGCCCGGGCCAGCTCCTCCTCCAGGACCTGGACGGCGTGCTCGGCCAGCCGCAGCTCCTCGGCCAGCTTGCCGGCCCGGTCGTGCAGGGTCTCCAGGCGCTGGTCCACGAAGTCCGCCAGGTCCAGCCAGATGTCGGCCGGGGTGCGGCGGTGCTCCCCCTCGGCGCTGCGTGGCGGCACGGCCCGCAGGGCGGAGATCTCGGCGATCCGGACCAGCTGGCGCTCGTACCGCTCGCGGGCGGCCTCCAGGGTGTCCTGGGCGGCGGAGAGCGCGCGGACCAGCTCGGGCAGGCGGCTCGCGTCGCGCAGCTCGGAGGCGTACTCGGCCCGGACCTCGACCACCCGGTGCGTCACGCTCCCCGAGCCGTCCAGGACCCGGGCCCGCAGCGAGCCCGGCTCGGCGGCGGCGGGCAGGCCGGGCAGCACGATCAGCCCGTCCGGCGGGACGGTGCCCCGGGCGCGGCGGCGGCAGAGCGCGCCGGCCGCGTGGACCACCACCGATTCGAGTGTCGACTCCCAGCTGCTCCCCGTCTCCACGGCCACCCCGTCGAACCCCATTCTTCCGTCCCCCGTCCCCCGGGCGCCCAGTCTGCCCCGGCGGACCGCCCGTGTCAGCGCTTTTCGGCCGTTCAGGTGTGGCGGTGGCCGGTTGGTGACGCTGCGGGGGCGAACGGGTGGCCGTCCGGTGGGGCGGGGGCCGGGTGGGGGATGATGTGCTGGCACCCGCGTTACCCGACTGCTCTTCAGGAGACGAAGCCAGCCATGCGTACTGTCGCCGTCGTCGGCACCGGACTGATCGGCACCTCCGCCGCGCTCGCGCTCACCGGCCGGGGTCTGACGGTGCACCTGGAGGACGCCGACCCCGACGCCGCCCGGACGGCCGCCGCGCTCGGCGCCGGGACGACCGAGCCGGCCGAGGGCCCGGTGGACCTCGCGGTCGTCGCCGTGCCGCCCGCGCTGGTCGGCAAGGTGCTGGCGGACTGCCAGCGGCGCGGGCTGGCGCGCTGGTACACCGACGTGGCGAGCGTGAAGTCCGGCCCGCGCGGGGAGGTCGCCGCGCTCGGCCTGGACACCACGCACTACATCGGCGGCCACCCGATGGCCGGGCGCGAGCGCTCCGGCCCGCTGGCCGCCCGGGCCGACCTCTTCGAGGGCCGCCCCTGGGTGCTCACCCCCACCGCCGACACCGACACCGAGACGCTCAACGCCGCGCTCGAACTGGTCGCGCTGTGCGGGGCGATGCCGATCGTGATGGACGCCGCCGCGCACGACCGCGCCGTCGCGCTCGTCTCGCACGCCCCGCAGCTGTTCTCCTCGCTGGTCGCCGCGCGCCTCGAGCACGCCGACGAGACCGCCATAAGGCTCGCCGGCCAGGGCGTGCGCGACGTGACCCGGATCGCCGCCTCCAACCCCGCCATGTGGGTGGACATCCTCTCCGCCAACGCCGGAGTGGTCGCCGACATCCTGGAGGAGCTGGCCGCCGACCTCGGCCGGACGGTGACGGCACTGCGGTCGCTGGAGGCCGCCGACGAGACCGAGCGGCGCACGGGCGCGGCCGGGATCGAGGCCGTGATGCGGCGCGGCAACACCGGCCAGGCCCGCATCCCCGGCAAGCACGGCGCGCCGCCCACCCGGTACGAGACCATCGCGGTCGTGCTCGGCGACCAGCCCGGTGAGCTGGGGCGCCTGTTCGGCGAGGTCGGCTCGCTGGGGGTCAACATCGAGGACGTGGCGATCGAGCACTCCAGCGGGCAGCAGGTGGGCTTCGTCCAGCTGTCGGTGGCGCCCGGCGCCGTGGCCCGGCTGAAGTCGGAGCTGCGGGAGCGGGGCTGGAGCGTTCGGTCGGTCTGACGGTTCGTCCGCCGGATCGGATCGGGCGGCCCGGCAGGGGAGACTGTTCCTCAGGAATCGTTCTCCGAGGAGGTCTGGTCGAATGTCGCAGCAGGTCAGGGGCGTAGTCGCGCGGGGCAAGGGCGAGCCGGTGCGGGTGGAGACCATCGTGGTCCCCGACCCCGGGCCGGGGGAGGCCGTGGTGCGGGTGCAGGCCTGCGGGGTGTGCCACACCGACCTGCACTACCGGGACGGCGGCATCAACGACGACTTCCCCTTCCTGCTCGGGCACGAGGCGGCGGGCATCGTGGAGACCGTCGGCGAGGGCGTGACCGAGGTCGCCCCCGGTGACTTCGTGATCCTCAACTGGCGTGCGGTGTGCGGCCAGTGCCGCTCCTGCCGGCGCGGCCGCCCGCAGTACTGCTTCAACACCCACAACGCCAAGCAGCCGATGACGCTGCTCGACGGCACCCCGCTCTCGCCGGCGCTGGGCATCGGCGCCTTCGCCGACAAGACGCTGGTCGCCGCCGGCCAGTGCACCAAGGTCGACCCGGCCGCCTCGCCGGCCGCCGCCGGGCTGCTCGGCTGCGGCGTGATGGCGGGCCTGGGCGCCGCCGTCAACACCGGCGGGGTCGGGCGGGGTGACAGCGTCGCGGTGATCGGCTGCGGCGGGGTCGGCAACGCGGCCGTGATGGGCGCCCGGCTGGCCGGGGCGGCGAAGATCATCGCGGTGGACATCGACGACCGCAAACTCGCCACCGCCCTGCGGCTCGGCGCCACCCACACCGTCAACTCGGCGAGCGAGGACGCCGTCGAGGCGATCCGGGCGCTGACCGGCGGCAACGGGGCCGACGTGGTGGTCGAGGCGGTGGGCCGCCCCGAGACGTACCAGCAGGCGTTCTACGCCCGTGACCTGGCAGGTACTGTCGTCCTGGTGGGTGTGCCGACGCCCGAGATGAAGCTGGAGCTGCCGCTGCTCGACGTCTTCGGACGCGGCGGCGCGCTCAAGTCCTCCTGGTACGGCGACTGCCTCCCCTCGCGGGACTTCCCGCTGCTCATCGATCTCTATCTGCAAGGACGGCTCGACTTGGACGCCTTCGTCAGCGAAACCATCGCACTAGACCAGGTCGAGGAGGCCTTCGCCCGGATGCACGGCGGCGACGTGCTGCGTTCCGTGGTGGTGTTCTGATGCGGCAGGCGCCCCCCGAGCCCGAGATCGAGCAGCTCGTCACCGCCGGCACCTTCTCGCTGGACGGCGGGACGTGGGAGGTCGAGAACAACGTCTGGATCATCGCCAACGAGTACGACGCCGTGGTCATCGACCCGGCGCACGACGCCGAGGCGATCGCGGCCCGGCTCGGTGACCGCAACGTGGTGGCGATCATCTGCACCCACGCGCACGACGACCACGTCTCGGCGGCCCCGGCGCTCGCCGCGCTGACCGGCGCGCCGATCTACCTGCACCCCGACGACCTGCCGCTGTGGAAGCAGACCCACCCCGGTGACGCACCGGACGAGGACCTGCGCGACGGCCAGCGGATCGTGGTCGGCGGCCTGTACCTGCACGTCCGCCACACGCCCGGGCACACCCCGGGCGGCGTGAGCATCTACGTGCCGGCGCTGGACGCCGTCTTCACCGGCGACACGCTCTTCCAGGGCGGCCCGGGGGCTACGGACAAGTCCTTCGCGGACTTCCCGACGATCATCCGCTCGATCGAGGAGCGGCTGCTCACGCTGCCGCCGGAGACCGTCGTGCACACCGGCCACGGGCCGACCACGACGATCGGCGCGGAGGCCCCGCAGCTGGGCGAGTGGATCGCCCGGGGGCACTGAGCTGCTTTTTCGGGGCGCGAGGAACTGCGCGAAGTCGGAAGAGTGCGGCCTGTCGCCTCCCGCTTCGCGCAGTTCCCCGCGCCCCCTTGCGGTGATTCAGCTCAGCAGATCGGTGACTGCCGTCAGGTCGGGTGCGTAGTGGTCGGCGCCCGGGAGGGCTTCGGCGGGCAGGCCGGTGGTGAGGGCGAGGACGGTGCAGCCGGCCGCCTTGCCGGCCAGGACACCGGCCGGGGCGTCCTCGACCACCAGGCAGGCGGCGGGGTCGACGCCCAGGCGGGCGGCGGCGAGCAGGTAGCCGTCCGGGGCGGGCTTGCCGAGGGCCACGTCGTGCTCGCAGACCTGGACCTCGGGCAGCGGCAGGCCCGCCAGCGCGAAGCGTTCGTGGACGGCGTCGCGGCGGCCCGAGGTGACGATCGCCCAGCGGTCGAGCGAGCCGAGCAGTCCGGCCGCGCCGGGGAAGGCCGGGAAGCCGGTCCGGTCCTCGCCGAGCAGGCGCAGCAGCTCCGCGTACTCGACCGCCGGGTCCAGCTCCGGGGCCACGTCGCGCACGGTGTCCTTGGGCCGGCGCCCGTACGTCAGCGGCCAGACCACGTCCGGGTCCAGGCCCCGGGAGAGCGACCAGGTGTCCCAGACCGCGCGGTACGCGGGGGCCGAGTCGAGCAGTACTCCGTCCACGTCGAACAGGACGGCGGAGAACGTGTGGGAGGTCATGCCTCGCATCGTCCCAGCCGCCGTGGCGGGCAATGCCGCCGGGTCGACTAACCTTGGGGTAGTTGCCCCGTGGTCTGCCTTCGGCATGCCCGCTGTCTGTATGGAGAAAGGTTCGCACCGTGGAAACTGCCGACCGAGCCCACGCCCCGGTCGTCGTCGCCATCGACGGACCCTCCGGCTCCGGTAAGTCGACGGTCTCGCGGGCCGTCGCCGCCGAGCTGGGCCTCAGCTTCCTGGACACCGGCGCGATGTACCGGGCGATGACCTGGTGGATGCTGGCCAACGAGATCGACGTCACCGACGCCGACGCCGTGGCCCTCGCCTGCGGCAAGCCGGTGATCGTCTCGGGCACCGACGCCGCCGGGCCGACCATCACCGTCGACGGCCAGGACGTCTCCGGCCCGATCCGCGGCCAGGAGGTCACCTCGCAGGTGAGCGCCGTCGCGGCGGTGCCGCAGGTCCGGGCCCGGCTGGTCGAGCTGCAGCGCGGCTGCGCCGAGGTCGCCGAGCGGGGCATCGTCGCCGAGGGCCGGGACATGGGCAGCGTGGTCTTCCCGGACGCCACCGTGAAGATCTTCCTCACCGCCTCCGAGACCGCCCGCGCCGAGCGCCGGGCCGCCGAGCTGCGCGCCAAGGGCCTGGACGAGGCGACCATCACCGCGATGGCCGCCGACCTCGCCCGCCGCGACGCCGCCGACTCCTCCCGCGAGACCGCGCCG
Source organism: Kitasatospora sp. NPDC002227 (assembly GCF_040296285.1). Taxonomy (NCBI): domain Bacteria; kingdom Bacillati; phylum Actinomycetota; class Actinomycetes; order Kitasatosporales; family Streptomycetaceae; genus Kitasatospora; species Kitasatospora sp. NPDC002227. The sequence goes on from NZ_JBEOWY010000032.1 coordinate 38,572, forward strand.
CTCACCCAGGCGCCCGACGCCGTGCTGGTCGACACCAGCGCCCTGACCCTGGAGCAGGTGATCGACCGGATCACCGCCCTCGTCGAGGAGAAGGCCGCCAGCCTCTCGGCGGCCTGAGTTTTTCCAGACCTCTGCACCACCTCGCGCTGCCCCCTGCTGGGCAGGTACGCACGGCACACCCCTGGGAAGGGCTGCGCCGGGAATAGGAAACACGAATGACCAACGAGACCACCGCCGCCCCGTACGGCGAGCTCGACCCCACCGAGTACGCCGAGTTCATGGCGATGGCCGCCGAGGAGGGTTTCGACCCCGAGGACCTGGCCGGCCTGGACGTGCCCGAGGGCCCGCTGCCGGTGCTGGCCGTCGTCGGCCGGCCCAACGTCGGCAAGTCGACCCTGGTGAACCGCATCATCGGCCGCCGCGAGGCGGTCGTCGAGGACAAGCCGGGCGTCACCCGCGACCGCGTCCAGTACGAGGCGATGTGGAACGGCCGCCGCTTCAAGCTGCTCGACACCGGCGGCTGGGAGATCGACGTGCTCGGCATCGACGCCATGGTGGCGGCGCAGGCCGAGCTCGGCATCCAGGAGGCCGACGCCGTCCTGTTCGTGGTGGACGCCACGGTCGGCGCCACCGACACCGACGAGGCGCTGATCAAGGTCATCCGCCGGGCCGGCAAGCCCGTGGTGCTCTGCGCCAACAAGGTCGACGGCCCCTCCACCGAGGCCGACGCCGCCATGCTCTGGTCGCTCGGCCTCGGCGAGCCGTACCCCGTCTCGGCCCTGCACGGCCGTGGCTCCGGTGACCTGCTCGACGCCGTGCTCGCCGCGATGCCCGAGGCGCCCCCGCAGACCTTCGGCGGCATGGCCGAGGGCGGCCCGCGCCGGGTCGCGCTGATCGGCCGCCCGAACGTCGGCAAGTCCAGCCTGCTCAACAAGGTCGCCGGCGAGGAGCGGGTGGTCGTCAACGAGCTGGCCGGCACCACCCGTGACCCGGTCGACGAGATGATCACGCTCGGCGGCAAGGTCTGGAAGTTCGTCGACACCGCCGGCATCCGCCGCCGCGTGCACCTGACCGCCGGCGCCGACTTCTACGCCTCGCTGCGCACCTCCGCCGCCCTGGAGAAGGCCGAGGTCGCCGTCGTCCTGATCGACGCCAGCGAGACCCTGGCCGAGCAGGACACCCGGATCATCAGCATGGCCGTCGAGGCCGGCCGCGCCGTCGTGATCGCGTACAACAAGTGGGACCAGCTGGACGAGGAGCGCCGCTACTACCTGGAGCGCGAGATCGAGCAGGATCTCGTCCAGGTGCAGTGGGCTCCCCGGGTCAACGTCTCGGCGCTGACCGGCCGCCACATGGAGAAGCTCGTCCCGGCGATCGAGACCGCGCTGGAGGGCTGGGAGACCCGCATCTCCACCGCCCGTCTGAACGCCTTCCTCGGCGAGCTGGTGGCCTCCCACCCGCACCCCGTCCGCGGTGGCAAGCAGCCGCGCATCCTGTTCGGCACCCAGGCGGGCACCAAGCCGCCGCGCTTCGTGCTGTTCGCCTCGGGCTTCCTCGAGGCGGGCTACCGCCGTTACGTCGAGCGCCGCCTGCGCGAGGAGTTCGGATTCGTCGGGACGCCGATCTCGATCTCGGTGCGGGTGCGCGAGAAGCGCAGCCGTAAGAAGTAAGAGGTATGGCAGAGGGGCGTGCGGCCGGTGGCCGTGCGCCCCTCTGCTGTGTGCTGCTTCTGTGGGTCGTCAGCCCTGGCCGGGGACGCGTCCGGCCGGGAGGGAGAGCATGCCGCCGCGGTGCCGCCCGGCCGTCGGGGCGGGGGCGTGCTGGGCGGCGGGGGCGAGGTAGCCCGAGGCGACCCAGCCCTGGCCGTTGGAGTGCTGGGCCGGCGGGGCGGGGGTGGGCATGTACTGCGGGGTGCCCTGGGCGTGGCCCGGGTAGGTGTGGAAGCTCTGGTGCTGCGGGTAACCCGGCTGGTCCCGGGTCAGGTACGGCTCCGGGGCGTAGCCGGTGGTGAAGGGGGCGCGCGGGGCGTACTGCTCGAGCGCGTGCGGGTGCCCGGTCATGGGCTCCGGCAGCTGGGGCTCGGCGCGGGTGTGGTCCGGGCGGTGGTCACGGACGGCGAAGCCGGTGAAGCGGAGGTCCTCCTCGCCCGTCCGGTCGCCCGGGAGGGCGCGGAACAGGCGGCGGTACTCGGAGTAGAGGTTGTCGTAGATCGGGGTGGCGGAGGAGGGGTGCTCCGCGTCGTACGACGGGCGCATGCCGGGGATGGCCCGGCTCATGGTGGAGGGGCGGTGGGCTGCGGCGACGTCGTAGCTGTACACGTAGGAGCCAACGAGCGAGACGGGCGGGGGATGCGGGCCCGGGGCGGAGCGGCGTATGCCGGTGGTCCGTGCCGCCCCGGGGTGCTCAGCTGCGGCTCTTCGGGTGCGTACCGGCCCGGCTCAGGTGCCGGCCAGCGGGAGCGCGGCGGCGACCAGCAGGCCCTGGCCGGCCGCGCGGTCGAGGGCCAGCCGGAGCAGGTCCTCCCGGGGCTGGCGGCCGATGGTGCCGGAGGGGGCCGCGTAGACCATCACCGTGTTGTGCCGGCGGGCGATCGCGCGCCAGTTGTCGGTGACCTGGAGCGGCTGGTGCGCCTGCCACCAGGCGGCGCTGCCGCGCGCGCCGGGGTGCAGGATCGCGTGCAGCTGGCCCATCGCGAGCAGCACCGACCAGCCCGGCATGGGGGCCGGGTTCGCGTCCACCGAGGGGACGGGCTGGAAGCCGTGGTCACCGAGCAGGGAGAGGAACTGGTCCTCGCCGGAGAGGTCGCCCGGCCGCCCGACCGGGCCGGTGGGCTCGACCACCAGGGCCGCGTACTGGTTGCCCTCGCGCAGCACCAGGCCGCAGGTGATGCCGAGGATCGCGGGCTGGCCGGCCGGGGGTGCGGCGGGTGGGGCGCTCTCAACCGCGGGGGCGGGCGCTGGGGCGGCTGCGGCTGCGGGGGCCTGGGCCTGGGCGGGTACGGCGGTGGGGGCTGCGGCTGGGGCTGGGGCTGGGGCTGCGGTCGCGGCCGGGGGCTGGGACTGGCTGATGCTGCGGACGGCGCCCTGGAGCTGCTCCTCCGCGACTGGGACCACCTGGGAGGGGATGCAGCGGGCGTGCGCGAAGGCCAGCACGGCCGTCTCGTCGCCCACGAAGAGCACCGTGCTGGTGGCCTCCCGGGTGGAGTCGCCGCTCGCGCGGCAGGAGGTGCAGTCGTAGGTGTCGGGCGCGTGGGCACCGGCGAGCAGGCGGTCGGCCTCGTCGTCGCCGATCTCGGCACGGACCTCGTCGCTCACGTCGAGCATGCGCGGCACGGGTACTCCCTCGGGTTCGTCAGTTTGTGGCTGGGGGCGCGCCCGGCCGCCACTACCAACGGGCCGCTGTGGCTGGGGTCACGGGTGGGCTCGGCCAAGTCGGGAATTGCCACAAAACTGACTGCGATCCGTGAACGACTGGTCGCAATATGTCGACACTGTGCCCGAGCTCACAGGGGCCGGAGAGTGGCCCAGGTCATATCCGGACAGGGTTTGATCATGGAAATGAGTGTCAAAACGGACAATTCACCCAGATTTACTTGATCTATACCGTCGGTAACGCCGTGCTGAGCTGGGAGAACCCGAAACTGTTTGGCGCTGGGTTCCCAGGCTCGTAGCTTCTAAACCAGTGCAACGAGCACTTCCCGGGTTCACCCCCAGGAGCGCCGCCCACCGGTCCACCGGTGCGGAAGGCGCCCACCGCTTGCGAGCGGCGGAGGGTGGCCGGGGCGGCGCGGCACGTCGGACACGTGCACGGCCGCCTTGCGGACGCGGTGAGCGAGATCGGGCCCCTTCGAGGGTCTGGTTCCGCATGCCCGCCCGGGGCTGTCGAGAGGAACCTCATGACCTTCCGTAACGAGACCGCCGCTGCCACCACCACCGCCCCGAAGCGCAACCGCCTGCGGATGGCCGTCATGGGCGGCGTCATCGCCGCACTGCCGGTGGCCGGCCTCGTCACGGCCACCTCGGCCTCGGCCGCCTCCGTCTCCACCTGGGACGCCGTCGCCCAGTGCGAGAGCACCGGTGACTGGAGCATCAACACCGGCAACGGCTTCTACGGCGGCCTGCAGTTCACCTCCAGCACCTGGGCCGCGTACGGCGGCACCCAGTACGCCGCGCAGGCGAACCAGGCCACCAAGGCGCAGCAGATCTCCGTCGCCGAGAAGGTGCTGGCCGACCAGGGCCCCGGCGCCTGGCCCGTCTGCTCCGTCAAGGCCGGCCTGACCCGTGGCGGCGCCGCCGCCCAGGTCGACACCTCCAGCACCTCGGGTTCCAGCACCAAGGCCGCGCCGAAGACCGACTCCTCGGCCGCCTCCCGTGGCACCGAGCGCCAGGCTCTGAACACCCCGAAGGCTGCTGCCCCGAAGGCCGCTGCCCCGAAGGCCGCCGACGCCCCGGCCCAGAAGCCCGCCAAGAAGGCCCCGGCCACCCCGGCCCCGGCCAAGCCGACCAACGGTGGCACCTACACCGTCAAGAGCGGCGACACCCTGAGCGGCATCGCCGCCACCAAGGGCATCGACTGGAAGACCCTCTACGCCAACAACACCGGCGTGGTGGGCGGCAACCCGGACCTGATCTTCCCGGGCCAGGTCCTCTCCGTCTGAGGCCGCCCTGCCTGACGCACGCCGTCGTCACCCCCGTGCGGGGTGGCGGCGGCGCTGTGCTGTTCCGGGGTGCCGGTGAGTGGCGGCTGTGCCTTCATGGGGTCATGCGACCGCTACTCGTGGTGTCCCTGCCGCTGCTCTCCCTCTTCGCGCTGGCGCCGTCCGGCGCACCTCCGGCCGCCCCCGCCCCCGACTCGGTGTGGCAGCGGCTGGCCGACTGCGAGAGCGACGGCGACTGGCACGCCGACACCGGCAACGGCTACTACGGCGGCCTCCAGATCTGGCCCCCGACCTGGCGCGAAGCGGGTGGCCTGCGCTACGCCGACCGCCCGGACCGCGCGCCGAGGCGCCAGCAGATAGCCGTCGCGGAGGAGATCCGCCGACGGCAGGGGTGGGCCGCCTGGGCGGGCTGCGCCCGGGACCTCGGGCTGATCCACTAGCGCCTGCCGGGGCAGGCGGCGTCCCGTCCCGTCTCGTCCCGTCAGGCCAGGCCTGGTCGGCTCGGCTCGGCTCGGGTCAGGCCAGGTCGGCTCGGCTCGGCTCGGGTCAGGCCAGGCCAGGTCGGCTCGGGTCAGGGCTGGGGCTGCGGGACCGGCATGGCGGCCCTGGCGCCGAGTTCGGCGGCGAGGACCAGGCCGGCATCGGGGTAGCGGGCCCGGAGTTTGGTGACGGCGGTGGCCGGGTCGGGGGCGATGCTGATCTCGGTCTCGAAGGCGCGGAGGTAGTCGGCGGTGTGGTCGATGGCGGTGCGGTCGGTGGGGGCGCCGGTGGTGCGGTGGCCGGCGATCACCACGGCGGGGTCGAGGGCGGCCATGCCGTCGAGGAGGTCGATCCAGGCGGCGCGCTGGGCCGGGGCCGGGGTGTCGGCCGTCCAGACGTGCAGGCCCTCGAAGAGGAGGACCCCGCCGAACAGGATCCGCTGGCGGTGCTCCCAGAGGTAGTGCCGGTCGGGGAGGTGGAAGTCGGTGCCGCGCAGCTCGAGGCGGTGGCCCTCGAACTCGAGCGCGTCGCCGTCCAGCGGCTCCGGCCGGACCAGCCGGGTGGGCAGTTCGGAGCCCAGCTTGGCCCAGGTGCGGCGCTTCTCCTCGAAGGTCTCCTCGATGTGCGCCACGGTGGTGGGCGCGGCGAGGAACCGGGCCCGGGGGAAGGCCTCCTTGATGCTCTCCGACCCGAAGTAGAAGTCCGGGTCGCCGTGGCTGACGAACACCGTGGTGAGCGGCCGCCCGGTGGCCTCGGCCGCCTCGGCGAGCCGGTGTCCGTCCGAGCGGGTGAAGCCGGTGTCGACCAGCAGGGTCTCGTGCTGGCCGACCACCAGCACGGCGCTCTTGTAGAGCGAGGCGGCGGGGAAGTCGATGATCTCGTACGTCAGGGGCTTCACGGCCGGCGCTCCTCGGGTGTGCGGGGCTCGGGTCTGCGGGTGGGCTGCTCCCAGCCTGGTGCGCGGGGGATCCGGCTGCACCCGCTGCCCGGCCCGGCCTGCGCCGAACGGGCTTCGCGGCGGGCTGGGAGGATGGGGGCATGGACGGGCTGATGCCGGAACCCTTGTTCGGGGAGCCGACCCGGGAGAGGGTCGAGCCGGCCCCGGGCGCGGTGCTGCTGCCCGGGTGGCTGGGGCCCGAGGAGCAGCGGGAACTGGTGGCCGCCTGCCGTGAGTGGGCCCGGCCCCCGGCCGGGATGCGGACGGTGCGGATGCCGACCGGCGGAGTCATGTCGGTGCGCACGGTCTGCCTGGGCTGGCACTGGTACCCGTACGGCTACGCCCGCACGGTGGTGGACGGTGACGGCGCTCCGGTGAAGCCCTTCCCGCCCGCCCTCTGCACGCTGGCCCGGCGGGCGCTGGCCGACGCGTACGGGGACTCGTTGGCGGCGGTGGCCGGAGCGGCGGCGTACCGGCCCGACGTCGCGGTGGTGAACCACTACCCGCACGGCGCCAAGATGGGCCTGCACCGGGACAAGGAGGAGCGGCTGGACGCCCCGGTGGTCTCGCTCTCGGTGGGCGACAGCTGCGTGTTCCGGCTGGGCAACACCGATACCAGGACCAGGCCGTGGACGGATCTCGAGCTGCGCAGCGGGGACTTGCTGGTGTTCGGCGGCCCGGCCCGGTTCGCGTACCACGGGGTGGTGCGGACGCTGCCGGGGACGGCCGATCCGGCGCTCGGGTTGGTGGGCCGGTTGAACGTCACGGTGCGGCAGTCGGGGCTCTCCGACGGGCCGTCGAGGTGACGGTGTCGGAGGGCACTCGCCGGGAATTCCGATGCGACGATCAGACTTCTGGATAAACGACAGAGGGAGCGCGCCATGGGTACACCCGTCGACCAACTCGTCGACCTCCTCGACCTGGAGCAGATCGAGCTGAACATCTTCCGGGGCCGCAGCCCCGAGGAGTCGCTCCAGCGGACCTTCGGCGGGCAGGTCGCCGGCCAGGCCCTGGTCGCGGCGGGGCGCACCGTCGACGCCGGCCGCCCCGTGCACTCCCTGCACTCCTACTTCCTGCGCCCCGGCATGCCGGGCGTGCCGATCGTCTACCAGGTCGACCGGATCCGCGACGGCCGCTCCTTCACCACCCGCCGGGTGCTCGGCATCCAGGAGGGCCGCAGCATCTTCGCCCTCACCGCCGACTTCCACCTCCCCGAGCAGGGCGGCATCGAGCACCAGGACCCGATGCCCGACGTGCCCCAGCCCGAGGACCTGCCGAGCGCGCTCGACGAGGTCGGCTCCAAGCTCGGCGAGCTGCCGCCGTTCATCAGCCGTCGCCAGCCCTTCGACATCCGCTACGTCGACCGGCTGAAGTGGACCAAGGAGGAGCTGGTGGACGTGCAGCCGCGCAGCGGCGTCTGGCTGCGCACCAACGGCGCCCTGCCGGACGATCCGCTGATCCACGTCTGCGCCCTCACCTACGCGAGCGACATGACGCTGCTCGACTCCGTGCGCGCGCCCGTCGAGCCGCTCTGGGGGCGGCGCAACTTCGACATGGCCTCGCTCGACCACGCGATGTGGTTCCACCGGCCGTTCCGGGCCGACGACTGGCTGCTGTACCAGCAGACCTCGCCGATCGCGCACGCCGCGCGCGGCCTGGCCCGCGGCGAGATCTACGACCGGAGCGGCCAGCTGGTCGTCTCCGTGGTGCAGGAGGGTCTGTTCCGCCCGCTCGGGGGCTGAGTTCCGTCGGCTCGGGGACTGAGTTCCGTTGGCTCGCACGGAGCTCGCACGGAGCTCGCACGGAGCTCGCACGAAGCTCGCACGAAGGGGAAGCGATGAACGCGGCAGAGGAATGGCAGCACTGGACGGAGGCCAGGACGGCCCGGGTGAGCGCGCCGCACGGGCCGCTCTCGCTCACCGGCACGTACTGGTTGGGGCCCGAGCCCGCCGAGCTGCCCGGCTTGCCCGGGCTCTGGTGGGCCGCGGACGGGGTGGTCCGGGTGCGGCCGGACTCGTTCGAGGGCATGGGCGCCCTGGGCGGGCCGGGCGAGGTCGGCGGCCTGCGGATCAAGGGCGCCGAGGGCGGCCCGATCGACGGCGAGCGGGCGCTGCGGCCCGACACCGACCCGGCGCCGCAGCTGGCCGAGTACGGGGACGTGCTGCTCGTCCCGATCGAGCGCGAGGGCGAGCTGGCCCTGCGGGTCTTCGACCCGGCCGCGCCGAACCGGACGGCCTTCGCCGGGATCACCGTCTACCCGTACGCGCCGGAGTGGGCCCTGCCGGCCGTCTTCACCCCGTTCGAGGGCGAGCGGGACCTTCTCGTGCCCAACGCCGACGGTCGCGAGCGCCCGCTCACCGTCTCCGGCGAACTGGCCTTCTCGGTCGCGGGCGAGCCGCACACGCTGACCGTCAGCGGCTCCGCCGGCGAGGGCCTGAGCGGGGTGATCGCCGACGCCACCAGCGGCCAGGAGACCTACCGCTTCCGCTTCGTCAGCCTGCCCGAACCGGACTCGGCGGGCCGCACCGTCCTCGACCTCAACCGGGCGTACCTGCCGCCGTGCGCCTTCGCCGACCACTTCGTCTGCCCGTTCCCGCCGCCGGGCAACCGGCTGAGCGTGGCCGTGGAGGCGGGGGAGAAGCAGGTGCTGTCGCGGTAGGTCGCACTCTGGGCGGACCCGGTGAAGAGGGGGAGACGTGGGTCGTCGAGCATGGTCTGTCGTGTCGACAAACAAACCTTCCAGTTCTGCTGCTGCTTCTGCTTCGTCTTCATCTGCCGCTGCCGCTGCCGCTGATCAGCTCGGTCCGGTCGACGAGCCGTCGGCCGGCCGTCGTTGGGGGCGGCTGGTCCGGGGCGCCTTCGCCGATCTGAGCCCGCTGCGCGAGATACCCGACTACCGCCGGGTCTGGTTCGGCCAGACCGTCTCCTCGGTGGGCCAGCAGATGACAGCCGTCGCCGTCTCGGTCCAGGTGTACGCGCTGACCGGCTCCAGCTTCGCCACCGGGCTGGTCGGCCTCTTCTCGCTCGTCCCGCTGGTCGCCTTCGGCCTGTACGGCGGCGCGGTCGCCGACCGGGTCGACCGGCGGCTGCTCGGCCTGATCGGCTCCGCCGGGCTCGCGGTGGTCTCGGCCGTGCTCGCCCTCCAGGCCCTGACCGATTTCGGGTCCGTCGCCCTGCTGTACGCGGCGGTGGCCGTCCAGGCGGCCTTCTTCGCGCTCAGCTCGCCCGCGCGGTCATCGATGATCCCCCGTCTGGTGCCGACCCGTCAGCTCCCGGCCGCCAACGCCCTGAACACCGTCAGCATGAACCTCGGCATGACGGTCGGGCCGATGTTTGGCGGCGTGCTGATCGGCGCGTACGGCGCCCAGGCGGCGTACCTGGTGGACACCGTCGCCTTCGCGGCCACCATCTACGCGATGTGGCGGCTGCCGGCGCTGCGGCCGGGGGACGGTACCGCCGGGGCACCCAAGCGGCGGGCTTCCGTCCTGGACGGGCTGAGGTTCCTGCGGGAGCAGCCGAACCTGCGGGCCAGCTTCCTGGCGGACCTGGCGGCGATGATCTTCGGCCTGCCGCGGGCGCTCTTCCCCGCGATCGCGGTCGGCTTCTACGGGGGCGGAGCCGGGACGGTCGGCCTGCTGGTCGCGGCCCCGGCGGTGGGGGCGCTGCTGGGGGCGCTGTTCTCCGGGTGGGTGTCGCGGATCCGCCGGCACGGGGTGGCGATCCTCTCCTCGGTCGCCGCGTGGGGGCTCTCCATCGCGGCATTCGGGCTGGTGCGGGAGCTCTGGCTGGGCCTCGCCCTGCTCGCCGCCGCCGGCTGCGCCGACACCATCAGCATGATCTTCCGGAACACGATGATGCAGGTGGCCGCGCCCGACGAGATGCGCGGCCGGCTCCAGGGCATCTTCATCGTGGTCGTCGCCGGTGGCCCCCGCCTCGGCGACTTCGAGTCCGGCACCGTGGCCGCCCTCACCTCCCCGGCCGTCTCCGTCGTCACCGGCGGCCTGGCCTGCGTCGCCGCCGTCCTCCTCCTCGCCGCCCGCCGCCCGGCCTTCCTCCGCTACGACGCCCACCACCCCACCCCCTGACCTGCGGCGGCTCGCCCGCGCCCCCTCCTCGATACCTGTGTGCGAGCACCCCTTTCGGTGCTGTATTGTTTTCCACGTCGCCGAGAGATCGGGGACAAGGTCGAGAAGCAGAAACACCGGAGCCCCCCAGGCTGTGAGGGTGTGGAAGCGCGAGACCACGGGACGTGGCGCAGCTTGGTAGCGCACTTGACTGGGGGTCAAGGGGTCGCAGGTTCAAATCCTGTCGTCCCGACTGTGAAGTCGCTTGTGAGAGCCGGTACTTGGGAAACCAGGTGCCGGCTCTTCTTGTTGTTGCGTCAGCTGGTGGTCGCACGGTGGTCACCGGGCCACTTCGGCCAGGACGTCGATGGTTCGCCTGTTCGGGTCTGCTGGTAGGCGGGCAGGTGCCGGTGCGGGCGGGGGTGCTGGCGCCAGGGGCGGTGGACGCGGCAGACGGGGTGTCCGAGGAGGGCGCGGTCGGCGTTGTCGAGGGTCCAGGCGACGGCGTCGACGGCCGCGCGGGCGGCGAGGCGGGTGAGGTCGGCGTAGATGTTCGCGCTGGTCGACAGGGTGCGGTGGCGCAGGGTCTTGGAGATGACGGGCAGGGGGACGCCGGCGGCCAGGGCGAAGCTGGTCATGAGGTGGCGCAGGTCGTGGAGGGCGATGCGGGGGACGCCGGCCTTGTCGCAGAGCAGGTGGAAGTGGTCGAGGACGTGCTTGGGGTGGAGGGGGCGGCCGTGGCGGTGGAAGACGTAGCCGCCGCTGCCGGTGATGTCCCCGAAGGTACGGGTGCCGGCCCGGTCCTCGAGCGCTGAGGCGACGCGCTCGGACAGGGCGACCCACATGCGGCTGCCCTTGGTCTTCGGGGTGGTGAGGACGATCTGGTTGTTGTCGACGGCGGAGAGGGTGGCGCGGACGAAGAACACGCCGTCTTCGAGGTCGACGTCGTTCCAGCACAGGGCGAGTGCCTCGCCCTTGCGGATGCCGGAGCCGATCATGACTTCGGCGAGGTCGGCGTAGAGGGGGTCGGTGAGGTGGGTGAAGCGCAGGAAGCGGGCGGCCTGCTCCTCGGTCCACAGGCGCCTGGGGGCTGAGGCGGGGCGGGCAAGAAGCGGGGGTTTGGCGGGGTTGCGGGCGAGGCGGCCGTCGTGGACGGCGCTGCTGAGGGCGCTGGAGAGGGTGGACATGATCCGGTGGACGGTGACCTTGCCGCGGCCTGCGCGGAGTTGGGCGGTGACGTAGGCGGTGAGGTGCTGGCGGGTGAGGTCGATCAACGGGAGGGTGCCGAGGGCGGGGATGAGGTCCTGTTCGACGTAGGCGCGGTAGCGGGCCATGGTGGTGGGCTTGAGACGCAGCTCCTTCTCCTCGAGCCAGTCGCGCAGGTATTCGGCGGTGCGCTGCCTGGGGTCGGTGATGACGCACAGGGCCAGTCCCTCGTTGAAGCGGCGCAGGGCGGTGCGGGCTTCGAGTTCGTCGGGGAAGCCGGCCCTGCGGATGGTGCGGCGGTGGCTGTCGGGGGAGGGGCCGTCGACGGCGAAGGCCCAGGTGCCGTGGTGCGGGTCGGCCGCGAGGCGGGGGCAGTGGGTGCCGAGCTGGCGCCGGTCGGTGTCGCGGCAGCCGCAGCGCCGGTAGACCCGGCCGCGGTCGAAGTTGGGGGTGGGTGAGCAGCGCATGGTGATCGCCTCGGAGGGTCGAGCGCGCAGAGTCCTGCCTTCCCATTCTGCGCCCGGGAAGCGACCACTGTGCGACCACCGGCCCACGAATTCGGTGTCTGACCTGCGGGTCTCCCTTGGCCAGTGCTCAAGGGAGACCCGGCTGGGGGCGGGCCCGGCCGTGCTGCCGGGCCGGACGGTCAGATGAGCCGGGCGTGGTGCTGGGCGGCGGTGTCGCGGACGAGTTGGGCGAAGCGTTCGCGGTTGCGCCTCTGGTGTTCCTCGGCCTGTTCGTCGTCCCAGTTCTCGGCGTTGCCGAGGTCTTCGTCCTCGTCGAGGTCGTCGTGCTCGCTGTGGAGGAGCCAGCAGCCGTGGATGCCGGTGAGGAGGTCTTCGAGGAGGTCGCGTGCGGGGCGCCTGGGGTCGAGCGGGGTCAGGCGCAGGGCGATGTCTTCGAGGTCGGGGCCGTCCTCGTCGGTGTAGTCGGCGAGGGTGTCTTCGAGGTCTTCGAGTTGTTCGCGCAGGGCGGTGGGGTCGGGGAGCAGGCCGTCGGTGATGTGCATGGCGTGGCGGACGAGTCCGGTGACGGCCTCGTGCGGGGAGGCGCCGTCCTCGAGGAGGCCGAGGACGAGGGTGGGGGTTTCGTGGGGGAGGGCTTCGATGTTGTCGGCTTCGAGGACGACGTGGGTGGGGTGTTCGCCGGAGGCTTCGGCGGCGACCTCGGCCGCTGCGGCGAGCCAGTGGGCCGCGGCGACGGCGGCTGCGGTGGGGTCGACGGCCAGGAAGAGTTCGGCGGGGCCGAAGGGGTCCTGCTGCAGCAGGTGGTCGGCGGCCGCGACCTGGACGGGGGAAGCGTCCTCGCGGCTGAGGAGAACGGCCTGTTGGGCACGGCCGGTGAGGTCGCCGAGCTCCGCACTCTCCACGGCGGCGAGCTCGGTGGCGGCCTCGGCGAGGACGGCCTTCGTGAGGTCCGGGTCGTCGAGGTTGTGCAGGGCGCGCCCGACCCGGTTGGCGAACTCGGTAACGCGGCTGTAGGAGACGGTCATCGCGCCGCCGCTCGGCAGATTCGGCCCGGTGATCGCGTCGGCGACCTCGGCGAAGGCCTTGCGTTCCTCCTCGCGTTGCCAGCCCTCGGAGTTGGGCTCCAGCGACGGGGCAGCGCTCGCGGGGTGGGTGTAGGTGCGCCACGCTGCGTCGGACAGCTGGGTGAGGGCGCGGGCCAGACCCAGCAGCGTGGACGTGCCCGCGTCGTCGGGGAGGACCGTGACCCGGGTGGCGAGGTCACCCTCGCCGGTGCCCCAGGAGGCGATCAACTCACGTCGGTGAAGGTCGACGCTGTACCGCGTCATGGGCTGTACCTCCGGTGGTATTGCTTTGCGCTGCATGGCTGTTCGCCATTCTGACTCACCGGCAGGCCTCTGGGGCGTTGCGGCTGAGGGCCTCCTTCGTTTGGTTTACCTGTGGCGGCCGCTGAGCGGGAGGGTGGGTAGCCTGCGGTTGGCTGGTGCCAAGCGGGCGACTGTGGGCTGCTGTGACAGTGACGGCGACCTGAACGGGGAGGCATCCTTTCGGCCAGGACGACGGTTGCTTGAGCTCGGCCGGTGAGGTTGCCGAGCTCTGTGCCGAGGTCCCTACGGCATGTGCCTTGGTGTCGGCGCTGCGGCTGCGGCGGAGCGGGTGGGCGAGGGGGCATGGAAGCGGCGCGGGGCGGGGTAGGAGGCCGGGGCGTCGAGGCCGAGGTGGTCGGGCACCCGGGTGAGCAGGTAGACGAAGGTGCGGAAGAGGATGTCCCAGAACCGGCGGCTGGCTGCGGCCCGAGGGCTCGGCGGGCGAGGTGCGAGCGATGCTCGTGGGCGCGCCGCTCGACGAAGGGCTCCACCGGAGGAGATCACGCGAGGAGCTCGGGAGCCCCGGCCGCTCAGGGACCCCTACGCGTAGCCGTGGCGCCCGCGGCGAAACCTGTGAAGCTGCCTTAAGCAGTTCCTGAGCCTTGCCGCGTCAGATGGAGGGCCCTGGCAGATGACCGAGATGCTCTTTGATGCGCTCGCGCAGGAGAAGATATTCGTCCCAGCGACGGGGCAGTGGGCCCGGCGGGCGCTCAACGACACGGGCCTCGGTCACGGTCTGTCCATGCTGGAACTGCTCGTACGTCAGGTCGAGTTCAACGCCGCTGGCCAGCCGGTTCCACCAGTGAAAGCCGTGCTGGTCCTCGTCGAGGTGTACCTCCCCGACCATGAGGTCACCGCCGAAGATGTCATTGACGATCAAGGCTGTGATGTCGCAGTGGCCCCAGGCCGGGTTGCCGGGCTGCCAGTCGGCCTGGTTGTCAGGCGAGCAAGTGTCGGCGGCCCAACTGCGACGCAGAGCCTTGTCGAGGGCGAGCAGGTTCCAACGGATCATGTTGCCAGCATGGCAGCTGCTACTGACGCCGGAGACGGTGAAGCTCACCGGATGGTGATCTCCCAGGTGTCCCTGACCTGAGGTTTCCACGACGTTGGCACCGCTACTCGACCACTCGGATTGGGGCGGCTCAGATCTCACGCCGGTGCAGTGCGCTGCGATCTTGCCTCGTCTCACGCAGATCTCAGTGATGGCGCAGCACCCGGGCGATCTCGTCCGGCAGCGTCGCATCGAGGTCGTGAGCCAACTCGTAGTCGTCCTGTAGGTCTGCATCGAGAAGGACGCGTACCTGATCTTCGGCTGAGCGCCAGTTGCAGCCGGCCTCCTTGGCCAATGGCTGTACGGGACAGCCCTTAATGGCTGCGGCTCGGTCGCAAATGGCCCCTTCAAGAATGCACTTTCGGCCGTGTCGCACACAACGAAAGCGCACCTGTGAGCCGAGAGAATCCCTTTCAAGGGCCTAGACGGTCAAAGCCCGCGCCATCGGCCGGAGTTCTGAGTGCCGGTGACGAAGTAGATCCATGGTGAGAGGTATTCGAAGCCTCATGCGTATGAGTATCCGCTCCGCTGCTGTCGTGGCAGGCGTCGTAACTGCCGTGTCCTTCCCCGTCGGTAGCGCCTTCGCGGAGGCCGCCGGCACGGCTCCGGTGATCCTGGCCAGCTCCGGGCATTCGTCAGCCGGCAAGCAGGCGGAGCAGCTCAAGTCGGAGGCGCAGTCGCTGCCCGACGGCTACAAGGCGGCTGTGGTCGAGCTGACCTTCGATGGCGGGCGGACCAAGGACTACCGGGCACAGATCACCCGGCACGAGTCCGACGAGGCACTGCTCAAGCTGTGGACGCCCGACAACCTCCAGGGCCGGTACGGAAAGTACGTGTTCACGCTGTCCACCGACGGCAAGGTGACCGCCCAGAAGAACCTGCAGAGCACGGAGGCCCTGACCAGCGGCTACCAGGCGGACCACTACGACATCTATGGCGCCGACGACAAGGTGGTGGGTCACGAGACGGAGATCAGCCTTGAGGGCCTTGGCACGGTGCTGACGCTGACCGCGGAGAACCCGACGGGCAAGCACGGCTTGCACTCTTTCGCCATGTCCGCCGACGGCACGGTGACCGCAACGGAGGACGAAGGTGGCGACGGCCCGTCGCCGTCCCCGTCCCCGAGTAGCGGCGGCGGCGCGTCCCCGGCCCCCAGTGCTGGTGCCAGCACTGCCACCACCCCGCCCGCCGGCGGGAACGGCAACGCTGGCATGACCCCGGCCCCTACCCACGACACCAGGGGCAATTCCCACACGCCCGTCGTCCCGAAGGGCGGTGTCAGGGCGGGCGCCGAAGGTGTCGGCTCTTCGGACGACTACGGCCTGGCCGCGTTCGGGGGCGGCGCTGCGGCTGCAGCGGCGGGCCTCGGGTTCACGGTGGCGCGCAAGCGTCGCGTCGAGTCCTGATTTCTGATTCATCGGCCGTCGGGTGCGCTGAGCGCCCGGCGGCCGACGCGTACCCGCCTGGAGTCTTCACAATGACGAACAGCCTTTCACTGCAACGCACTTGTATCGTGGCAAGCGCCTTCCTGGCCGCTGGTCTCCTAGCTGGCTGCGGCGGCGAGCCTGAGCTGCCCCCGGCCCCGAAGGTGGTCAGCACCACCGCCGCCCCAGCCCCGAACACGGCCCAGCCGCTGCCGAAGTCCCGTCCGGTCGGCCTGAAGATCGACGCGGCGGGCGTGGACGCGAAGAAGGTGGTCGACCTCAGGGTCGAGCCCTCGGGTGAACTCGGCGTCCCGAACCCGGACACGGACGCGGCCAGCCCGGGTTGGTGGGCCGACGGTGTTACCCCCGGCGAGATCGGGCCTGCCGTTCTGGTTGCGCACTTCGACACCAGGCACGGCCCGGCCCTGATGAAGGACGTCAAGAAGATCAAGCTGGGCGACACCGTCGAGGTGCCCCGCGAGGACGGCCGGACCGCGAAGTTCAAGGTCCGTGAGATCGAGAACGTCAACAAGAAGGACTTCCCCACGGGTCGGGTCTACGGCGAGACCACGCGCCCCGAACTCCGCCTGCTGACCTGCGGTGGTGACCTCAAGAACGGCCACCGCACCAACAACATCATCTTCTACGCCGATCTCGAGTCGTAGAGGTCTCGCCCGGCCGGTTCGACAGTCAGAGAGAGTCCCATGTTCAAGTCCTCCGTGCGGGGCGCTGCAGTCGTCGCCGTAGCCCTGAGTGCGCTGTGCGTCTCGTGCGGCACGTCCCCGAGCGCCGACAAGGCGGCGGCCGGCGTGGCCGCCACGAGCTCGACCGGTGCACCGGGTGTGCCTCGAGAGTCCTTGTCCGTTCCGGTGGCTGGTTCCACATCCGTGACGGCATCGGCAGAGAAGGTCCGCGACGCGTTCGCCGGACTTCAGGCGACCCTGTCCGGCTCCTGCACGGACGGCTGCACCTACTTCCTCGGGCGGGTCCACCACGAGCTTCAGCGCCTCGGCCTGGCCATGGGGGCAGGCCCGAAAGGCCCGGACCATTTCCGCAAGCCGATCGGCCTGATCGACAGGCTCGACGCGGCGCTGGGAGGCGACCGGTCCTTCTACAGCCTGAACAAGCATCAGGCCCTGCTCATCGGTGCTCGAGACGAGATCAACACCTGGTTGCAGGGCCATCCCGAGGATTACCGCTGACGTAGCCCACGCGGGAGTGGCCGGTGGCCGGTGCGGAAGTCCGCACCGGCCACCGGCCGTTGTCCTGCGCCGCTGAGCGGGGGTGTCAGTGCACGTCGCCCATCAGCTTGATGATCTTCTTGCGGTACATCACCAGTGCTGTTCCGGCAGTGACCGCCGCGATGCCCTGGGCGGCGAAGTACCCGACGCTGCCGGTGGCGTCGCCCACAATCAACTGCAGGACTGCCGCCACGCAGTTGCCCGCGGTGACCGCGAGGAACCAGACACCCATCATCTGGCCGGCGTACTTGGCCGGTGCCAGCTTGGTGGTGACGGACAGGCCGACGGGGGAGAGTGCCAGCTCGCCGACGGTCTGCACCAGGTAGACGGTGGCCAGCCAGAGCGGGCTCACCTTGTCCCCGCCCACGGCAGCGGCCATCGCCATCATCATCACCATGAACGAGGCACCGACCATCAGCAGGCCGATGGCGAACTTCGTCGTGGTGCTGGGGTTGCTACCCCGGCGGGCCAGCCAGACCCAGAGCCACGCGAAGACGGGGGCCAGCGCCATGATGTACAGCGGGTTCAGTGCCTGGAACCAGCTCGACGGGAAGTCGAGGCCGAACAGCGTCGAGGCGGTGTTGGTGCCTGCGAAGATGTTCAGGGTCGAGCTGGACTGGTCGTAGATCATCCAGAACCCGGCCGCGGCTACGAAGAACCAGCCGAAGCCGCTCATCCTGGACTGCTCGGCAGGGCTGAGGTCCTTGTCCTTCTTCAGCCGCACGAAGTAGAGCACCGGGATCGCGATGCCGGCGACCGACAGTGGCCAGATCACCCAGCTGATGGTGAAGCGTCCGGCGGCGACCACGATGCCGTAGAAGACCGCTGCGGCTCCGAGCCAGAGCAGCGCCTTGGTCAGCACGGCCCTCTTCTCGGCCGGGGTGATCGGCGAGCAGACCACGTTGCTGGTGGGGCTGAGGTGGCGGGTGCCGAGGAGGTACTGGACCAGGCCGAGTGCCATGCCGAGGCCGGCGAGGGCGAAGCCCAGGTGCCAGTCGACTGTCTGGCCGATGGTGCCGATCACCAGCGGCGCGGCGAAGGCACCGAGGTTGATGCCCATGTAGAAGATCGTGAAGCCGCCGTCGCGGCGCGGGTCGTTGGGCCCGTCGTAGAGGTGGCCGACCATGGTCGAGATGTTGGCCTTCAGCAGGCCGGAGCCGACCGCGATGAGGAGCAGGCCGACGAAGAAGCAGCCGGTCGCGGGAAGAGCGAGCAGGAAGTGGCCGGTCATGATGACGAAGCCGCCGACGGCCACTGTCTTGTGCGGCCCCCAGAACCGGTCCGCGATCCAGCCGCCGGGCAGGGCGGTGAGGTAGACCATCGCGTTGTACACGCTGACGACCGCGGCACCGACGGCGGCCGAGAAGGCGAGCCCGCCTTGCTCGGCGGACGCGACCAGGTAGAGCACGAGAAGAGCTCGCATGCCGTAGAAGCTGAACCGCTCCCACATCTCCGTCACGAAGAGAGTGGCGAGGCCTCGGGGATGCCCGAAGAAGGTCTTGCCGCCGGAACGGGAGACCGGCTCGAGGTCGGAATCCGTGGTGGTGGGTGACGCCATTGCTGTGTTTCCTTGCCTACTGGCTGGGACGCGCCGCCGCGCCGAAACCGTGCGGTGGCGGGCAGGTCCGAGCGCCGCGGGGTCCAACTCGCTGCTCGGGCAGGGGGACCTCCGCGGTGCACGACACGGGGACGTCGATCACTGTACGTGCCGCGATTCCAATATGCAGTCAGACAATGTGCGGCAATGGGAAACTGAACGTCATAGAAATTGTTCACCTTGGATGCGGGATTGACCGCCGAGGTCGAATTCATGGGCGGGCTTTCCGGTCGCAGAGGCCCGGTTGTGCCGCGAGAAGTAATTCACTTCAGATACCTCGAGCCGGTTGCCGAATCAGCTTCCGTACATGGGTAGCCAGTTTCACTGGATCTCCGATCTCGGATGTCCAAGCGCTACGGCGTCGCCTTCTACCGGCAGACAGGCCGCGTGCGGTCGCGAAGCGAAAGGCCCTGACCACGATGACTGCCCCACTGCCGGCTCTGGAGACCGGCGCTCCGGCGCCCCGGGCCACCTGTCAACCGCCACCCCCGACCCGACCCGACCGGGCAGCCGGTCTGCTCGCCCGTACGATCTGGCTCTGGCCGGCCCTGCTCACGCTCTTCCTCGGCACCCGGGGCAGTTGGCGCCCGCAGCTGTGGCGGGACGAGCTGGCCACCTGGAGCGCGGCCACCCGGAGCATCGGCGAACTGTTCGACCTGCTGCGACACGTCGACGCATCCTCCGGCGCCTACTACCTGTTGATGCACGGATGGGTGGGCCTCTTCGGCGATTCAGCGACGGTGCTCCGGCTGCCGTCCGCGCTGGCGCTGACCGGGGCGGCGATCTTCGTCACCTTGACGGCCCGTCGACTCTTCGGCCTGACCTCCGCGCTGATCTCTGGCTTGTTGTTCGCGGCGGTGCCGGCCGTCTCGCGCTACGCGCAGGAGGCGCGCTCGTACGCCTTCGTGATGCTCGCGGTGTCGATGGCCGCCTGGCTGCTCTTCCGTGCCTTGGAGCGGCCGACGCTGCTGCGCTGGCTGCCTTACGCGGTGGCGGTGGCGGCGGCCGGGGCACTGCACCTGGTCTCGCTCGTCTTCCTGGCCAGCCACGCCGTGATCGTGGCGATGCGTTGGTGGCGGCGGCGTGAGCGCGGGTTGCTGTTCGGCTTCCCGGCGGCGGTCGTCGTCGGCCTGCTGCCGGTGGTCCCGCTGATGGTGCTCGGTCAGCGCCAGGTCGCCCGGCAGATCTCCATGCTGAAGGCACCGGAGCTGCATCTCCTCCCCGGCTACTGGCACGGCCTGTTCGGCTCGGCGCTGGTCAGCGTCGGCGTGTTGGCGCTGTGCGCGATCCCGGCCGGGTGGGCTCGTGGGCGGCGGCAGGCCTTCGAGATCGGGCTGATTGCCGCGCTGCCGATCCTGCTGACCTGGTTCCTCTCCAAAGGCGAGATCTCCTACTTCCTCGACCGGTACCAGCTCTACACCGTGCCGGCCTGGGCGGTGTTGGCCGGGGCCGGGCTGGGCTCGCTCCGGCCCCGCGGGGTCGGAGCGGCCGGCCTGGCGGTGGTGCTGTTGCTCGGCGTACCCGACCAGATGCGGCTGCGCACCACCACCTCGCACGAGCTGACCGACGGCAGGGCGGCGGCGAAGATCATCGAGGGCGGCTATCGGCCGGGCGACGGCTTCGTTCCGCTCCGTGGCTCAGTGCCCTGGATGATGATCGATTTCGAGATCGCCTACTACCTTCCGGAACATGTGCGCCTCAAGGACGTGTTCGCGGCGAAGACCCCGCTGGAGCGGGCGGACCTCTTCGCTCAGCCGTGCGAACAGCCGGCCGCCTGCCTCGCCGGGACCGACCGGGTGTGGGTGGTCACCATGGGCGAGGCCGACGATCCGTACGCCGAGCTGCCCGCGGAGGAGGCGGCCGCGCTGCGGGCCAGTTACCGGCCGACCCTGATCGAGCACGTACGCGGCCTCACCGTCTCCTTGTCTGAGCGGAGGTAGCCGCGCCAAAGGGCACGCCTTGCTTCATCGGCCTTCGCAGAGGCAGGGGAGCCCAGCGATGCAGAGACACGGCAGGCCAGGGATCGGGATCGGGAGCGGGATCACGATGGCCTTGGTGCTGGGCGCGTTCACCGGGACTGCGCTTGCGGGTGTCGCGGCAAACACGGGAATTGCGGTTGCGGCCATGAGAAGCACGGCGCCGGCGGCGCGGACGGCACTGCGGTGGGTGGTCATGACGACCTCCTTCTAGGTGGGTGTTTCCCGATCGAGACGTACCCCCGCAGCTCCTGTGGCACGTCCGGCATCACTGGCTTGGACGCCGGGTTTGCACCGGATGGCATTGCCGGGTATTCCGTGACAGAGGGCCGTGGTAAGGGCTGGATCCGCGAGAGGTCAGCTGTCCTGGGCTTGGTGGAGTCGTCTACGGGTCGGCGCGGAGTCCGGGCGGGCGGCCGGAGGTGACCTCGTGCTGCCGTGCGCAGGCTTCGATCATCTCGGTGTCGTGCGTGGAGACGATGACCGTGCAGCCACTCTCGGCGAACCCCGCGAACAGGTTGATGACCACCTTGCGGTTCGCCGCGTCGAGTGAGGCCGTCGGCTCGTCGGCAAAGAGGATCTTGGCCTCCTTGTAGATGGCACGGGCCAGGGCGAGTCGCTGCTTCTCGCCGCCACTGAGCCGGCCGGCTGGTTCGTCCAGTCGGCCGGCCAGACCTGTCTGCTCCAGGGCCCGTTCCATGCGCCGCTGGTCGCCGGCGCCCCTGCGGCGCCCCAGGAATCCTGTGCGCATCGTGACATTGAAGGCGACCGACTCCTCGTCCATGAGGCCGTAGTCCTGGAGCACGAAGGCAGCGTGATCGCGCCAGAACCGGCGCTGCGCGGCTGCGCCGTAACGTGTGACGTCGTGCCCGTCGATGACGATGTGTCCGCGGTCGATGGGGAGGAGCAGTCCGAGGCAGTGCAGCAGAGTGGTCTTCCCGGACCCGCTGGGGCCGATGAGAGCGGTCATGCTTCCGGGGTGGCAGCTCAGTGTCTCGCTGTCGAGGATGGCCTGGCCGCCGATCGCCACTGATATTCCTTGAGCTTCTACAATCATTCCTGAACTCCGATCAGATCTTGCGCCGACTGACGGCGGAAAAACACCAGCGGGCAGCGATGAGATGGCTGACTATGGTGGTGGAAAGGCCGAAAGCCGAAGCTGTCAGAACAGCCGTCACCTCAGTGGACTGCTGGACCAGGATCACTGCGGTCATCAGGCCGGCTCCGGCCAGTACCTCCTTCGCCACCCGGTCCCGGAGCACCCAGGCCCACGGATGCCCGGCCGTCCTCAGCGGGAAGTCGCGCTTCGTGTGGAGCTGGGCGCTGATCACTGCGCTGACGACCGCGGCGACGACGAATGCCACGACCAGCGCCAGAAGGGCGAGATTCAGCAACCATGTGACATGGGCGGCGAACTGGGCTTTGAGGAGGCCCTCTTCCGCGATGTAGACCAGGTCCACGTCACCCCCGAACCCTGCGGCGCGAAGATCGGCAACAGTGAGCCTGTGCTGCTCCAGCATCCCCTGAATCGGCGTCAGGCCGGCGAACACGATATGCCGCGTGGAAACCAGCGACGTCAAATTCCGATCATTGATCATGCCGAAAAGGGACGGCATGACGGCGATGAGGACATTGTCCGGGAACATGAGGCTCCCGCCTCTGGAATTGACCGGAATTCGAACCTCGCCGACAGGCTTCACGTACCTGAACTGTGCCATCAGCTCATTTCCTGGAAGCTTGTTCCGTGACCAGATCTCGAACTGTTCGCCGAAGGCCTCGACAACCATCTGCCTGACCTGCTCGAACGGCACCTCACTGAGCGAGCGGTTCACCGGTCCCGAGGAGAAGAGGTTCATCCACGCCTGGTTCACGAAGGCGACGGCCGAGTACCCGCCGAGATCGCCGCTCCAGTCCTGCGGGGTCATCGTGTACGAGAACGCGGCGGAGCCCTGGGCTTCCGCCTCCTCGACCAGTTGGCCGACTCTCGGCTCGGTCCAGTCCATCGCCCCGCCGCCCATGTTGAACCGGATGCCGACCTGATCGGACAACCGGCTCCACTGGGCGGTCTCGGCCGCCTGGGCGGAGGAGTACTTGTGCGCGGCCCAGGCCGGCCCGGCAGCCGCTGCCACCAGGACGAACGTCAGTGCCTGGACCACAGAGGCAGCCTTGCGAAGGCTGTGCACCGCGGGCCGGCGCCGGGCCAGCATGGCAGCGCCTGGCCACGCCGAGACGGAGAGAGCAAGCATCGTGCACAGCGATGCGGCGATGACGGCGCCCTCAAGACCGGCCAGCACCTGCAGGAACAGAAGCGCAGGGGGCCAACCGCGCGTCACGACCACAGAGCCGCCCGCCACGAGGGCGACCGCCGCGGAGGAAGCCAGCAATACCCCGGCGAACCCACTCAGGTCCTGGGCGTGAATGCGCGAAGTCTGACAGCCGGCCAGCACCCGCAGTGCCCGCCCCCGAGCCCGCGCCGACAGCCAGAACAACGCCAACGCCACGACCAGTGCGAACGCGGCGAGGACGGCTGCGCCGAAACTGCCCTCCTTCGCGACGAAGACGAAGCTGTCGACCACGGAGGCGTCGGTGGTGTCCACCTGCACCCCGGAGGACACCAGGGCCTTCTCGACCTCACCGAGGCCGGCCCGGTCGCCGGTCAGGAGATACGTGCCGTCGGGCGGAGAGTGATCGAGTCGCTCCCGCCCGAGCACTTGGCCCGGCGCGCCACCGCCGAACCACCGGAACTCAGCAGGGAAGTTGCCCTCGCTGAGGGGAACGTAGACCTTCGCGTTGCCATCGCCCGCCAGGTCGGGAGCGATCTTGACCAGGCCCAGGTGCAGGCGATCGTCCATTTCCTGCAAGGCCGCCTGTGCGTCGCGCTCGGTCAACGCCGAGCTGTGGAAGTTGAGGCCGATCCGGCTCCTGGCCCCGAGCGCCTGTGGGAA
Source organism: Kitasatospora sp. NPDC002227 (assembly GCF_040296285.1). Taxonomy (NCBI): domain Bacteria; kingdom Bacillati; phylum Actinomycetota; class Actinomycetes; order Kitasatosporales; family Streptomycetaceae; genus Kitasatospora; species Kitasatospora sp. NPDC002227. The sequence goes on from NZ_JBEOWY010000032.1 coordinate 61,984, forward strand.
GTCCCGGTCATGGAGGTCGGTGACGATACCGGCCACCAGGGCGAGCAGGGCGAACAAGGTCCCCGCCGCGACTACAACAACACGCCTGTACAAGAACCCTCCATGCCAATCAGAAAACCCGGCCACTCCAAGGAACACCTGCGTCCCGGCGCACAAGGTGGCCGGGGCGCAGGTCGAAGCCGCTCGAGATCAGCAGGTGCGGTAGTAGTACTCAGCCTTCATGTTGGGACTGTTGACCGTCCCGACCTCGGCGATGGACTTGTGCCCCGACGCGGTGTCGGCGCTCCTGCTCCGGTTCACCTCCTTGCCGTTGATCAGCTTGAGCACGGTCGACCCGTGGCACTTGTTCACCGTGTAGTACGAGCGCAGCGCGGCGTTCTGGAAGCCGTACTCCCAGCTGCCGCCCTCGGCGGGATACTGCGTCGTCATCCCGGGGTTGCCCCAGGCGCTGGCGCTGGCGGGAGCTGCGGCAACGCCGACGGCAGCGGCGGACATTGCCGCCACCGCACAGAATGCTTTCGTGAAACGATTCATGAACTCTCTCCTGGATCAAGGTGAAAGCCTCGCTCGAAATGCCCGTGGGCGGTCTTAATCGGGGTCCGAATGTGACCTTTCAGGTGGGTCGGGCGATGATGAAGCTAGCCGCAGCATTCGATGCAGTAAATACACGAAGGATGTGTGTAGATGCGACGAAATCCACGGCAGGAAATGACTTTAGCTGCCTTCGGGGGATGGCGCTGTTGGGCCGTCGGCCGACCCCGGGTTGGCCAGTCGGGACGGATGCGATCTCCTTCGTTGCCGCCGGAATCAACTATCGGCTCTCCATTGATGTTGATCATGGTTTGGCGCAAGTACGTGTGCCTGAGACGGAAGGCGCACGAATGGTCAACAGGAGGATCGATGTCGATACGTCAGGCAGGCGGCAAGTTCGCGGCGGTAGCGCTGATCGGGGGCGCGGTGCTGGGGGCTTCGCCGGCCTTCGCCGCCAACCACGACTCGTCTGTGACGGGTTCCACGGCCTGGAGTCACGGCGCCAATGGCCAGGTGGCGGTGAAGGACACCGCCGCGGACAGCCATTCGGTCTACGTGCGGTACTACCGTCTGCATACGAATGGCGAACAGCGGCTGAACAACCACGGTGGGTCGGGCACCACCCTCTCCAGCGCCAATGACACTGCCCACCCGGTCTCCCAGATCAAGGCCTGCGTCGACATCCAGTTCGGCTCCGACCGGTGCGACGGGACCTGGCAGTTCGTCGAGAACTGACCAGGGCTGAACAACAGTTGAGCGCCGTCGGGGTGGCTGTCAGTAGGTGGCCACCCCGACGGCCGCTCAAGGGATCCATGGAGAGGGAACGCCAATGGCGCAAGTGCACGAGGGCGATGCGGGGGCCGGTCAGCCGGCACTGGAGATCAGCGGGGTGTCATACGAGCTGGGCGACGGCCGGGAGTTGTTCAGGGATCTCGCCTTGGAGCTGAAAGCCGGAGAGACGGTCGCGGTCACCGGATCGAGCGGCTCGGGCAAGAGCACACTGCTCTCCTGTGTCCTGGGTCTGCAGCGTCCCCGCTCCGGGAGCATCCGCGTCGCTGGAGCCGAGGTTGCCGCGCTGCGGGGGCGCCAACTGGCGGAGTTTCGGCGGAGCCGGCTCGGCATGGTATTCCAGTTCGGCGAGCTGCTCCCGGAACTCTCCCCGACCGACAACGTGGCGCTGGCCGCCCTGCTGGCCGGTCACGGGAGGAAGCGGTCCTACCGGCGCGCGGCCGCACTGCTCGGCGAACTCGGAGTCCCGGCTGCTGCCACCACCGACCGCCTGTCGGGCGGAGAACGCCAGCGCACTGCCGTCGCCCGAGCCCTGGTCAACTCTCCCGCGCTGCTGCTGGCCGACGAGCCCACCGGCGCCCTTGACGCTGCGGCCCGTGACAAGGTGGCCGAGCTGCTCTTCACCATGCCGAGTAGGTTCGGCTGCGCGGTGCTTGTCGTCACCCATGACCTCGATGTCGCGGCCCGCGCGGACCGAGTCCTGGAGTTGAGGGATGGTCAACTGACCGCTGATGCTGGCGCGCCGATCGGGCGGGTCGCCTGATGCCCGCGTACCGCGGGACGAAGGTCAGCGGGGTCCGGACGCAACTGTTGCGGCTGGGCTGGTCAGCCGGGTGGCGGGCGGAGGCGGGGAAGACCCGGTTCATCGCCTTGGCCTGTGCCACGTTGGTGCTGGCGCTGGTCACGCTGGCGACGGCCGCCACCTGGGCGACGTATCAGGGCCGGGCCGAGCGCCAAGCCGCGCGGTCGCCCGTCATGCTGTCCGGTGAGGGTACGCGGGATGCCTCGGCGCTGTGGGGTGCGGGATTCGACACGGTTGCCGGTCAGCAGTTCTCTGTCGTCTACCTCTCGCCCCTCGTGGAGAACGCGCCGCTTCCCCCGGGTGTGGACCACTGGCCGGCCCCCGGCCAGGCCGTGCTCTCCGAGGCGCTGGCCGAGCAGGGCGCCGCGGAAGGGATCGCCGAGCGCTACGGCACGGTGGTGGGGCGGATCGCACCCGAGGGCTTGGCGGTTCCCGGCGAACGCCTGGCCTACATCCGCCCGGTGCCTGACCTGATGCCTCCCACCGCGCGACTGCATCCCATCACTGGTTACGGTACGGAGCCCGCCGATTCCTCCTTCGGTGACCCGCTGTTCGTCGGGCCGCAGTGGGAGTTCCAGCTGCTGCTGACTCTCCTGCTGGGCCTGCCCGCTCTCGTCCTGCTGGCCGTCGCGGCTCGGGCGGGCGCCCACGCCCGGGACAGGCGCACCGCGCTGGTCGGGGTGCTGGGTGGGCGTACCCGCGACCGTCTCCTGATCGCCCTGGCCGAAGCCGTCGCTCCCGTCGCTCTCGGCGCCACCCTGGCTGCGGCGGCAGCTGGCTGGGCCGGCGGGCGGGACGTGTGGCTGCCGCTGGCCGAGTACCAGCTCGCGGCGGCCGATCTCCGGCACTGCGCCTTGCTGATGGCCCTGGCCTGGCTGGGGGCGGTCGGCCTGACGCTGGCCGTCGCGAGTGCTGCCGCCCTGCGCCGATCGAACCGGCGGGGCGAGCGGAGAGTACGGCCGCACGCTCCGACCTCGGCCCTGCGCCGCTGGGCCCTGGCCTGTCCGCTGATGCTGCTGGTCGCCGTCCGTGGCCCTGAGTTCTTTCCGCCCCTCTCCGCCGCTGCCGTCCTCACGCACTACATCGGCGCGCTGGCCACCCTCGCGACACTCCCTGCGGTGATCGCCGTCCTGACCGCTGCCGCCGGACGCGGTCTGGCGCGCCTCGGCCGCGGCCTCGGCAGCCCGGCGATGATCGTCGCGGGCCGACGCAGCGCCGTCCATCCCCGCCCGGTGGCCCGAGTCGTGGCCGGAGTGGTCGTCGCCATCGGCCTCCTGATCCAGGGGCATATGTGGTACGCCGCCTATTCCGAGTTGGCGGTCCAGGCGCGGTCGATGCAGCAGCGCTTCGGCGACACCGTGCTGAACATCGGCCCGTACAACACCCCGACGCCGGATCAACTCACCGCCCTTTACCATCAGTTCCCGGCGAACGCCGCTCCGCTCACACTGACCGTGCCCTTCGGCGCGGACGTGGGCGAGGTCGAGGTCGTGCTGACCGGTGGCTGCCCCGCACTGACCGCGCTGCGGCTGCCGTGCACGGGCGAGCCGACGGCGGTTCCAGCCGACGCGGAGGACCAGCGAGTACGGGCCCTGGTGAACTTCTACGCGGACGGCTCGGGCGCCGCGCAGGCGGTCGAGGGTGACCCCGTGACCTCGCCCCTGCCGGACGACGGCATTCGGCGGAAGGCGGTCCGGCTGCTGGTCTCCACCGACGGGACCGACCTGCCTACCGCAGCGATCCAGAACCTGGCCTTCCGGACGCTTCCGCAAGGCGCGGCGGTGTCCTCCCTGGGCGGCGGCTGGTTGGTCGGCGCGACTCTCCAGCAGGCTCAGAGCAACTGGATCGTGCTGTTCGGCCTGATCGGTACGTTCATCCTCGCCGCCGCCATCGGCCTGAGCGGGCTTGCCGAGTTCATCCGTTCAGGAAGGGCGCTGGCCCCGCTCAGCGTCCTGACCGGCAGACGGCGGGTGCACCTCCACACCGCGGCATGGAGCGTCCTGCTGCCGATGGTGCTCGCCGGTCTCGCGGGCGAGGTGGTCGGCGGGTGGTTGGCGGCCTCCTCTCCGACCGGAGACCGTCCGCCGGCCGACGTCGTCTTCACGGCCTGCACGGTGGGTACCGGCGTGCTTGCCCTGGTCCTCTGGCTCTGGGGATCGGCCGTCACCATCAGGCAGGCCGGCTCCTGGCACCCGACCGGAGACTGAGGCGCGGAGCGCTCGGCTGGGAAGCCCCAGCCGAGCGCTTGCATCAACTGCTCGTGGTCTGAACTACCAGCTGCGTCGGCTTCAGAGGCCGGCGATCTGGACGAACTTGGCCACGCTGGGCACGCCCTGGGCGTTGAGGAGGAAGAGCATGTAGTAGCCGGGCGGGGCCGCTGCGGGGTTCAGCGGGGCGGTCAGGGTGAGGCTCGAGGAGGTGCGGCCGACGATGGGCAGCTCGATGTACCGCTGGCTGGTGTCCACCGAGTGGGTGGAGGTGACCGGGGCCACCAGCACGGCCTTGGTGACGGCGCCGGCGGTGGGGCTGCCCACGGAGAAGGGGAGGCCGTAGCCGACCGCGTTGGTCGGGGCGGTGCTCAGCACTGGGCGCGGGCCCTGCGAGAGGTACGGCGGCTCGTACATCTCGATCGTGCCGTTGGCGTTCGGATCGGAGATGTTGGGGTTGCTGGCGAGCTGCTGCAGCTCGTCGCCGGTGACCATGATGCGGCCGTCCGGCAGCAGCACCGCGTTGGAGTGGTAGCCGCGCGGCAGCCGCTCGGCGGGGCCTAGCGTCCAGGTGCCGCTGGAGTCGCGCATCTCGGTCTGACGGTACTTGAAGTCGCCGTTGGGGTTGTAGTCACCGAAGCCGTAGTCGCGGATGCCGTAGGAGCCGTTGACGGTGAAGAGGTTGCCGTTGGGCAGGATGAGCGTGTCGTCCTGGGTACGGCCGAAGGCTCGCGGCGTGTCCTTGGCCCAGGTGCCGGTGGCGGCGGAGAACTTGTAGGTGTTCTTGTCGTTGCGGTCGCCGCCGAGGATCAGTGCGGAGTTCGGGCCGGCGGTGCCGTTCGGCAGTGCGACGGCGGCGCCGTACATCCGCATCCCGCCGTCGGGGCGGTTCGGCAGCGAGGTGCGGGTCTGGAGGACGGGGTCGAACTTGTACTGTTGGTCGGCGTCCCGGCCGAAGCCGTAGACCTTGCCGTCGTTGAGCGCGAACAGGTGCGGGTAGTCCATCCGGTACGGCGCGGTGGTGTTCTGCCACTTGCTGACCGGGTTGCCCCCGGTGTAGGTCTTGCCGTACGGGACGGCCAGCGGCGAGTTCGGGAACTGCTCGACGATCGGGGTGGGAGTGCCCCAGCCCAGCTCGGTCTGGCCGGACATGACGAGCTGGGTGCCATTCGCGGTGGTGACCGCGCTCGGGTACCAGCGGCCCACCGACATGTCCCCCTGCTGGAGCCACTGCTCGGCCCACGGGTCGAAGACCATGGTGTACCTGGTACCGGCGCCGCCGTTGCTGCCGAAGTTGCCGCCGAAGACGCTGACCATGCCGTTGGGCAGGTACGCGTGCCCGGCGCAGAACAGCGGTGCGGGGCGCGGCTCGTTCTCACCGTCGTTCGGATTGACGATCGGCGGCGGGACGGCCTTGAACGCGCTGGCGCCGGTGCCCGCGCTCGGATCCCACAGGTAGGCCCGGCCGGCGTTCTCCTTGCCGATGGTCTGGGTCGGTGCGGGCTCGTGCTGCGGGTTGGTGTCGATCCGCTCGAACGAGAAGAGCAGCACCTTGCCGGTGGGCAGCAGGGCGACGTGGTCGCCGAAGTCCGGGGAGGTGAAGTAGTCGGTGAACCGGCCGTACCGCGACGCGTCGGGGAACCCGGCGTTGATCTGGGCCTGGGAGTCGGTCAGGGACTGCAGGCGCTGGGCCCGGATGGGGTCGGGGTAGGCGCCTACGTCGCGCAGCGCGATGCGGTCCTTGGCCAGGGACTCGGCGGCGTCCTGGCCGAGTGCCGCCACCTCGTCCTTGCGGATCTCAGCCCGCACCTGTTCGGGCGTGATGCGTAGCTGGCCGATGCCGCCGCCGGGCTGGTCGGCGGTGCGGGCGGAGGCGGTGGACGGCGGTGTGATCGCTGCTGTGGTGGTCAGGGCCAGGACGGCCGTGGTGGCCGCGAGTGCCACAGACAGGCGTCTGCGTGACATCGAACTCCTCAGGTTGGGTACCGGCCCGCCTCCGGTGGACCACCTCGGCGAGCACGTTCCGTTAACTGCGTAACACGCTCAGTGTTCGATCCTGATGCTGACATGCCGTGAACATCGACGCCCCCTGACTTCGTCCATCGGCGGAGTGTCGGGCGCTGTGCCGATCGAGCCCGTGTTGAAATGCCGCAAAACAGACTTTTCGGAAGGAATCCGCTGATGAACCTTATCGTCCGCGGCAGCATCGCCGCTGCCGCCGGCTTCGCGATGCTGCTGACCACCGCCGGAGCCAGCGCGGCGGCTGGCCGGCCGCGGGAGATCACGCCGGTCAACGAGCCCGGGCCCCCCATGGTGCACGGTGCCGACGGCACCGAGCGGACGATCATGTGCGCCCCGGACCAGTTCGCGATGGGCGGCGGCTTCCTCGTCTCCGCAGGCGCCGGCCAGCAGCTTGCTACCACCCCGGCCGACGTCATCACCAGCCGGCCGACCGAGGACTCCACCGGCTGGATCGTGGCCGTGAAGAAGAACGAGGTCCCGACCGGCGGTGGCACGGCCACGCCCGCCGACCTCACCGTCTACGTCGTCTGCGCCCAGGGCGAGATGACTACCGGCGCCTGACCGGCCGAGGGCCTGCGCACGAGGGCAGGGCCTCCCGGGCAGCTCCTGGGTGGCGAGCCCATGAGCCGCACAGGAGGCCCTGCCATGTGATCGGAGCCTGCCGGTCACGGCCGCACACATGCTGCGAGGGCGGCGGTCTCGACCAGGCCGCGCAGTGCGGACAGTACCTCGGCGCCCGTCAACTCCCCGGCCGGATCCAGGCGTTCCTCGACGCAGGTGACGGTGAAGGTACTGTGTCCGACCACCATTGCCCCTGCCGTGTCGAGGACCGGCAGGAGAGCCGACCGGGCATCCAGCACGCTGAGTCGTCCCGGCGAGGCGCTCAGGACCGCCACCGGCTTTCCGGCGAGCACGCTCTCGCCGTGCGGCCGGGAGAGCCAGTCCAGGGCAGTGTTCAGCACCCCCGGCGTGGCGCCCTTGTACGACGGCGTGCCGATGATGACCACATCGGCCTCGGCGACGACGGCGCGAGCCGCCAGCACCTCGGTGGGCGTGCCCGCCGCCTCGACCTCCCAGATGTAGTAGGGGAGCCGACCGATCGGCAGAACCACTGCCTCGGACGGCTGGGAGCGCTCCTCGATGATTCGCCCGACCGCTCGAAGCGCCGCCGAGTTGTAGGACTCCTGGCACAGGCTGCCCGAGATCAGGACGAACTTCGGCGTCACGAACCCTTCTGCTCTCTTCGGGGCGGCGTTCGTCAGCCCTTGTTCCACGTGCCGCTGGCCCAGATCGCTCCGGTCGGGGAGGCGCCACCTCGGCGGTACACGACGAGGTTGGCGTCGTCCTGCACCGCGGCGTACGCGCCGGGGCTCCAGAAGGTGCCGCTGGCCCAGAGTGCGCCGCCCGCCGAGGCGTTACCGCCCTTGCGGTAGACCACGAGATTGCCGTCCGGCTGCATCACCGCGTACGCGCCGGGGTTGCCGTACGTGCCCGAGGCCCAGAGCGGCGCGCCGTCCCGCTTCCGGTAGAGCACCAGGTTGCCGTCGTGCTGCATCACCAGCCAGGTGGTGGCCGACTGCGTCCACCGGCCCGGGGTGAACATCGTGCCCGGGCCCAGGGTGGCGCCGGCGCCGTAGGTATTGCTCGACCAGAGCGGGGAGCCGCCCCGGTAGAGCACGAAGTTGCCGTCGTCCTGGAGCACCGCGTGCCCGCCCGGCTGGTTCCAGGTCCGGGTGCTCCACAGTGCGTCCCTCGGTGAACCGCTGCCCTTGCGGTAGACCACGAGGTTGCCGTCCGGCTGCATCACTGCGTACGCGCCCGGGTGGCCGGCGGTGCCCGAGGCCCAGAGCGGGCCGCCCGGGGCGGAGCTCCGGGTCTTCGGGTACAGCACCAGGTTGCCGTCGCCCTGCATCACCAGAGTGGCGTTGGTGCTGTTCAGTGACTGGCCGGGCATCAGTTTCCGCTCCGGCGTCAGGAGGCTGCCCGGAGCCGGTACGGCCACGGCGTTGCGGTCGATCTGGATGCTGGCGTTGCCGTACGTCTCGGTGACGTTCTGCTGGAACTGGTGCACCCGGCTGGTGGGCCAGTACTGCGGGCCCGGCAGGACCATCCCCTGGTCCGAGGTGTCCGGGGCGGTGCTCCAACTGGCGGACCAGATCACATCCGGAGACGGGTAGTTCGCGTCGCCGTGCCTGGCGGCCAGGTGGGCCACGCCGCTGCTCGCGCTGGAGTAGACGCCGGAGCGGTGACCCAGACGGCGGACCTCGGTGGTCCAGCCGGCCAGGTAGGCGAGTACCCGGGCGCGGGCGGCCGGGGCGTAGTTCTCCATGTCGTTGTAGACCACGGTGCGCGGCCCGAATCCGAGCGCCTTTGCCTGCCGAACGGCCTCGGCCGCCTCCTTGGTGCCCTGCTGACGGGCCTTCGTCTCGTCCGCCGGTATCTGCGTCTTGAAGCGGGTGTTTCCCTGGCTGCCGACGTAGATCGGCAGGAAGGACCAGCCCTCCGCGGCCCGGTCGGCCACCCAGGTAGGGGTCAGATTCGGCTGCGCGCAGGCGCGCGCCGGGCCGCCGACGTAGATACCGATGGTCCGGTACGGGGAGGCCGCCCAGGCCTTCATGGTGTTCGCGGACGGGGCGGTGCAGGCGTCGAACCCGAGGCCGGTCGCCTCCGTGCTGGGGGCCGGGCCCTTCATCTGGGGCCGGAGCGACTTGGGCCGCGCGGCCCCCGGGCCGGGGGAGGCCGAGGAGTCGGCCCGGGCCCCGTCCAGGATGGCCCGCACCCGGTCGGCGTCGCCCTGGTAGCCGGCCGTCACCCGCAGGCCGGTACCGGCGATCCCCACCGTGAACTCATGGTCCGCCGCACCGGCCGCGACGACTGCGGCCGGTACCGGGGCGCCCGGAGCCAGCTCCGTGACCGGGGTGTCGCCGCTCCGCTCGGGGGTGACCAGCAGGCTGTCGGCCTTCTCCGCGACGAGGTGGGACGGGCAGTCCTGCTGCTCGCCGGGGGTGCCCAGGTAGACGGTGTTCCGATCCTGCCGAACGCAGGTGGTCGGCGCCTTGGCCAGATCGACCACCTGCCAGCCGTCCGGAACCCGCAAGTGGTAACCCCGGTAGGTGACTTGCTGCCCGGTCGGCGATGGTGCGGCCGCCACCGCCGGAGCGGCGGTGAGCAGTCCTGTGGCGGCAAGCACGAGGGCGGTGGCCTGGCTGGTCAGCCGGAGCTGCATGGGGAGTTGGCCTCTCTGTCGGATCGAAGCGTCATAAATTCTGCTGAATCGCGCATCGAAACCGGACAGTACCGGGAAGGCCTGCAGCGAATGTTGGCCCGATCATTCACTTTCGTTCGTGCTGGAATTTACATAAGTGGTCGCCGGAGGCCCTACTTTGGTCTGTGTCGCCTTGAATCCGATGTGCTGCTGTCCTGTTCGGACATCGGGTCAAGGCGACATTTACTTTGTCGGTTCAACCCTGAAAAGGTCCCATGCGTATTCCCAGTGCACTCGTGGCCGGTATCTGCATGCCGCTGTTGGCGGTGTCGGCAACGAGCGCGGCTCCCGCGGAGAGGAGCATCGACCGGGGCCTTCTCTCAGCTCGTGTCGGAGCCGGTCACGGCGCTGTGGCCCGTGACGGCGGAAAGGGCGTCGTCATCTTCCGTGGTGTTGGTGGGAGAACGCGCCGGAAGGCCTCAGACATCGTCTCGGAGGCAGGCAGGTCGCGGCCGGGGAGATTTCGGTGAGCGGTGAATGCGTCAGGCAGAACCAGTAGGCCAGACGGCGCGGAACGGGAATTGGGCGGAGCGGTGGAATGGTTACCTTCGCCGCCCGGGCGTCAACTATCGATTCAGTCGAATGGGGTGCAATGAAGGGGTGCCAGACCAATACCGGCCGGCATCGTTTCTCACCCGGAGGACAATTTCATGAGCATGCACAGGCGGCGATCGGAATTCGCGAAGCGTTGGACGAAGCTGGCGGCCGTGCCGGCGGGAGCGCTGGCCGCGGGGGCGATGGTGCTCGGCGCCACCCATGCCAGCGTCACGGCCTCGAACTGGAACCCAGGCAACACCATCGAGACCGGTAAGTGGACTCGGTCCAAGGTGACCAGCGACAGGGGCACGAGCGCCCTCGTCAACGTCAAGGGTCTGATGCCCGGCAGGGAGGACTGGGCCGAGATGAAGTACGACTTCGCACCCGGCGACAAGGACGGCGGCGAGGCGAGCTGGGGACAGATCGTCCTGAAGGGGATCACTGCCAAGGACTCGCTGGGCAACCAGGTCACGGTCCCCTCGGATTCCGAGCTCGCCAAGCACCTCCAGCTGGAGTTCGTCGTCGACAAGCCCGGCGATACCGAGGTCGAGGTGATGAAGACCCTCGGCGACTGGTACGACGACAGCAAGAGTGACGGCGGCCGCTCGGTGATCGACCGCTTCAAACTCGACCGAGAGGATCGCGACAGCAAGGAAAACGGTCGGGTGCTCCAGATCGCTTGGTACCTGGACCCGACCGTCCCGGACACTGCTCAGCTGTCCAGCATCTCCTTCGACGTCGGCGCCGAGATCGACGTGGAGAGCTGACTCGAATCCCCGTGGGAATGAACAGTGAGCTTAAACCGGGGGAGGAACGGGAGAGCGCTCCCGGCCCGGTCGCCGAGGAGGGTGACAGCGGGCAGGAGCCGGGCGTCGTCGCGGGCGAGAGCTGGTGGTCGGTGCTGCGGGTGTCCGTCTGCCGCACGCTCGCCGTGACGGTGACGACGCTGATGCTCATGCCGGTGGCTGCGCTGGTCTGGGGCTGGAGTCCGTCCGTCGTCGTCTCCGGTTCGATGAAGCCGGCGCTGAGCCGGGGCGATGTGGTCGTCGTCCGTCCCGTGCAGATGCCGGAGGTCGGCGCAGGCGCCGTGATTTCGTTCCTGGACCCGGCGCACGGTGGCCGGCTGACCACCCACCGGGCCGTGGAGCGACTTGAGAACGGCGGCGCCTACCGCACCAAGGGTGATGCCAACCGGGACCCGGACTCCGAGTTCGTCAGGTCCGGGCAGCTCAAGGGCGTCGTCTCGGCGGTGGTGCCGTGGGCCGGGACGGCATGGCTCTGGCTGCAGGAAGGGGCCTGGGCCCGGCTGGCAGTCGGCGCCGCGCTGTACGTCCTGCTGCTGCGGGGTTGTCTGAAGCGCCCTCTCCTGGACGTGACGGGCTGACTGCCGCCCGAGCCACCGGCCGCGCAGAGCGAACTGCGCGGCCGGTGGCGTCCCTGCAGCAGGGCTACTCGTCCTCGAGGAGGCCGGCCTGGTGGGCCAGGATCGCGGCCTGGGTGCGATTGTCGACCTTCAGCGACGTGAGCAGGCGTGAGACGTACGCCTTGACGGTGCCCTCCGTCAGGTACATCCGCTGGGCGATCTGCGGGTTGGACAGCCCGCTGCCCACGAGGCACAGAATCTCCCGCTGCTGGTTGCTGAGCGACTCCAGGCGGCGGCGCTGGTCGGGAGAGATCCGGGCCGTCCGGCTGCTGTGGAGCACGGACGCGTCCACCAGGTGGGCCATCGACGCCGAGGCCAGGACACGGCCGCCCGCCGCGACGACCCGTACCGCTCCGAGCACCTGCTCGGGCGGCGCGTCTTTCAGGAGGTAGCCGGCCGCGCCGGCCTTGAGGGCCTCGGTGACGCCCTCCTCGGTGTCGAAGGTGGTGAGCACCAGGACGGCCGGGGGGTTCGGCAGGGCGAGCAGCTGCTTGGTCGCGGCGATCCCGTCCATACCGGGCATCCGCAGGTCGGTCAGTACGAGGTCCGGCGCGACCTCCCGGGCCTGGACAAGTGCACTCGACCCGTCGCTCGCCTCGCCGACGACCGTGATGTCCTCAGCGGCGTCCAGCAGCATGCGCAGCCCGAAGCGCACGAGCGGCTCGTCGTCCGTCACCAGCACGCGGATCAAGTTGACTCCTCAGGAAAGTCGGGTGTGGTCCCGGAGCAGCGATCCCGGGGGATCTTCGAGGTTCGCACCTCGGTCGTTCACGAAAGTGAATGCGGTTGCTGCCGGAAGACAGGACTCACGGCGCCGGCGTGATGTTGTTCAGCGGGACGGCCATCAGGATCTGCCAGCCGCCCTCGGCGGTCGGCTCGGCGCAGAACTCCCCGCCGAGCAGGAACACCCGTTCCCGCAGACCGATCATGCCGAATCCGTCCCCGGCCACCTCGACCCGGCGCCCGGGGAGGGGCGAGGCGGCGTTGCGTACCCGTACTTCGAGCATTCCCCCGGTGATGGCGACGCGCACGTCCGTCCTGGCCGCGGGGGCGTGCTTCACCACATTGGTGAGCGCCTCCTGGACGGTGCGGTAGGCGGTCAGGGCGATCTCGGGCGGCACCGGGTCGGCCACGTCGGTGGCGAGGGTGACCTGCAGGCCCGAGGAGCGGGCACCGGCCACCAGCTCCTCCAGGTCCGCGAGGGAGTGCCCGGAGATCACCGAGCCTTCCCGCTCCCGCAGGGCGCCGAGCACCTGGCGCAGGTCCCGCATGCCGGCGCGGGCGGTGTCGCCGATCGCCCGGGCCAGCTTCCGGCTTTCGGGCTTCGCGCCGGGCGCGTACTCGATGGCTCCCGCGTGCATCGCGATGATCGCGATGCGGTGCCCCAGGACGTCGTGCATCTCGCGGGCCAGGCGCACCCGCTCCTCCGCCCTGGTCTGGGCGATCCGGTGCTCGCGCTCCTCGCGCAGGGCGACGATGCTCCGCTCGTACGCCCGCGCGCCGAGGCCGAAGACGACCGGCAGCAGGACGGCGAAGGTGGAGTTGATGAGGTCCTCCGCCAGTGTGGTGCCGAGGTGGCCGGGCAGCAGGGCCTCCAGGGGGAGGAACACCACGCAGCTCGTCGCAATGACCGCCGAGCGGTGGCGCTCCTGGTACCGGGCGAGGCCGTAGAGGGCGAAGAAGGCCGGCATTCGGGCGCCGTCGAGGACCAGGCCGAGCAGGGTCGCGGCGGCCAGGGCCAGCGGGGCCTGCCGTCGCCAGAGGAAACCGGCGGTCACGGCGACCGCGACCACGGCGGCGGAGAGCACGCCGTGCAGCAGCCCGGCGGCCGGCTTGAAGGCGCTGTGCACCGATCCGACGGCGACCAGCCCCAGGATCAGGAGATCGGCGCGGGTCCACCTGGTCCGACCGGCCGGCTTCATGAGTGCGGTGTAGCAGCGCTCGAAGGCGTCCGGCGCGGGGGAGAGGGTCACAAGGGTCCTTGAACAGAATGAGGGCGATTCGGGTGAATCAGACAATTTTAGGCGGGTCGGAGGCCGATCCAGGGACGGCCTCCGACCCGGGCGTTCCACGGGAGAGTGCTCAGCCGAACAGAAGGCGCCAGGTGTGGGGGCCCGGGTAGCCGTCCGCGTCGCTGCCGTTCCAGCCCTGGGAGCGCTGGAACGCCTCCACCGCGCGGCGGTCGGCTTCGCCCCACGAAGGACCAGGGCCCTCGGTGTAGGACTGACCGAAGCCCTTCTTCACCAACTGGTGCCCGAGCTGCGTCACGTGGTCGTTGTGCTTGCCCGGGCCGAAGTACTGGGTTCCGGGGAAGCCCGGGGCGGGGGAGCCGGGGGCGGGGGAGCCGGGGGCGGTGCCGCCGCCGATGTTGTTGCCCCGGCCCTCGACCAGCAGTCGCCAGGTGGCTGCCCCGGGGATGCCGTCGGCGTCCGACCCCGACCAGCCCTGGGCTTCCTGGAAAGCCCGCGTGGCGTTGCGGTCGGCCGCTCCCCAGCGCGGGCCGGGGCCCTCCTGGTAGAACCGCCCCGCGCCGCGGTTGACCAGCATCGTGCCGAGCCGGGTCACGTGCGCGTTGTCGGCCCCGGGACCGAAGTTACCTGCGCCTGGGAAGGCGTCCCCGCTCGTGCCGCCGCCGTCCTGCAGGTGGTTGTAGCGGTAGGGGACGTACGACGAAGCGTGTGAGGTGTACGCGTACGGAATCGTCCGCTTGACGGCGCCGAGGCCGCCGGCCTGCTCCATCACCGTGTACCGGGTGTGCTGCGAGTTGGCCCACTCCACGAACAGCACGACGTGCGAACCACGCTGGGGAGAAGCGGAGTTGTGGAACAGGAGCATGTCGCCCGGTTTCAGTTCGGCCTTGCTGATCCGCGTCCCGTACTGGTCCAGATCACCGGTCCAGTGATTACCGGAGAGGCCCCAGGCCATCGAGACGAAGCCGGAGCAGTCGGTCCGGTAGCCGTCCCGGTACTTGCTCATGCTGTACGGCACCCGGGCGTCGACCCACTTCTGGGCTCGGGCAAGGATCTGGGCGCGCGTCAGGCGCTGCGCGGCCTTGGCCGCGCCGACGGCCGAGTCCGGCGCGCCCTGCGGGGACAGGGTGCGGTCGCCGCTTTCCGTCATGGCCGCACCGGTCGTCTCGGCCGCCTGGGCCGCGGACGCGTGCACAAAGCCCGGGCCGACGAGGGCCGCCACGGCCACCGCCCCCGCCGTCACGAGCCGGGCGGCGCCGGAACGGGCGAAAGCCGCTGATTCGCCCCGTTGCTCCTCGTCGGCCGCGACGCAGCCGACGCAGCAGCAATCGAAGGGCGTGGGCAGGTCGCGGAACTCGAGCAGTGGCATGGTGAAGCAGTCCTCGCATCTAGACCGACAAGGTTTTTCGATCTTGACTGTGAGGGGTGCAACCATGGTCGAGACAGGTCGAGTTCAAGATGAACGAAGAATGCGACGAAAGTTCACTTCTGCTCCGGCGAAAGTGAACGGTTTGCCCGATGGCGCGATTCAGGGCCGGGAGTGCGGCTAGTCTTCTCGCAGTCAAATTGATCCTGCCAGGAAACGTCAGTCGGGAAATCGAACGTGAACCCCACCGTAACCAGCCAATTCTTCATGCAATTGGAGAGTGGAATCGAATCCGAGCCGGTCCTCGTCCGTGCACGCTACAGCGCCGAACGGCCCTTCGAAATGAGCATGGACTTCCGCCTGATCGACGGCAGCGGAGCCACCTGGACTTTCGCCCGGGACCTGCTCGTGAACGGCGCCGCCTGCCCGGGGGAGGGGGACCTGGAAGTGTGGAGACAGCAGTTCGGCCCGGATCAACGGGTGTTCATCAACCTCTCCTCCCCAGGGGGAGATTGCCTGCTCTCGGCACGCGCTGTGGACATCGACAAGTGGTGCCACGAGATGACCGAGCTCGTACCGATCGGCTCCGAGCACGAATTCTTCGACATCGACCGCGAACTTAAAGCACTGCTGCGGCGAGCCTGGAACCCCCGCCGCACGAACAGGAGATCAGGATGAATGCCGGCCCCGTGGCTGTCGAGGGCCTCATCGGCATCGACAAGAACGCCGACAGCACCGTCATGTACGACGCCATCGGCCGATGGGCGGCCCAAGGCACCATCAGTCAGGCGATCGGCGACGAAGCCGCCCGGCTGATGGCGGTGAGCGACGTGGTCGGCCGCTACAACACCTTGCGCCCCCGACTGGTGGAAGAGCAGGCCGCACGCGAGGAACGCGACAGTCTCCGCCAGCTGATCGAGACCCGCTGGGAAGCGATGAGCTCCGCGGTCAACTGGCTGGCGGCCCACCACGCCTACATCGTCGCCGTTGCCGACGCCCGCCGCGCCGTGGACACCTGGGAACGCTGTGCAACGGCCGCTGCGGAGATCGACTTCACCATCCGCTCCGCCGCCGAACAAGGTGCCTACAAGCAGATCCTGGCGGCCGGCCACCCGCCGATCGAGCCGCTCGACTGCGACGTGCGCGCCGCCGCCGCTCAACTGCGGGCAAATCTCGACCAGGCCCACGCCCACCGCCGACGCGTCACCGCCGAGACGCTCGCGGTAGCCGTGCAGTCCGCGGCGACTCGGCCAGCGTGAGGAGGCCCGTGAGGCGGGAGGTTCCGACAGGTGACTCCAGCGCTACCGCCGATTCATTTTCGTGAGAGCCCCGACAGGCCCTTCGCTCTCACCGCCCGCCCTCTGAAGGTCACTCGGACACACCCAGGACCCGAGAGCCAGCCCATTGCCGAGGGCCGACGCGGCAGGGACACTCCCCGAGGTTTGGAGACAGCACAGGTGGACATTCGTCAGCTCACGACATTCCAGAAGGCCGCCACTCTCCTCAGCTTCAGCCGCGCCGCCGCCGAGCTCAACTACTCGCAATCCAGCGTGACCAGCCAGATCAAGAGCTTGGAGACAACGCTGGGCGTGGCCCTGTTCGAACGGCTGGCCGGAAGAAGCGTCCTGCTCACCCCCGCGGGGCAGCGTTTACTGCCGTACGCCGAGCAACTTCTCGCGCTCGCCGACGAAGCCCGTAGAGCAGCGACCAGTGCGCCGGAGCCGCAGTCGGGTGGTACTCCACCCCGGCCGCTCGGCGGAGATCGTCGACGGGCTGCGCCAGGGCGGCCTCCGCCCGGCTCTCTTCCTCGACAGCGAGACACCGCAGCCGGGCCTTGAGAAATGTGGCCCTCGGACCCGAGCCCTCGTTGTCGCCGTTGCCTCACGCGCCCGCCCAGTTCGACCGGCGCCCGCCTCCTGATTCGAACAGACCAGACCCATCGAAATGTCTGAATTCCTGATTCGGGAAAGATGGCAAGGAAATCATTGACCGCGTTGATGCTGTCGGTGAAGATGAAATCACCGACGACAAAGCCCCGAGGAAGCAAAAAGGGGCAGAAAGGTGAGGAGTTCACCGTGAACAAGATTTCCACCGCCACCCCGGCCCACCAGATTCTGCACAGCCTGTACGCCAACGGCGCCCAGCTCGACGCCGACTGGGACGGGATCGACGACGACACCCTGGCCAAGCTCCGCGAGGCGGCACTGTCCGGCGACGAGGCACTGCAGACGCTCCTGACGAACCTGGCCTTCACCAAGTTCGAGGGCGCCGAACAGGCCGCCCGCCTCTCCGCCTCGCTCGCCGGCATCAAGCAGGCAGCCGTGGCGGAGATCTTCGAGGAGCTGCCCACCACCTCGATCGAGGACCTGCGCGCTGCCGCCGAGGCCGCCGGCTACGAGGTCGAGATCCTCGCCTGACCCTCACGGGACGGTGCGGCCCGGTCTCGGAACGAGCTTCCGAGACCGGGCCGCACCATCGCCTGATCCACCCCACCCCAGCGACAGAGAAAGGGAAGCCGTGAGAGAGCCGTTCACTATCGAAGGACTCGGTTGGCGCGAGAACTGGCGGATCGAGAACGGGAAGGATTCCTACGTCGTCCCTTTCCCGACACTGCGCCCCGCCACCCTGGTGTTCCACGGCGAATCGGAATTCAGCTACGGCCACTACGGAATCCACCTGGGACAGGCCGATGTCCTGACCTTTCTGGGCCCGAGTACCGGATCGGTCACCGGCTGGTTCATCGACTGCCGCGAAGGCTCGCCCACGGCCGGTGTGCGCGAGGAGCACACCTGGACCCCCGGTTCGGCCCGTGCCCTGTACATCCCGCCGGGGGTGGCCCACACCTTCGCCGGCCTGGAGCATGTCAACACGATCAACTCGTACGAGCTGTTCCTGCCCGACCCCGCGGACTGGGTCCACGGCACCCTCGACTGGCAGCCGGACGCGGACATCCTCAACATCCCGCTCGACATCGCCGACGAGGACGTGCCCCGCTACCGGCCCAACTCCCATCAGGCCGGCGAACTCTGGTACGACATGGTCGCCGCCCAGCAGCGCGCCATGATCCCGAAGGTGGAGTACGAATACCCCGTCACTCGGGACGTCAGGCTCGCCGACGGCACCGTCCGGCGGGTCGAACTTCGCCGTCCGCTGCCCAAGGAGAACAAAAAGAGCTGGGAGTCGATCGACGCCGTCTTCGGACTCGGCTGGGTGCGCCACCCCGTGATCCGGAGCGGGCTCGAGTCCGGCTTCTCCGCCATCCTCGACCGCCACCCGCTCTACTTCATCGACCACGGCGAGTCGGGCTACACCCACGACGCCTACGGCATCCACCTCGGCCAGGAGGACCGGCTCACCTTCGCCGGCCCCCGCGACCAGGAGGTGACCCTGCATCTCATCGACACCCGCGTGGAATCGCCGACCCACGGTGCCGACGTCACGTACACCTTCTACCCGGACCCGGAGCGGTACCTCCTCATCCCACCGGGCGTCGGGCACGCATTCGAGCACCTGGAGAACGTGTACACCATCAACCGGCCGCGCACACTGCTCCCCGATGACGGAGGTGAGTACCAGCCGGGCAACGACGTCATCGACTGGCAGGTCGCCCAGCGGCCGATTCCCGCGCTTCGAGCCAACACGATGCCAGCAGGTCGCGAGTACTACGAGGCCCGGGTCGCGGACCAGAAGGCACTGCGGGCGCTGCCCGTCACGCACTCCACCCCGTCCGTGATGATGATCAAGGACAAGGACGGCAAGGAGATCAGGGTGGCACTGCGAAAGCGGATCGCTGCGGCGAACTCCTGACTGGCTGTCACCAGCGGGGCGGTCGGATAGCGGCCGCCACGCTCCTGCCGAACCTTCCTACCCACCTGTGGAGTTGGCAATCCGATGTCCTTGTCCCGATCCCTGTCGAGGTCGCTGGCCCCGCTGCGCACCAGGAACTACCGGCTGCTCCTGCTCGGGTACCTCATCAGCATGCTCGGCGACGGCGTCTGGCTCGTCGCGCTGCCCTGGGTTGCCATGGAAATGGGTGGCGGCAGCTCGGAGCTCGCCATGGTGGTGGGCGCCGAGTCCGTGGGACTGATCTCCTGTGTCCTGGTCGGCGGGGCGCTGGCCGACCGCTTCCCGCGCAAACGGGTCATCGGCTGGTCGTTCGCGGCGAGCTTCGTCGCCCTGGCCGCGCTCGGCCTCCTCCACCTTGGCGGACGGCTTCAGGTGTGGCACCTCGTGGGGGCCGCCTTCGTGCTCGGCGCGGCCGCCGCGATCAGCGGGCCCGCCGCCGATGCCTTCACCCCCGATCTCGTCTCCGAGGACGACCTGCACGCCGCGAACGCCCTTGAGTCCACCGTCCGGTCGCTGGCGATGCGGATGGTCGGCCCGGCGCTGGGGGGCGTGCTGATCGCCCTGCTCGACGCCTTCAGCGTCATCGCGCTCAATGCCGTGACCTTCGGGGTGGCCGCAGTGTGCGTGGCGCTGATCGGGCCGAGAGCGGCCGGCTGTACCGTGCCCGAGACCGGCGTGGCGGAGCCGGCCGAGCCCGTCCCCTACCGCCAGGCGCTCCGCTACCTCTTCGGGGAGCGTTGGCTGTGGATCCTGATCGTGTGGTCGGGAGCGGTGCTGCTGCTCCAGTCCGGCCCTCGGCAAGTGCTCCTCCCATTCCTCATCAGCGACCGGCTCGGCGGCGACGCCCGCGACTACGGCCTGCTCATCGGCGTGACGGGCGTCGCCGCCGTGATCGCATCGGTCCTCCTGGGGGCGCGCAAACCCCCTAGGGACTACGCGCGTTGGATGCTGCTCGCCTGGACGGCGGGCGCAGCACCGCTCGCTCTGATGGTCTTCGCGCCGTCGTTCTGGGTGCTGCTGCCGATGGGCGTGGCGTACGGCTTCTTCTCGACCGTGGGCAATGTGTTCTGGGCGACGCTGGTCCAGACGTCCGTGCCGAGCGCGGTGCGGGGCCGGATCATCAGCATCGACTGGCTGGGCTCCCTCGCACTCGTCCCGCTGTCGGCCGTGCTGGCGGGTGTCGGTACGGGCCGGGAGTTCGTGGTGTGCCTCTTCGTGCTGGGTGGAACGCTGCCGGTCCTCATGACCCTGCTGACGCTGCGCTGGGTGGATCTGAGTGCTCTGCGGCCGCCGGGGGAGGTGGCGGACGCAGGGGCGCCGGTGGGCGCAGGCACACAACCCACCTCAGTGGTGTCCGGCTCCTGACCTCGCTGCCCGTTCCTTCTTCGGGTCGGCGGAGCCCAACGTGAGTCCGTGCGTGCACTGCTCGACACCGTCGCCGGGCTTCCCCCAGGGGTTCCCGGCCCAGGCGCGGACATCAAGGACCCGACTGGTAGTGCGGGCTCCCGTGATCACGGAATTCCATCTGTCCGGTGTTCCCGGAGTGAAGCCGGCGATGGGTTTCTCTCGGAGACCGGTGGCCGTGCGACGACTGATCCCGTGGCTGCCAGGGTGCTGATGCGTCCTCTCTCGCCCCCACCCTCGACCTAGGAGCGCTTCGCCCTGCGGCATGTCGTCCGCTCGGCGCCCGTCCTGACCCTAAGGAACCCTCGTTGACTCCGTTGCTTGCCCTTCTCGGTTGCCACTTCGCGGGTGTTGCTGTCCTGCTGCTCGTGCTGACGCATCGGGGTCGTCAGCGTGCCGACGCGACTGCCGGGGAGGTGATCGAACAACACGGTCGCACCGGAGAGGGTGAGCTGGCCTGGGGGCCTGCTCGCGGAAGACCACGCCGGTGACCGCGCTGCGCGCCCCCGTATCTGGTACACCGCGATCATGAGAACCGGTGGGGATCCAGCCCGACCGACGCACGGCCGAGTCGGCGGTCCTGATCCTGGACGCGGGCAACGGCCCGGGCATCGCCGACCTGCTTACCACAGGCGTGTCCTCCCTCCATCACCTCATCTGTGCGGGACCACGTTGTCGGTGGCCCGGTCTAGGCTCGCAAGCCGAGACCGATAGGGGAGTTACGTGCTCGACATCTCGCTGACCGCCGACGTCCCGCTCGGCCCCTTCCAAGGCACACCCGTCACCGTCCACTCGGCCAAGGGCAAGAACGCCAAGCTGCACGCCACGGCGACCTGCACCCACCTGCGCACGCGCGACGTCGTGACGGCCGAATCGCCGTTGAACGCCGAGACGATCGCCCGGATGTGCTCCCGCTGCGCGGAGTGGGGGCGGTGGGCACCGCCGGAGACCAGCCTCGGCATCTTCCTGCAGGCACTGCGCGGCCTCGGCCTCGTCTACCAGCTGCAGTGCTACACCGAGCCGGGCCCCGATGAGAGCTGGGACGAGGCTGAAGTGCGGCAGTCCGCCGCCCTGCTCCACAGCGATCCTGCCGAGCCGGCTGCCGGCGTCGGGGACGAGAACGGGGACGAGAACGGGGACGAGGAGTCGGACGACGAGGACTGGGAGGCGCGCGACGAAGCGGAGCGCCTGCGGGACAGCGTGCTGTCGGCCTGGCGCGGGGCAGCCCGGAGCCTCCACCAAGCCCAGGCCACCGTCGTCATGTTCTCCTGGCTGGCACCGTGGGCGCAGCCACAACTCACCGCCAAGCAGCAGTACCTGGAGAGCCTGCGGGCCCAGGCAACACTGTTCGTAGACCCCGAAGTGCTCCTGGCAGCCGCTGCGGCGGCCGCTATGAGGCAGCCCGAACTCCCCGTCTCGGATACCGTGTTCAGCGCCATCGGCACCACCGAGGAGGTCACCACACGACTGAGGGCGCTCTGGCGCCGGTGGCACGCCGAGGCCCAGGGCGGCTGGGGCCGCCCCGGCCAACGCACCTACGGCCCCACCCACGGCATCCGCCCCAACCGCAAGGGCTACGCCCAGGCCCGCGCCGCTGCCGACGCACTGGTCGCCTCCTGGGAAAGCCGGATCCAGGAGGCCGCCGCCGCATCGGAGCCCACAGCGTTGCGGTGGGTGACCGCACAGCTGCCGGAGGTCAAGGACGATGCCTCGTACCGGTCCGACCAGGGGTTCCTCGCTGTCCTCGACGACTGGACGATCGGCGTCCTGGTCACGTACCTCACCGACGCCGACTGGGCGACCCGCACCCTCACGTTGCGCGTACCTCAACTCATCGCAGACCGGCTTCTGGCCGACTCCGCCCTCCTGGACTGCGAGTCCCACGACGAACAACCGACCCTTACCGGGCCCGCGCCTGCGCCGAGCCCGATCCGCCCCGGAGTCTTCGACGACACCCCGGTGCGCGGGCGCCAGCCACTGACCGCGGACCATCTCCGTCTGCTGCGCTCGATGCGGGCGGGCGCGGACGAGCTGTACCTCGTCTTCTCGACGGCGGGAGGCGCCGAGGTCCTCCCGGTGCCGGTACTGGAGAGGCGACTGGCCGGCGGTTGGCAATGCTTTCTCCTGGCCGGTTCCTCAGACCTCCCCGCGGATGTGATCGAGCCGTGGGTCCGCGAAGTCGGTCCCAGACCCGAGGACAGGGAGGGCCTGTGGCCGGAGCGCGTGCGGGAGCCGCACGACCCGCTCTTCGCCGAGGACCTCGCTCTGGCGCAGGGTGCCACACGTGCCGCCTGGCTCGTGTTCGACGAGGCGCAGGCCGAACCCAACCTGCGCCTGCTCGCGATGGCCCGCGGCGTCCAGGACCTGCGAACCCTCGACGGAGGGTACGACCACGACGGACGTTCCCGCGGTCTCCCACGTGCGGTGTGGCAAGGGCTGCTGGCCCACGCCCGGGACTTCGACCTGGAGCCGTTCGAGGCCCCGAAGGCCACGGGGTGGCGCAACGGGGGGAGCGGCATCCCGCTCGGCGTCCTCGCCGACGTCCAGATCTACACGACGAACGCCAACCCGAGGATCCAGGGGAAGGGCCACTCGCCGTTCTGCCCCCACACCCGTGAGCGCGGCGTTGTCGATGCTGACGACCTGTTGACCGTCTCCGACCTGCTCGACAACGACGAGTACGACTGGTGCAGCAAGTGCTGGGGGTACGCGGTGCGCCGGCTGACGGACACCCAGCTGTCCTACTACCGAGCCGCCCATCGCCTCCACGACATCAGCCAGCAGCTCGACCGAGAACAGGGCGACCACGACGACCTCGACCGGGCGACGCTCGGCCACCAGCTCCGCGAGCTGGCCGACTGGGCACCGCCAGGCGAGGACCACTGGCACACGAGCGGTGCGCATCGCTGGCGGCGCATTGTCCGTGAGCTCCAGGCGAAGGCCGAAGCAGCCCGCAACAGCACCCCATGACGGGCACCCCGCCAGGCACAAACCGCAGCATCGAACAGGGAACCGATGACGACAACGCCCACTGACATCCTGTCGCCGCAAGCCGCCGGTCCACAACTGCTCGCCCGGCTCACCGCACCGCTGCGGCGAGCCGGCTGGACCGAGACCGAGTCCTGGCACGAGGAAGACGACGAGGACGAGGAGCCTGGTACCCAGCCCGTATCACTGGAGTTCTCCCGCTCGAACTTCCACATCGGCGTCAGCTGGAACCCCACCACCGCACAGCTCACCGTCGACAACCCGACCGAATACTGGGACTGGGCCGACAGCCTGCCCCCGCTGTGCCCGCTCGACCAACCCCTCACCGTCGACCTGAGCACACACGCGACCCAGGCCTCGAAGGCCGAGGCCGCACGCCGAGCCTTCGCCGAAGCCGGACTGCTCGACGCCACCCGCATCCACCTGCCCGAGGAAGCCAAGTCGCTGCGCCACGACCTGGTCCTGCTTCTTTGGGCAGACACCATCCACGACGCGATCAGCCGCCATCGGCGCGATGGTGACGGGCGAGAGGCACTTGCGGCACTGGGCGAGGAGTTCGACTGGCGGCTTGGCGCCGGACTGCGCGCCTACCCGCTGATCGTCCCGGACCCCGTTCCGGCGGCCGCGGCCCGGGGCATCGCCGAATGGTGCTGGCGCCGCGAGAGCGATGTCGAGGAGTGGCACTTCAAGATCGACGACATCACGATGGCTCGCGCGAACATCGCTGCCACCCGCGCCGTCCTTCCGCACGTTCACCGCCAGGGCGTTGACTGGCCGGCAGTGCGACTCGCCCTCACAACACCGGCCCGCCGACTTGCCGACGGCCAGGCTCTCGCTGACATCTTCGAAGAGGGCTGGGCGCCGATCCTCACCTCGATCCACGGCCAGATCGACCTCTGGCAGCAGGCCGACGAGACGCTCGGCCCCGAAGCCGTCCTGCGCATGCTGACCCTGCACGGCTCCCGCACCGAGTCGGTCGGTGAATGGTGGGGATCAGGCTGGTACGAGACGGCGGTCCGCAGCGCTGTCGCCCGCGCGGAGAGGGACGACAGCCTGCCCGCCGCAGCGCCCGCTGCCTTCCCCGACACCGACCAATTTGCCGACACCGCTGCCGACTACCCGGACCTCCTGGACGACGACACGTTCGCCTGGATCACCGAGGCGATCTTCAAGGAAGAATCCCTCCGGCGCGACGCTCGGCTGCCGGTCCCCGCAGCAGCAACCCTCCCGGACTGGGCAACGCACGATCTCATCTCCCTCCTCGAAACGGACGATGTAGAGCAAGACGGTGATGCCACCCGGACCGACACCCCGGAATTCCCGGGTCTGTACGGTGACCGGTGTATCTCCCGATCAAGGAAGAGCACCTGATGAGCGACGTGATCGCCTCGGTTGAGGCGGTTGAAGAGGTCCGG